>SXRM01000387.1 GCA_005792545.1 Pseudomonadota bacterium | reverse complement strand
GTCGAGCAGCAGGCAGTCGGGTTGGCCGAACAGCGCTTGCGCGAGCAGCACCCGAAGCTTGAAGCCGCCGGACAGCTCGCGCATCGGCAACTGCGCCTTGTCCTGGTCCAGACCCAGGCCCTGCAGCAGTTCTTCGGCTTCGGACTCGGCCATGTAGCCATTTTCTTCGGCGATGACACCCTCGAGCTCGGCCAGCTTCATGCCGGCTTCGTCGCCGTGATCGCCTGACTCGTAGATGACCTTTTGCGCCTGCAGCGCCTGCCACAGCGCAGCGTTGCCCATCATCACGGTGTCGATGGCCGTGTGATCGTCGTACAAGGTGTGATCTTGCTTGAGGAATGCCGTCTTGCGTGGCCGCGACACCGTGCCCCGGTCTGGATCGAGTCCGCCGTCCAGGATTTTCATGAAAGTGGACTTGCCCGCGCCATTTGGCCCGGACAGGCCGTAGCGGTTGCCGGGCGCGAATGCGGTCGACACGTCGATGAACAGCTTCTTGCCGGCGTAGGTCTTACTGACTTCGGAAACAGTCAACATTTTGGAATCGTTCGCTTTTTTAGTATTGCGGAGGCCGCGGGGGCGCGCATGTTAGGGCAGGGGGGGCGGGTTGTCACGGGTTGCCAAGCGGCCAATGCGCAGGCTCGGCAACAAAGCTGCCAAAAATACGCGGCAATTGGCCGTCTACGGCTTCGGGTGCGCGATGAAAAACGCTATCGCGGCCTCGCCCCAGTGGAACGCGTTGGAGCCTTTGCAGCCGAACCCGGCAATCTGGCCCGGCTCTTTGGGCGACTGGTCGTCGCTGCCGGGGTAGCAGTGGCCCTGCAAGAGGAACGAACTCGCCGCGTAGTCGTGCTGGATGAACTCGAACACCGTGCCCTTGGCCGAGGCGTAGCGCTGCCAGATGTGCTTGTCGTCCTGACTGACCGTCTTCGTTAGCTGCAGCCCCCAGGCCTTCGTTACCGCTTCAAGCTGCTTCTTCGCGCAGTCAAAGCCCTGCAGGACGTCTTTGGTGCCGTGCATGTACAAGACCGGCAGCTCGACCGCCGGCAGTTGCTTGCCATCGAACGTGCAGCCCTCCGTGCCCAGAAATGAACAGCCGGCGCCCGGCGCTATCGACGCGAACAGCTGCGGTTGCTTGCACAGCATGCGCCAGCTCATCCAGCCGCCCTGCGAAAACCCCGTGAAGTGAATTCGCTTTTTGTCGACGCTGAGCTTGCCAATCACTGCCTGCAGATAGTCGAGAATCTTCTGGTCGTCTTCATTGGGGGTCCAAGACGCGCCCGGCGGCGCCGGGTTGGCGTTGGGTTGCAGCACCACGTAGCCGTGCTTTTCGCCGAGCTTGCGCATGCCGGTGTTGTTGTCCTGCATCTCGCCCGACATGGTCAGGCCGTGCACGTCGACCACCAGGCCGCAGGGGTTGGCGGTGCAGGTCGCCGGGACGTGCAGGTCGTAGACGATGCCCGCGCAGCTCGGCTCGTGGTGGCCAGCGGTCGTCGGCACTGCACAGTCGGCCGTTGAAGCGTCGCCATTGCCGCTGTCTGCGGGCGCCGCAGTGTCGGCCGGCGCGGCGTCCACCGCTGCATCCACGGTGCCCGTGTCCGCGCCTGCGCCGTCCCAGGCTGCGTTCGGGTTGGCGGCTTCCGTGTCGGGGCTGCGAGTCGTCGCGTCCGAGCTGGCTGCGGCGTCTTGTGCCTTTGCGCCGCCCGTCGAACGGTCCGTCGCGAGCTTGGTTTCGGTGGCCGGAGTCGGAACGGGGTTGACTGCGCAGGCCGACGGCACCGTGCAGACCGCAGCCACCAGGGCCAGGATGTTCAGCGTGGATCGCATCGGTGTGCTCAGTCCGGGCGCTGCCGGGGCGCTTGGATCGTAGTCGCTGCGGTGCTGCCGGGCCACCGGCGACTCCTACGCCACCGCCAACCGAAACCCGGCCTCGCCACCCAGCTGACAGCGCAGCGCCAATTCGCCCGTCAGCAGCTGCCACAGCCGTGGCGCGACCAGCTCGCGGCGCCAGCCGTGCAGGCCGGCATGGTCGGCCAGTTCGTCGCACGACCCTGGCCCCTCGCGGAGCGCCTCGATGAGCGACTCGCGCTTGGTCAGCAGCTGTGGCGCGATGCCACTCTCGTTGGCAAGCTCGCCGACCAGCAGCATCGCTGCGCTGGCAACCGCCTCCAGCTGCGGCGGCGGTGGCGGCCGCCCGGGCGGACGCTTGAGTGGGTTGGCCAATCCATGCGCCACGGCTTGGACCCATTTTTCGGCGTACTTCTGGATGGCGCGGGTCTGCAGTCGGCGATCGGCGTGGATCTCTTTGGCGCTGTGCGGCTTTGCGCGCGCCAAGGCGACCAGTGCCTCGTCGGTGACCAGAAAATGCGGTACCACGTCGTCCTGCTGCGCCATGGTTTCGCGCAGCGCCGCGACGGCGTACAGCACCCCGGCTTCGCTCGGATCCATGCGCCGCGCGCCCGCCACCCGATCGCCCGCGGCCGCCGGATCGCGGTCGTAGAGGCGCGTATCGCACAGCGCCTGGCATTCTTCGGCCAGCCAGTCGGCCCGGCCAAGCTCAGCCAGCCGCCGCGCCTGCTCGGTGTGCACCTGCAGCAGGTAGGCAACGTCGTTTCCGGCGTACTGGCGGAGCTTGGGCGGCAGCGGCCGCTGGTTCCAGTCCGCCATCTGCTCGCCTTTGGCGAGGTGGACACCGGCGACACGTTGCACGAGGTGCGCCAGCCCCATCTGCAAACCGCAGCCCAAGAAAGCGGCCGCCAACTGCGTATCGAACACCCGCGCAAATGCCGCGTCGTAGGCCGTCCACAAGATCCGCAGGTCGTTCTTGAGCGCGTGCCCGACCACCAGCGCCCGACCGGTCGCCAACTGCTGAACCAATGGACGCAAATCGAGCGCCAGCGGGTCGAGCAGCCACACGCCGTCGGCCGTCGCCACCTGCAGGAGCATCAGCCGCGGGTAATAGCTGCGTTCACCGTGGAACTCGGTATCTATCGCCACCCGGTCGGCCGCCGCGACCGCCTGCACGACCTCGGCGAGCTGTTCCGGGCGATCATAGAGCGGCGGGGCGATCGGCTGGCTCGGCGCGGGCGGCGACATCGGCAGATCCATGGGTCGGCGCGCGACCGGGCCCCGTACCGTAGCACAGGGGGCGATCCGGGTGTAAAGTAGCGTCCCTGCCTTCGACCTGCCGTGGAAACTGCGATGCCTGCACCCGACTCCGCTACCGAACCCGCGCCGCGCTTTGAGGATCTCGTCGGCGAACTCGAAAAGATCGTCGGCCAGCTCGAGTCTGGGCAACTGCCCCTGGAGCAGAGCCTGACCGCCTTTGAGCGCGGCATGGGCTTGTCCAAGCAGGCTGCCGCGATCCTGGATGCCGCCGAGCTCAAGGTCGAGCAGCTTGCCGGCACGGCCGCCGTTCCGCGTGCCGAGCCCTTTGACGCGCGCTAGCACTTTGTCACAACCGCGACTGCGCCTCGACGCGCTGCTGGTCGCGCGCAGCCTGGCCGATGACCTGCATGCGGCCCAAGCGCTGGTGCTGGCCGGCGACGTGGTGGTGGGCGATCACCGCGCCGACAAGCCCGGCCAGCTGGTCAAGCACGACGTCGCGGTCCGCCTCAAGCACGCACCGGGCCGTTATGTCTCGCGCGGGGGCGAAAAGCTAGCTGGCGCGCTCGACGCGCTGTCCATCGACGTTGCAGGTCTGCACTGCGTGGACGTCGGCGCCTCGACCGGCGGTTTCACGGACTGCCTGCTGCAGCGCGGCGCCTTGGCGGTGGTGGCTGTCGACGTCGGCCGCGGCTTGCTGCACGAGCGCCTGCGCCAGGATTCGCGAGTGATCGTGAAGGACCGCTGCCATGCCCGCGACCTGTGCCCGGCCGATCTGCCGTTTGCGCCCGACCTCTTGGTCGCGGACCTGAGCTTTATCGGTCTGCGTCCGTTGCTGGGCAGCCTGATCCCACTGGTGCGGCCAGGAGGCGACCTGTTGCTGATGGTCAAGCCGCAGTTTGAGGCCGAGCGCGGCGAAGTGCCGCCGGGCGGCGTGGTCTCGGACCCAGCCTTGTGCGCTGCCATCGTTGGTCGGGTCGAGGCAGCGGCCCGTGTCGCAGGCGCTCAAGTGCTGGGATCGGCGCCTGCCGGCGTCCCCGGGCCCAAAGGCAACCGCGAGGTGTTCCTATGGCTGCGCAGACCAACAGAGGTTTCTGCGTGATTTCAAGCATCTGAACAAAGCCCCCCTCCGATCGGTGACACCGCGCCGTCAACTTGGCTACCATCGGCGCCCGATGAACCGATCTCCGACGCTTCCCGATATGCCCGCCGCCACGACCCGCCCGTTCTTGTCGCTGGTGGTGCCGGTCTACAACGAAGACGAGTCGGTCGGCCCCATGCACGAGGCGGTAGTCGCGGCGCTGGAGCCGTGGGGCAAGACTTGGGAAGCCATCTACGTCGACGACGGCAGCAAAGACCGCTCGTTCGAGGTGCTGCGCGGCCTGGCTGTGCGGGATCCGCGGGTCAAGGTCGTGCGCTTTCGCCGCAACTTTGGCCAGACGGCGGCGATGGCGGCCGGCTTCGCGCATGCCGCGGGCGAGGTCATCTGCCCCATCGACGCCGACTTACAGAACGATCCCGGCGACATCCCGATGCTGGTTGCCAAGCTAGACGAAGGTTATGACCTCGTCGCCGGCATCCGCGAAAAACGCCAGGACAAAGCGCTGACGGTGGTCATCCCCTCGCGCATCGCCAACCGCATCATCGCCCGCGTCACCGGCGTCGAACTCAAAGACAATGGCTGCACGCTCAAGGCCTTCCGCGCCGAGGTGTTGCACGACGTGCGCCTGTACGGCGAGGCCCACCGCTTCATCGCCGCGTTTGCTGCCATGGCCGGCGCGCGTATTGCCCAGTTGCCCGTGCGCCACCACGCCCGCCGCTGGGGCCAGAGCAAGTACAACCTCTCCAAGACCTTCCGCGTGGTGCTCGATCTCATCACCGTGCGGTTTTTGCTGGCCTACGCGACCAAGCCGACCTACTTCTTTGGCCGGTTTGCGTTTGCGTGTTTCGGGCTGGGTGGCTCGGCGCTACTTTGGACACTGGTCCAGAAGTTTGGTTTCGGCATTTTCGTCAAAGATCAGCCGATGTTCCTGGTCGGCATCTTCTTCTTACTGAGCGGCATGCAGCTGCTGCTTTTTGGCCTGCTCGCCGAGCTGAACATGCGCACCTACTATGAGAGCCAGGGCAAGCCCACCTACTTCGTGCGCGAACGCATCAACGTCGGCACGCCCAGCCGCGCCTAGCCGAGCAGACCCATGTGCGGCATCGCCGGGCTGGTCTCGGTGCGGCAAGAGCGGGTGGACCCGTTTGCGGTGGCGCGGGTGGCGGCCATGCGCGACTTGCTGCACCACCGCGGTCCGGACGACCGCGGCATCTGGCGCGACCCTGTGCTAGCCGAAGACGTCGCCGTTCAAGGTGGCTGCGTGCTCGGGTTCGCGCGGCTGTCGATCGTCGATCTGGCCGGCGGCCATCAGCCGATGGGCAACGAAGACGGAGCCGTGCAGATCGTCTTCAACGGCGAGATCGACCCTCACCTGGAAGTGCGGCGACAACTGCAGGCTGCGGGCCACACCTTCGCCACCCGCAGCGATACCGAAGTCCTGGTTCACGGCTGGGAAGAGTGGGGTACCAGCCTCTTGCAGCGCTGCAACGGCATGTTCGACCTGGCCATCTGGGACGGCCACCGCCGGCAGCTGCTGCTAGCCCGCGACCGGTTTGGCAAGAAGCCGCTGTTCGTCGGTGTCTGCGACCACGGCGACACCTTGGTGTTTGGCACCGAACTGGCGGCGGTGCGCGCCCACCCTGCGGTCGACGACACCATCGATCCGCATGGGCTGTTGTCGCTGCTGGTGCTCGATTTCGTCGCCGCGCCGCGGTCGATGCTGCGCCAGGTCCACGCCGTCGAACCCGGCGCTTTCTGGCTGTGGAGCGCCAACGGAGGCAAGCCCATCCTGACCCAAGGCCTGTGGCACCCGCCGCGACCGGCGGATCTGGACCTTGCGCCGGCTGATCCGGCCGCGGCCCAGGCCGAGCTGCAGCGCTTGCTGGTCGTCGCCACCGAGCGTCGGCTGATGGCCGAAGTGCCGCTCGGCATCTTCCTGTCGGGCGGAATCGACTCGTCGCTGGTGGCGTGGGCTGCGGCCCAGGTGCGATCGGCCGGCGACATCGACACCTTTGCCATCGGCTTTGACGATCCGAGCTTTGACGAGGCCAGCCACGCCCGCGCGGTCGCCCGTCACCTGGGCACGCGACACCACGAGCGCGTGCTGACGGCCGAAAAGAGCCTGTCGCTGGTTCCCGAAGTGCTGTCGCGCCTGGATCAGCCGCTCGCCGACCCGAGCATCGTGCCGACGTGGTTCCTATGCGGCTTTGCGCGCGAAAAGGTGACAGTGGCGTTGGGCGGCGACGGTGGCGACGAGTGGTTCCTGGGCTATCCGAGCTTTGCCGGTCATCGCGTCGGCAAGGCGTGCGACGCCGTGGGCGTGTCGCTGCTGCATCGACCGCTGCAGGCCATGGTCGATCGCCTGCCGGTCTCGCACAAGAACTGGAGCCTGGACTACCAGGCCAAGCGCTTTGTCACCGGCTTGGGTCAGCCCATCGCGCTACGTCACTTTGCCTGGATCGGCGGCTGGCCGATCGACCGCGCCCGTGGGCTATTGTCTGGCGATGCGCGCGCAGCCCTGACTTCGCAGGACGACAGCGCCGGCCCGGCGCGACCGGACCTGGCGCTGCACATGGACCAGACCTGGCAGGCCTGGCGGCTGCCGGCGCGCGACGACTACGATGCGCTGGCGGGGCTGTATGCGCGCTACTACCTGGCCGACGGGGTGCTGCAAAAAGTCGACCGGGCGTCGATGGCGCACAGCCTCGAAGCGCGCGCGCCGCTGCTCGATCCGGACCTGGTCGCTTTTGCGCGGGCGCTGCCGACTCACCACAAGCTGCGCGGCCGCACCGCCAAGTGGGCGCTGCGGCAACTTGCGGCCGACAAGCTACCGGCCGACATCGTGCAGCGGCCCAAGAAGGGCTTTGGGGTGCCGCTGGGGGCGTGGCTGCGCGGGCCGCTGCAGGGGTGGATGCGCGACGTGCTGGCCGAGCATCGCGTGCGCCAGAGCGGCTTGCTGGATGCCCAGGTCGTGACGCACCTCATCGACGAGCACGTAGCCGGCAAGGTGGACCACCGCAAGGTGCTGTGGGCACTTTTGACCTTTGAAGCGTGGCGGCAGCGACCGCGGCCGGGCCAGTGATGGCGCGACCCATCGGGCCGTGTATCGGCGTCGACTTGCGCGACGACGGCGCGCGCGTGGTCGTGACCGAAGCGGACAAAGGCGTTGTCGATGTCCGGCAGACGTTGGCCCGAGCTGATGCGGCGGCGATCGCCGAGGCTTGCGGCGTGTTGATGGCTCGCGGCCGCCGCCGACCCCAGGGCATCGGCCTCGCGATTCGCGATCGCACGTTCGATGCCGCGGCCGACTTTGCGAGGGTCATCGCCCGCGCCACCGGGCTGCCGTGTCGTGTCGCCGGCGCAGGGACCTGTGCGCTGATGACGGTGTTTGCGCAAGGTAGTTGGCGCGGCCGCCGCGACGTGGCGCTGCTGTCGCTTGGCGAGGCGCTGCATGTCGGCATCTGGCTGAACGGCAAGCCGCTGCACGCCAATGGTCGCGATCCAGATGTGGACCACTGGCCGCTCGATCCCGCAGGCGAGCGTTGTCCGTGCGGCGGTCGCGGATGCGCGCACACCCTTTTGGGCCCGACGGCGCTCGCCCGTACGGCGGCCCTAGCGCACTTGCCGGCATCTGCCGGTCAGGGTGGCGCGGACCTCGCGGGCCGAGCCGAAGCGGGAGATCCGATGGCGCGCGCCGTGCTGCAGCGGATGGCGGATCAGGCGGCGTTGCTGGCTCGCGGGCTGGTGGCGGCCTATGGCATCACGACGTTGGCTTTGCACTGGCCAACTGCGGCGCAGCACGGCGTCGTGACCGAGCTGCTGCGTGCAACGGTGGCGCGTCAGCTGCCCGGCCTTGCTGAGCTGCGGATTGCGGCCTCGGACGCCAACAGCATCGCCCAGGGTGCAGCGCGCTGGGCGATGCGGCGAACGCCTTGATCCGCTATGCTCGGCGGCGCCGGGGCATGCAAGCCCGGGAATCCCTTGAAGTTTCCAAGTGAACCCGCCGCGTATCGGCGCGCGTGACTCATGTCTGAACCGAGCAAACCCACCGCCGACGCGACCCACGGCACCGGCCACATCGTGCAGTCGCTGGTCGTCAACCTGGCGATTGCGCTCAGTAAACTCGTTGGCGCCGTTGTCAGCGGCTCCGGCGCCATGCTCGCCGAGACGCTGCACAGCTTCGCCGATTGCGGCAACCAGGCGCTGCTGCTGCTGGGCGTCCAGCGCGCGGCCAAGCCGCCAGACGCGAGCCATCCGCTCGGCTATGGCGCCGCCCTGTACTTCTGGTCGTTCATGGTTGCGCTGCTGCTGTTTCTGGGCGGCGGTCTGTTCTCGATCTACGAAGGCGTGCACAAGCTGCACCACCCCGAACCCATCGAAGACGCGCGCCTGGCGCTTGGCATTCTGGTGTTTTCGATTGGCCTGGAAGGCTGGTCGTGCTGGAGCAACGTCCGGCAACTGAACGCCCAGCGTGGCAACACGCCGTTCTGGCGCTACCTGCGGCTGACCAAGGACAGCGACCTCATCGTGGTCTTTGGCGAGAACTCGGCTGCGGTGCTCGGCCTGTGCATCGCGGCGGTGTCGTTGCAACTGGCGGTGGCGACCGGCGATCCGCGCTTCGATGCGCTGGGCAGCCTCGGCATCGGTTTGGTGCTCGTCGTTGTCGCTGTGTTCCTGGCCGTCGAGGTCAAGAGCTTGCTGATGGGCGAGCGCGCTGGGCCCGAGGTCGAGGCAGCGGTCGCGCGCGCCGCGGCGGGCGACCCGCAGGTGCTGCGCGTGTTACGGGTCATCTCGGTGCAGAAGGGACCCAACGAAGTGCTGGTGGCGTGCAAGCTCCAGCTTGCGCCAGCTCTGGACACGGCCGGCGTCGTCGCCACCATCAACGCCTTTGAGACGCGGCTGCACGCGCTGTGCCCCGAAGTGCGCTGGTCGTTCGTCGAGCCCGACGACAGGGAGTAGGTCATGGTCAAGCCCCTGCTGTTCACCGCCTGCGGGCTGTGGTTGCTCGCTTGCGGCGGTGCCACGGCAACTGCACCAGCAGTCGCGACGTCGCCGGCCGCGCCTGCGTCGGGCCAGGAGGTACTCGAAGGTGGCTTGGCGGCAGCCGGCGCGGGCGCCCTGGTCGTCGTCGCCAGCGCGGACTGGTGCGAGCCGTGCAACGAGCTGCACCACCGCTTCTTGGACACCGACACGGGCAAGCAGGCATTGGCGGGCCATGCCTTTCGCGAGGTCGACGTCGATACCAGCGCGGGCGGCGCGGTGGCCGCCGATTTGCGGATCCTAGGCTATCCCTCGACGGTGGTTCTGCGGCGCATCGGCGGTCAGCGCGTCGAGGTCGGCCGCATCGAGGGCTTTGACAGCGCCGCCGAGTATTCGTCGACGCTCAAGGAACTGCTGATCCGGACAGCGCCGGTCGCGTGGTGCGCGCAACCGCTGCACGCGGCGCTGCCTGCGTCCCACGCGCCCGCTGAGACCCTGCCGGTGCTGCGCTGCGCCGCCGAGTCGTTGCGCGGGCCGGACGCTCAGCGCGCGGCCGTCTTGTTGACCGGATTTGTTGCCGACCCAGTGCGCTGGTCCGCTGCGGCCGCGTGGGACGACGGTGCCCGCACGGATCTGCTGGCGACATTGCGCTTGCTCGGTCGCTACCAGACCCGCGTCCAACGCGACCACGCGGCATGCGCCACCACTTTTGGGGCGATCGCCACCTTTGCTGGCACGCCCGAAAAGAGCCGCGGCGGCATGCACTACTGGCGCGCGCGGTGCCTGTTGCGCGGTGGCAAGCCCGACGTCGCGCAGGCTGAGTTGCGGCAGTATCTGGCGGGTAGGGCGGCTGACGCCCAAGCAGCGGAGCTAGTCGCCGACTTCATCGTCCACGAGGCGCTCGCGCAGCCGTGGGGGCCGGCGTGGGCGCTGGAGCTGCTGACCGGCCTGGTGCAGCAAAAGCCCGATGATCACTGGGCGCACTACTTGCTGGGCATGGTGCATGCGCGGGCCGGGCGCATGGACGAGGCGCGGGCGGCGATAGCCAAGGCCTTGGCACTCAAGCCAGAGTCGGCGATTTACCTGCGGCACCGCGATCAGTGGGCCGCGGCGGGCAAGTAGCCAAGCGCCAACCGTCCACCAGGTATCGCTTCGATCACCGCTTTGACCCGCCCGGCTTGTCCACTTTCTCCGGCTGCCCCGACTGCTGCGCAAACCGCTGGCACTCGTCGCCTGCTGACCCGCCCGCACGGCCGGTTGACAGCACCAGCTCGCAGTCCGCCAGGCACTTGACCAGATCGCGCGGCCGGCCGTGGCATGACTTCTGGCGGTCGAACTCGGCCAGGTCCGCAATGGCCTGCAGCTGCTTCTGCGCGTCCAGACCGTAGACGGAGCTGGCCGGCACCTGCTTGTACAGGCGCACCGCGGCCCGGGCATCTTTGCGCTCAAACGCCTTGAAAGCCTCTGCGACTTTGCCGCCCGCGTCCTCTTCCAGCGCGATCTTGTTGAGCGCGATCTGCGGCTCGCTCGCCAGCACGTCGAGCCGCTGGGCCCGCTCAAAGTGACCGCGCGCCGCCGCCCACTGCTTCTGGCCCATCTGCTCACGGCCCTGGGTCATCAGCTCATCGAACTGGACTTTCTGCACCGCTTTGGGGTCGGGCGTGGGCGTTTCGGGCGTTTCGGCCGCTTTGGTCTTCTTGGCCGGCTTGTCGTCGTCGTCGCCCTTGGCCTCGCGCGCCGCGCGGGTGCTCTCGGTCTCGGCTTTCTTGCCGTCCAGCTTAGGCGCGACAAAGCGGTCGTAGGCAAAGCCGGCCAGCACCACCAGCGCAACAAAAGCCACCACGATGACCGCGATGGCGGCGATCTGCGGCAACAGCGTTCGTTGTTCGGCCGGATAGCTCTGCTCCGGCGGATGCTCCATCGGGGCAAAGGCCTGATGGGCCCGCTGGGCATACGCACCCTGCACGTTGCCCTGGGTCCGCCGCTGCGGCTGCGGAGCCGACTCGCTCAAATCCACCTCGGGCATGCCCTCGATTTGGAACGAGAACGCCACGGTGCCAAAGCGGATGCGATCGCCGTGTTGCAGCTCTTGCGAGGTCACCCGGCGGTCGTTGACGTAGGTGCCATTGCTGCTACGCAGGTCTTCTACGAACACGCGGCCGCCGTCGTCCTGGGTCAGCTTGGAGTGGATGCGCGACACCGACACGTCTTGCAGCACCACCGCGCAGTCCTTGCCGCGGCCCACCATCACCGGCGACTGGGTCAGCTCGGTCAGCTCGCCAATCGACCCGGGCATTGGCACCAGCCGTGCGTACACCGGCGAGGTCATGGGGCGCGCAAACGCGGCGCCTTCGATGTGCAGAAAGAAGTCGCCGATGCGCACTTGCGCCGAGCGCGGCAGCTCGGTCGAAGCGTGGATCCGCCGGCCGTTGACCCACACACCGTTGGCCGCGTTCAGGTCTTGGATAAAGCAGCGGCCGTCTTCGGTAAAGATCCGCGCGTGACGCCGCGACACGTTGTCTGCGGGCAGCTGGATGTCGGCCTGCTGGCTGCGGCCGACGATGAACTCGCCGTCCTCGAACGTGTACTCGCCGACGAGCGCGCCGTTCTTGTCCTCGATGATGAGGGTGAACACGGTGGCCGCCCGACCCGCGCCTTATGCGCTGTAGGCGCCGGGCAGCGCGAGTTCGACCAGTTGTTCGCCGGGTGCGCCGTGCCGCACGACTTCGCAGACGCTCGCCAGCGCATAGCCCTGGTCGCTTGGCACGAACACCGCGATGGTGTCCAAACCGCGCAGCACCCTTGCCTGTGCCGTCGCCTCGTGCAGGCCCGCGTGGCGCAACATCAAGGCGTGGGTCGCCCTTTCGATCAGATCGCCGGCATCGCGGGCGACAAACACGCCGATCCACGGCGGCAGCGCGTCGTTGGCGACGCTGAACAGTTCGTCCAAGGTCACGGACGCGGTGTCGCCCAGCAGCAAGCATTCAGGCCGCAGCCGTTGCACCACCCGCAGCGGCGAGTGGCTGCCTTCGCCAAACACGGCCGCGTCGATGCGCACCACCTGATCGTGGGCGAGCCGCAGCCGCTGCCCGTCTTCGAGCACCACGATGCGTGTGGATGGATCCACTTGCTGGCCCAGGGCGTTGAGCACCGTGCGCTTGCCGACGCCGACCGGGCCGACGATGGCCACGCTGCGGCGCATGCCCACCAGCTGTCCTAGCACCTGTGCGGCGGTCTCGGCGATCATGCCACGCCCGACCAGATCGGCCAGCGTCGGCGCGTCGGCGCGCGGCTTGCGCAGCACTACGGCGGGGCCGGCTGGGCACATCGGCGGCCACACCACGTAGACGCTGGTGCCGTCGACCAGCGTCCCTTCCATGTGCGAGCCGGTGCGGCCGCTCTGCCCCGTGGCGCGGACCAGGCGATCGACGGCCAGCGCCAGCGCCTGCTGACACGAAAACCGCCGCTCGACCACAGTGCGCGTACCCTTGTTGACGGTCAGGATCTGGGCCGGGCTGTTGATCTCGATGGCCTCGATCGCCGGGTCGTCGAGTAGCGCTTCCAGCGGACCGAGCCCCGTCAGCTCATAGATGAGGTCGCGGCGCAGGCCAGCGTCGTCCACACCAGCGGGCAGTGCGCCATTGGCGTGCGCGGCATCGACGAACGCGTTGACGCGGTCCTCCATCTCTGTCCAGTCCGCTTCGGACATCTGCGAAGCGTCGCCGGGCAGGCTGGATCGCAATTCGGTCAGCGCGGCGCGGAACAGCGCCCCCAACGCGTCGTAGTATTCGTCTGCCGGCCCATCGATGCGTGCCGCGGTCGACACCGGCACGGAGGGGCGGCTGCCTCCGCCGCTCGGGGCTCGCGATGTCCCGGCTGACGTTGCAGCGGCGGTGGCGCCGGACTGCTGCGGAACTTGGCTTGCCGCGGCCTTTTCGGCGGCCGCCTGGGCTGCCTCTACGGGTGCAAACGACAGCGGCGAGGCCGGCTTGGGCTGCGACGGCGCCTTGATCGCGCTTGCAAGGCCCGGTATCGAGGACAGCGCGCTCTGCTTGGCCGGTGGCGCGGCCGTTTTGCCCAAACTCAACTCCGGCTTAAAGGCGTCGGACGACATCGCGTGTTGCAGACCGTCCAGCGGGCCCGTCATGCGATCGAGGAAGTCCTGCGCCGACTCACCGCCTGCCAGGTCCATCAGTTCGGCAGGCAGATCCAGCGGCTCGACCTGTGGCAAGTCACTGGACAGCGGATCGAGCGAAGGCGCGACGGGCGGGATCGTGGGTGGCGGCACGCCGCGACCGCTGACACCCTCCGCCTCGTTCTGGCGGGCGTGGTATTCGGTCAGACCGTCGGCGGCGGGTGGCGCCATGTGCTGGGTGGAGCGCATGGACAGCGCTTCCGGCGCAGCCGAGCCCGCGATGGCGGCGTCGCCGTCGGGCACGTCCGGAATGTCCGGCATATCCGGCGCGCCAACCGCGCCAACGTCCGATAGATCTGTGAAATTCATGACAAAGTCGCCCAGGTAGACTTTGTCGTCTGGCCCGACTTCGACGGCTGTGGCAATGCGGTGGCCGTTAACGTAGGTGCCGTTGGTGCTGCCCAGGTCTTCGACGATGAAGCGCTTGACGTGCGACTTGACCAGCGTGTGGCGCTTGCTGATGTTCTGCTTGGGCAAGATCACATCGTTGCCCTTGACGCGGCCGATCAGGACCTCGGGCTTGTCGAAGTGGAAGGTGTACACCTGGCCACTTCGTTCCCGGATGGTGATGGCGAACATGCAGGCTCCCCGTGGCGCAGCTGACCCGACCCCCAAAAGAGGCTTCGCGCCGGCCGTATCGTCCATGCCGGCCGCAATTTCGTCAATACTTGGACCCAAAACACCTGAGCCCTTGATCATAAGGCAGATTGCGCGCAAACGACCCGACCGCGGTCATGCCACTTTGGCGGTCACCGCCGACCGTGGCACAATCCGCGCCGCCGCGACGCGCGTGCCTGCCGGAGACTGCCCATGAACACAGCACTTTTTCCTTGTGCGCGCCACTTCGCGGTGCTGCCGATGGTGTCTGCCCTCGCCTTTGCGCAGGCCTGCGGTAGTCCGACGGTGCAGCCGACACCTGCACCGTTGCCAGCGCCGGCTGACCTGCCAGCGGCTGCGACGCCGACGACCAAGGCGCCGGAACTGCCCCCCGATCCACTGACCAAGCGCTGCATGGAGCGCCTGGAGACAGCGCGCAGCCAACGCACCGCGCTGGCCTCTTTTGCCACCGACAGCCCGCGCGCAGCCCCGGTGACCCCGACGGCCGTGATCAACGCGCTCAACGAAATGACCATTGCCATCGATCTGGCCTCAGCCGAGTCGAGCCTGATGTTTGCCGTGCACCCCGACAAGGCCGTCCGCGACGCCGCCGGCAAGTGCGAGCAGCAGACCGAGCAGCTTAAGACCGAGATTGCCCTGGATCGCGCCATTTACGACGCCATTGCCCGGCTGGACGTCAAAAGCGAAGGGCCCGACGTCAAGCGGTTGGTGGCGCTGACGTTGCGCGACTTCAAGATGAGTGGCGTCGACAAGGACGAAGCCACGCGCGCCCGCATCAAGCACCTGCAAGACGAACTGGTGCAGGTCGGTCAGGCCTTTGAGAAGGGCATCGCCAGCGATTTGCGCAAGGTCGCGCTGCAGCCCGCACAACTCAAAGGTCTGCCGCAGGACTGGATCGACGCCCACAAGCCCAATGCAGAGGGCAAGGTCGAGATCTCGACCGACTACCCGGACTACATCCCGTTCATGCAGTACGCCGAAGACGACGCGGCGCGCAAGTCCCTGTACGTGGTCTACCGCCAGCGCGGCTGGCCGGCCAACAAAGCCAACCTGCAAAAAATGCTGGAGATTCGCTTTGAGTTGGCCACGCTGACCGGATTTGCGACCTGGGCCGAGCGCATCACCGCCGACAAGATGATCAAGAACGCCAAGGCCGTCGAAGAATTCGTGACCCGCGTCGCCAAAGCGGCGGAGCCGCGCATGAAGGCGGAGTATCAGGTGCTGCTGGCTGAGCTCAAGGCCATGGACAAGGCCGCGACCGAGGTCAACGACTGGCAGCAGGCCTACCTGCAAGGTCGCGTCAAGAAAGCCAAGTTTGCTTTCGACGCCCAAGCCATGCGCCCGTACCTGCACTACGACAAGGTCAAGGCGGGGCTGCTTGAGCTGACCGGTCGCCTGTTCGGCATCACCTACAAGCCAAAAAAAGACGCGACTGTGTGGCACCCGTCGGTCGAGGTCTACGACGTGTTCGAGGGCGACAAGCACTACGGCACCATCTACCTCGACATGCACCCCCGCGAGGGCAAGTACAAGCACGCGGCGCAGTTTACGCTGGTCAATGGCGTCGCCGGTCGGCAGCTACCCGCTGGCGTGTTGGTGTGCAACTTCCCCAATCCCAAGACTGGCAATGGCCTGATGGAGCACAAGGAAGTCGAGACCTTCTTTCACGAATTTGGCCACCTGATTCACCACACCTTTGGCGGCCACCAGGCGATGCCGCGCTTTGCCGGCGTGGCCACCGAGTGGGACTTTGTCGAAGCGCCGAGCCAGATTTTCGAGGAGTGGGCCAAGGACTACGCCACGCTCAAGGTGTTCGCCACCAACGACAAAGGCGAGCCGCTGCCCGAGGATCTGGTCAAGAAACTGGTCGCGGCCGATGAGTTTGGCAAGGGCCTGTGGGTGCGGCACCAGATGTTCTACGCGGGGCTGAGCCTTGGCATGCACAACCGCGACCCCAAGGGCCTGGACCAGGACGCGCTGGTTAGCGAAATCCAAGGCAAATACAGCGCCTACAAGGCAGTGCCCGACACCCACATGCAGGCCAGCTTCGGGCACCTCAATGGCTATTCGGCCATCTACTACACCTACATGTGGTCGATGGTCATCGCCAAGGACATGTTCAGCCGTTTCGTCAAAGAGGGCATCAGCAATCCGACGGTGGCGATGCGCTACCGCAAAATGGTCCTGGAGCCGGGCGGCAGCAAAGACGCCGCCGACCTGGTCGCCGATTTTCTGGGGCGGCCGTACGACTTCAAGAGCTACGAGGCGTGGCTCAACAAGAAGAAGTAGCTGCGATCACGGCATGGGATGCAGCACGGCGACCGCGTCCAAGTCGAAACCGCCGGTGTTGCCCAAGTACTCGTTGGTCGCGGTATCGGTCAGGCGAAGGTAGCGGGCTGATGGAAGGCCGATGGCTGCCAGATCAAAGCTGTCGCCGCCCCACGACGACGGGTCGGCGGCACCCGCAGTCGGCGCGCCAGCCAGCCACACCGGTCGCAGCCCAGCGCACGTCGCGGTGACCCCGGCGGGCGGGTCGCACGGCCACGCTTTCCAGGTCGCACCATCGCTGCTGGCCTCCACGCGTGCGGTCTCCGTGAAACCCTCGAACGGGTTTTCGAACACCAGCAGATCCGCGCCTGGTCCGTCCGTTGCCGCCCCGTCGTCCAGCGCCAGCGTGATCGCGCCGCCCTTACCGAGCGACACCACGTGCAGGCTGCCTGCTTTGCCACCTGCGCCCTGCGGCGGTCCGAGCACGACACCCGGCAGCTTGTCCTGACCGAAGCCGGCGCTCGATCCGGGCGCAAAAGCCACCACGCGGTCGGCCCAGCGGTCGGCCGGCTTGGGGTCGGCGGCGGCTGCGCAACCGGCGAGCGCAAGCGACAACATGGCCCTGCGCATCACTTTTTCTTGCTGAGCTTGGTCCAGCCAAAGCCACCGCAGCCGGTCTTGTCCGGGTCTTTGTCGTCGGCAGTCAGCGTCGAGGCCTTGGCCAGGTCCAGGGTGCCGGCGCCCATGGCGACCGTGCAGTAGTAGAAGCCGTCGGCTTTGGGTTCGGTCCACACGATCTTGCTAAACTTGCTCGGGTTGAACTTGTCGTCCGCCGGCGCTTGCAAATAGGCGTTGTTCTTGGTGTTGTCGTATTCGACGATCGTCGAGGTGCCAAACGAGAACTGCCACTTATCGCTAGCGATGGTCTCGTTGCCGCCAAAGTTGTCGCTGTAAGCGCCGGCGATCTCGATGGGAGCCGCTGCCGCGGTTTCGCCGCCGCTTGCGTCGGCCTTGACTGCGCTGTCGCCGCCACTAGCCGCGTCGGCGCCGCCGGTGTCGGCCGCAGTTGCCGAATCAGCGGTCGCTGCGCTGTCCGCCGTCGCGGTCGAACTGGCTGGGGTCGAAGCTGCGCAGCCACCCAGGATGCCAAAGGCACCCAAGGTTGCGAGGAACTTGGAGAACGAAGTAAGGCGGGCGGGCATGGCTTTTCCTTGGGGACCGACGAAGGGTTCCCGCGGCCTAAACGCCCGAGCCTTGTCTTGGGAGGGTGGCGAGGGGCAGCCACGCAAGCGGAGCCGCCCGGTCGCGTCCAGCCGCGCACCTTCGGGTGGCAGCCAAACGCGCGCCGCCCCCCAAACCACGAAAGGGCACGCAGCACACGGGGAGTTCCCGGCTCGCGGCGCCGCTGGTCCAAGCGCGGGCGCCACTCACGGTTGCGGGTCAGCGCCGGATTGGGACTCCCGCGTTGGGGTCCGCACCGGACTTCCTCCCGCGCCCGCAGAACACTTCGGCGGGCGCGCCGCTAGGCTAGCAAGACAAAGGGATTGGCGGCAAGCACACCACAAAATCAAACGGTATCAACGCTCTGAACAAAGGCCCCCTCCATTCACGAGGTGACCCAATCGTGCACGTGGCGCACCGCCACTTCGCCCGCAACGCGGCCCAGTTGCTCGACCGCGTCGGCATCAACCGGTACCAGCGCCTCGCGGCCATCGCGCAAGCGGATCTGCAAAAGCGTCTGCGCGGCCTCGGCAAAACCGACCACTTCACCTACGACGCTGCCATCGCTGGCCTCAATCACCTGCGCTCCCAGCAGTTGGTGCAGGTAGACCTCGCCGTCGTCGGCAGGCGGCAGCGCGGCTGCGTCCACCTGCAACACCGCCAGGGTCAGCCCCTCGGCCTGGGTGCGATCGGCCAGTTCAGCAAACGCCACGATCAGCACATCGCCCGCCGGCCGGACGTCGAGGATACGCAACATGCGCGCCGGCGCGCCCGGCTTCCACGCCCGCAGCACCTGGCGCGGCGCCCACACGTCGCTGGCTGGGTTGTGCGGTTGCACGCGCACTTCGCCGCGCAGGCCGTGGGGGCGACCGACCTTGCCGACCTCCAGCCAGTGGGCCGGGGCGTCGGGATCGGGTAGCGGCGATCGGCCTGCAAGTCGCGGCATCACAGCACCAGCTCGTCTTTGAGCGGCCGCGACATCAGGCCTTCCAGCGCGGCGCGCGGAGCCAGCCCCTCATAGATGACCTTGTAGGCGTGCTCGATGATCGGCGCCTCGACGCCCAACTGCAACGCCAGCCGGTGCGCGCTTTTGGCCGTCAGCACGCCTTCGGCCACGGCGGTCATCGAACCCAGGATCTCGTCGATAGTCTCGCCCTTGCCGAGCCGAATGCCGACCGTGCGGTTGCGGCTCAGGTCGCCGGTGCAGGTCAGCACCAAATCGCCCATGCCGGCCAGGCCCTGCATGGTCAGCGGATTGCCGCCCTTCTTGACCGCGAGCCGGGTGATCTCGGCGAGGCCGCGGGTAATCAGGCCCGCGCGGGCGTTGTGCCCAAATCCCAAGCCATCGGCGGCGCCGACCGCGATCGCCATCACGTTCTTGAGCGCCCCGCCCATCTCGACGCCGGTCACATCGTTGCTGGTATAGCAGCGAAACCGCTCGGAGCTCATCGCCTTTTGCAGGTACTTGGCCGTGCGGCGGTCAATCGCGGCAATCGTCACCGCGCTCGGCATGCCGGCCGCGACCTCGGCAGCAAAACTCGGACCCGACAGGTAGGCCAACGACAGATGCAGCCGTCGTGGCAGAACGCGCTCGAAGATCTCGTTGACGGTCTCCAGCGACTCGTTGTCGATGCCTTTGCTGCACGACACGATGCAATGTTCGTCAGTCAGGTAGGGCAACATCTGGCTGGCGATGCGGGCCACGTGGGGCGTCGGCATCACGGTCAGCAGGATTTTGGCGCTGCGCACCGCGCGCTGCAGGTCGCCCGTCGCCCGCAAGTTGTCCGGCAGCCGGTGGCCCGGCAGGAACGTCTTGTTCTCACGGTCATTTTCGATCTCGGCGACGACCTGCGGCTCGTAGGCCCACAGCACGGTCGGGTGACCCATGCGCGCCGCATGGATGGCGAGCGCAGTGCCCCAGGCACCGGCGCCGATCACACCGACTTCAAAGGTGTCCGGCAGTTGACTCATCGTGTCGCCCCTGGGTGCGGCTTGGCGCCAATCTGGCCGTCGCGCGCGGCCTGAAACAGCTCGTGCAGACTGCGATCGCGGGCGCCGTTGCGGCAGTGCCGCTTGGCCCACTGGCGCAGTTCGCGCACCTGCGCGTCGTAGGTCTCGACAAACGGCACGACCTTGGTCAGGACCTGCTCGACGTCGGCCGCAGTAGGCTCGCGTCCGCTGCAAAATGCCACCTGCATCGCCTCCGCAAACGCCTGCTCGATCTCGGCGCCGGTTAGGCGGTCGGCGGCCTTGGCCATGCGCTCCAAGTCCCAGCTGCGCGCGTCGCGGCCGCTGCGGGCGATGGCAACCGAAAAAATTTCGGCGCGCGCCTGTAGATCCGGCACATCGACGAAAAACGTCTCGTCAAAGCGGCCTTTGCGCATCAGCTCCGCCGGCAGATGCGCCAGCCGATTCGCCGTCGCCGCCACGAACACGCCGCGCCGCTGCTCGCCGAGCCAGGTCAGCAGGCTGCCAAACACGCGCGCCGCCGCATCCGACGAGCCCGAAGCCGCGCCGGCGAACGCCTTGTCGATCTCGTCGATCCACAGCACCACTGGCGCCATCGCCTCGGCGACCTGCAATGCGTGTCGCAGATTCTCGTCCGGCACCGCCGCCGCGGTGTACAGGCGGCCGAGGTCAAGCCGCAAAAGCGGCAGCCCCAGCACGCTCGCCGCGGTTTTTGCCGTCAGCGTCTTGCCGCAGCCCTGCACGCCGACCAGCAACACGCCGCGCGGCATCGGCAGGCCGTAGGCGCGCGCCTGCCGCGTCATCGCCTGCTTCTGGCGCGCCAGCCACGCTTTGAGATCGTCCAGGCCGCCGATCTCCCCCGGCGCCGGCACCTGGGTGACCACTTCGACCACGCCGGTTCCCGCCAGCAGATCGCGCTTTTCTGCACGCAGCTCCGCCAGCTGTTCCGCCGCTTGGCGCCCGCGCACGCGCCGCAGCGCCCGCCTCGCCTGCGCCAAGGTCAAGCCTTGAACCGCCTGAACCGCGCCTTCAAACACTTCCGGGTCCAGCTGCCCTTGCGCATCGCGCAGCGCGGCCGCCACCAAAGGCTCGACTTCGGCCCGCGCCGGCAGCGGCAGGGGCATGGCCACCAGATCGCGCGCCAGCTCTGGCACTTCGGGCAGATGTGCCCCAACCAGCACCACGCTTTGCCCGGCCCGCTCGATGGTGGTCAGTGCTTCGCTCAGCACCCGTACCACGGTCGCATCGCGCAATAGCGGACCTGCACCTGGCAGCACCAGCGCGCGCGGCGCTCCATCGCCCAGCTTGACCAGGGCTTCCGCCGCTACCATTGCAGGATCATGGCGGCCCGCCCACGCAACCTCGAGCGCGACGCCGACGCTGCCGGCAGCGATCTGGACCTCGCGTACGGCTTCGCGCTCGTCCGCAGCGATCACGCCCAGCAGCGGGTAGCGCGCACGCAATCGGTCCGCCAGCGCGGGCATGCGCGGCTTGAGCGCGGGCTGGGCAGAGGCGGGGTCAGCCATAGGGTGCTCGGTGCCGGCCAGCGGCTGTCCAAGGTGCGCGAAGGCGCTTCGCGCGACCGGCTATGGCCCGGGGCGCGGCGGTCGACCCACCGGCGCCGGTGAGTCGATAGCGTACTGCTTGATCTTGTACTGCAAGTTGCGCGGAGAAATCGACAGCAGCTCGGCGGCGTGGGTGCGGTTGCCGTTGGTGCGCTGCAGCGCCGCCACGATCAGGTTGCGCTCGGTCGCCTCGACCGCCATCGGAATCGACAGCGTGTCCGGTGTCGGCATCTCGATCTTGGGCTGCGGCACCGGCTCGACAGGCCTGCCTACGCTGATGAGATCGCTTGTGATCTCACTGCTTTCCGCCATCACGCACGCCTGCTCGAGGACGTTTTGCAGTTCGCGCACGTTGCCTGGCCAGTGCCAGGCCAGCAGCCGCGCCATCGCCGCCGGGGCTATCGACTCAATGCGTGTGCCCAGGCGCTGGTTGGTGCGCTCGACGATGTGCTCGATGAGCAGCGGGGTATCGTCCTTGCGTTCGCGCAGCGGCGGCACTGTGAGCTCGATGACGCTCAGCCGGTAATACAGGTCCTCGCGAAACTGGTTCTCGCGGACCCGGACCCGCGGATTGACCGCGCTCGCTGCCGCCACCCGAACATCGACTGCGATCGGCTTGTTGCTGCCGACCCGGCGCACTTCGCCCTCTTGCAGCACCCGCAGCAGCTTGACCTGCAAGTTGAGCGGCAAATCGACGATCTCATCCAAGAACAGCGTGCCGCCATTGGCCTCTTCAAAGATGCCCTTGCGGTCCGCCGACGCGTCGGTAAAGGCGCCGCGGACGTGGCCGAACAGCTCCGACTCCAACAGGTTGGGTGGAATCGCGCCGCAGTTGACCGCCACAAACGGGCCGCGCGCCCGCGGACTGGCCTGGTGCAGCGCCCGCGCAACCAGTTCTGTGCCGGTTCCCGACTCGCCGGTGATGAGCACGGTCGAGCCAAAGCGCGCGATGCGCTCGATCTGCTTGAACAGCGCCAGCATCGTCGGCGCCTGACCGACCATGCCGTAGAAAATCCGCGACGCCGGCACCGTGACGCCGGTGTCTGTCGGTTCGTCTTCGCTGGTGGGAGCTGGCGTGGGCGCTGCCGCCGGTCGCACGATTGCCCTGGCCTTTTCCAGCGCCAGGCGCACCTTGAGCTCGGCTTCCGCCAGCCGAAACGGCTTGGACAGAAAATCGAGCGCCCCCAAGCGCACGGCCTGCAGCGCGGTGTCGAGGCTACCGTAGGCGCTCATGACGATCGTCGGCGGCAGCCGGTCCTGGCGTGCCAGGACTTCGATGACCTCGAGTCCAGTCAGCCGCGGCATCTGCAAGTCGATGAGCATCAGGTCGGGAATCTGGCGCTTAAGCGCCTGCAAGGCCTCGTGGCCGTCGGCGGCCTTGAGAATCTTGAAGCCGCCGCCGCCTAGATGCTCGGCCAGCAGTTCAACGAATGCGGGTTCGTCGTCGACGATGAGCAAAGTGTCGACGCGGCGGGGCACCTTGCCGCTTGGGCTGCTAGCGGGGCTACTGGCCATCTGCTCTCCCGCGCCGCGCGCGGCCGAGGTCGTGGGGGGCATTGGACATCAAGACGCCGACTTGCGCGATTCTTCGACGAAGGCCAGGCGCAGGTCGTGCAGCACCCGGTCCAGCAGCGTCGACTCGGTCGAGTCGAGGTTGCCGTGGGTCTTGTCGCGCAGCATGGTCAAGATGTCGACGGTCTGGCGGGCCATCTCGAGGTTGACCTGTCCGCCCTGGCCCGAGGGATCCGGCACCCGACCCAAGTGCACCATGGCGGTGCCGGCCAGCGACAGCACGAACGTCTGAAAATCGATCTTCACCTTGCGCCTCGCGCACCACGACATTGCGGGTACGGGTCAAAGGTAGCCTGTGCTGATCTCTGCGCCAGCGCCACCGGGCCCTGCGCGCAGGCCGGGAATGTCGCGGGCAGCCCGCGTGTTGTCAAGCGACCGGGAACTGTACCCGGAAGCAAAGCTCCACTAGCATGCACACCGCAATGCGCAGCACAATGCCTTTGGCGCGCAGTTCGACCGACCGCACGGCTCCTGAATTCAACCCTATCCTTGGCGCAACGGCCGCGGCCCGCGCGCCGCACAGCGCACTGCGAGGGCGCCCGATGGCGCGCGAACCGATTCTCAAAGACACGCTGGAGCAGTACCTCGTCGAGGTCAACCGCTACCCGCTGCTGACACGCGATCAAGAATACGCGCTGGCCAAGCGCTTCCAGGAGACCGGCGACCCCGACGCCGCCCGGGCGCTGGTGACGGCCAACCTGCGCTTTGTGGTCAAGATCGCCTACCAGTTCCAGCACTACGACATCCGCATCACCGACCTGGTGCAAGAGGGCAACATCGGCCTGATGAAGGCGGTACGCAAATTCAAGCCCGACCGCGGCTATCGGCTGATTTCGTACGCGGTGTGGTGGATCAAGGCTTACATCCAGAACTACATCATCAACTCGTGGTCGCTGGTCAAGGTTGGGCCGATTTCGCAGCAGCGCCGGGTGCTGTTTGGCAAGCGCGGCATTCCGGACCTCGAAGCCGATGAAGAATTGGCCGCCGAGGACAAGCGGCTCGCCGCCGAAGCCGCGGCCAAGTCCGACGACGGCGAGGTCGAAGTCGAAGTCGTGGTCGACGATGCTGCGACTGATGACGATGAGACATTTCTTATCGCCGCCGAGGCCGTGCGCGAAACCAACCGGGCTGGTCGCGGCCCGCGTACACCGCGCGAGTCCGAGGTCGAAGAGTGGCGTCGCGCCGCCCACGCTGCCCGCCATGACCTGAACCTGGACGGCAACATCAGCGACGAAGGCCGCATGACGCTGGGCGAGACCATGGCATCGCCGGGACCCAGCACTGAGGACCAGTACGCCAGCGCCGAGGTGTCGTCGATCGTCGCCGAGCGTCTCGCGGAACTGCACAGCCAGCTCAACGACAAGGAAGTCGCGATCCTCAACAAGCGACTGCTGGCCGACCAGGAAGTGACCTTGCAGGACATCGGCGAGGACTTCGGGATCTCGCGCGAGCGCGTTCGCCAGATCGAGAACAACCTGAAAAAGAAGATCGCCAAGGCACTGGAAGGTCTGCATCCGATCGGTCTTCTCGCAGGGCCTGACCACGCCTGATCACACACGCACCCCCGCGTCGCGACTCCACTCGTCCGCCACCCAAAAAACGCCAGCCGCAACCCGTTTTTCGCATTTGACCGCTGCGGTGCGGGCGCGCTACCTTGTGCAGTTCGCCGCGCACCGACAGACGACGCGGCGTGTCTTGGGTTGGGATGGCGATTTTCAAGCATGATCTAGGGTTTTCGGCGGTCGGCTGCTGCGACGCGCGCGGCTTGCTGGTCGTTGCCGCGCTGACCTTGGCGGCCGGCTGCAGCGACCCGCCCGTAGCATCCGGACCGGACGCCTCGACGACCAAGACCGACGCCAAGGCCGAAGTCAGCAAAGATGTGCCTGCGCTCCTCGACGGCCAGGTCTGCGTGCCCGGCTCGACCGACGGCTGCTACAGCGAAAGCCAGGTCAAGCAGTGCGCGCCCGACGGTTCGGGCTGGCAGATCATCAGCTGCCGCGACAACGCGGGGCTCCTGACCACCTGCACCGAGCCCGGCATCTGCGCCGTGTGCATTCCCGGCAACAACGGCTGCGACCCCAAAGACAGCAGCCACATCCTGGTTTGCGACAAGAAAGGCCAGTGGGAAAGTGGCGAGTTCTGCAACGTCAACAAAGGCCAGGTCTGCGTCGGCGGCGCCTGCCAGGTCAGCTGCGAATTCAATAAGAAAGCCAAGACCTACGCTGGCTGCGCGTTTTGGGCTGCCGACCTGGACAACGCCTTCGTACCCGGCGGCACCCGCTCGTACTACGACGCCGCCAATGCGCAGTACGCGATCGTCATCGCCAACGCCTCGGACAAGCTGCTGTCGGGCGTGACCATCAGCACCAACCTCGGCGTGCAGGAGTACGACAGCAAGGCCGACAAGCTGGACTACTCGCCGCTGCAACCAGGCGAACTGCGGGTGTTCAACCTGCCACCGCGCAATATCGACGCCACCACCCAGTTTCCGCTGGCCTGGCGCGTGACCTCAACTGCACCCGTCGCCGCGTATCAGTTCAACCCGCTCGAAAACGTCAATGTGTACAGCAACGACGCTTCGTTGCTGCTGCCCGACGAGGTGCTCGGCAAGTACTACATCGTGATGTCGCGTGAGCAATCGTTCACGATTTTGCGCGGTTTTGTCACGATTGTCGGCACCAAACCTGGGGTCAAGACCAAGGTCACCATCACCTTTGGCCCACAAGTGCGCAAGACACTGCCTGGCACCATCAAGAAGATCGAAGCCGACGGCAAGATCACCGAGACCCCGATCAAGTCCTACCTGTCCAAAGAGGCGGCGACTTTTGAGCTCGAAGAGCACGAAGTGCTCAACATCGAGACCGACGCGGTGGGCTCGGACCTGACCGGCACGGTTGTTCAATCCAGCCAACAGGTTGCGGTGTTCGCCGGCAGCGAAGCAGCCAACGCCCCCAACACCAACCACTGCACCACCGACAAATGCACCGACAGCCAGATCAGCAAGGGCGACAAGTGCGGCGTGTGCCAGTGGGACGGCAAGACCACCTGCAACAACAACGAACACTGCCAGCAATTCATCACCTGCTGCGCCGATCACTTGGAGATGCAGCAGTTTCCGGTCAAGGCCTGGGGTTCGCACTACGTGGCGGTCAAGCTCAAGCCCCGTGGCCAGGAGTCGGATTCGTGGCGCATTCTGGCCGCCAAAGATGGCACCAAAGTCGCGCTGATTCCGCCGCAGAAAGACCCGTACACCGGCAAGCCCATCAACATCCCGGTTTTGGACTCGGGCGAGTGGTTCGACTTCGAGGCCGGCAAGGGCATCGGCGACGGCAACAACACCGACGGCGGCGTGTTCGAGATCATCGCCAAGGACGCGGACGGCAAGCCGGCGCCGATCTCGGTCGGCCACTTCATGCAGTCGCAAGACGCGCCGGGCCCCGGCGCGCAGCAGGGCGACGCAGCGACCGGCGATCCGGCCTTCCTGCTGGCGATTCCGATCGAGCAGTGGCGCAGCGACTACGTGTTTCTGGCGCCGCAGAAGTACAACTCGAACTGGATCTCGATCGCCGCGCCCATCCACCGCAGTTGTTCGCTCGTCAGCGGCAACCCGCGCAAAGAGTGCACGACT
Source organism: Pseudomonadota bacterium (assembly GCA_005792545.1). Lineage (GTDB taxonomy): Bacteria > Myxococcota_A > UBA9042 > UBA9042 > UBA9042 > SXRM01. The sequence continues at coordinate 12,886 of SXRM01000387.1, read as the reverse complement.
GACGAAGAGTGCGCCTCGCCGACCAAGCCAGTGCAGGCCGGCAGCTGCGCCGATGATGTGCAGGTGCTGTTCGACGGTGCGCCGATTGCGCCCGACGCTTGGAAGCCGGTCAGCAAGAACTACAAGTTTACATGGGCATTCGTGACGGCCGGCGTGCACCATGTGCGCACGGTCGAGACCTCGACCGCCGAAGGCATGCCGTATAAGCCCCTGGTGGCTGTCGACGTGTATGGCTTTGACCAGTACGTGTCCTACGGCTACCCGGCTGGCTTGGACCTCAAGGACCTGACGCTCTTTACCGAGCCCGGCGAATAGCCGGCACGGAGGCAGCATGTTCGCTCGCAATCGCACCCGTTCCTGGTGGGCCCTGGTCGTCGCGCTGGCGCTGTTCGCGCGCTGCTCGGAAGAGCCGGGGACCACAGCAGCACCCGCGGCAAAGGCAGACACGGCGACAGCAGCTGACACCGGCCCGGCACCAAAGGACGACACCGCGGTCGTGGCACCGGATGCGCAGGTCGCAGCCGACACCGGGCCGGCAACGCCGAGCAAGCTCAAGCTGACCAGCGTCGAGCCGGCGCAGTCGTCGACTTCTGGCGGCGACACCGTGATGATCTATGGCGACGGGTTTGTCACAGACATTGGCGTGTTGTTCGGTGGCACGCCGGTACCAGCCGACAACGTGTTCGTGGTCGACGCCAAGACCCTGTCGGTGCAGACGCCGCCACACGAGGCTGGCCTTGTCGATGTGACCGTCGTCATCCCGGGCGATCCGCCGATCTCGGCCGAGCTGCCGGATGCGCTGCTCTACTTCAACGATCTGGTCGTGACCAAGGTCGAGCCCAAAGAGGGACCGGTCGGCGGCGGCACGCCCATTGCGATCACCGGCACTGGCTTTTCAGGCAACACGCAGGTGCTAATTGGCGGCAAGCCCGCCATCGGCGTGCAGGTCGTTAGCGACGATCAAGTCATCTGCACCACGCCGCCCGGCTCGTTTGGCGCCGTGCCCGTGCACGTCATCAACCAGCGCGGCGCTGGTCTGCTCAAGAATGGCTACTTCTACACGGCGCCACCGGTCCTGACCGGCGTCGCTCCGGGCGCTGGCCCAACAGTCGGCGGCACCACCGTCACCGTCACCGGCGTCGGCTTGGGCAAAGACACTGAAGTGCGCTTCGGCGCCGCCCAGGGCGCGGTGTCTGAGGTTGGAAAGGGTTGGCTCAAGGTCGTAACGCCGCCCGGTCAGGGCGTGGTCGACGTCTCGGCGCAGGGCAAGTACGGCACCGCGGTGTTGCCTTCGGCCTATGTGTTCACGGACGACAAGGGGCAGGCCGGCGCCAAGATCCTGAGCGTTTCGCCGAAGTCTGGGCCGGTCGGCGGTGGCAATACGCTGGTCGTGGTGGCGACCGGGCTGGTGTCGGCCAGCGACACCACGCTTTTGGTCGGCAACAAAAGCGCCAAGATCGTGTCGGTCGTCGCCAAGGACCACGTACTGCAGGTGATCGTGCCCAAGGGCGCGGCGGCGGGTCCGGTCGACCTGACGCTTTTGACCAGCAAGGGCAGCGACACGCTCAAGGGCGGCTACGCCTACTCCGACGCGCTGTCGCTCGCCAGCATCGCGCCGGCCTCGGGGCCGCCCGATGGCAACACCAAGGTCGTGCTCAAGGGCACCGGCTTCTCCAAGGGCAACGTCACGGTCAAGATCGGAGCGCTGCCGGCTTCGAACGTGGTGGTGGTCAGCGACACCGAGATCCAAGCGATCGCGCCGCCCGGCAGCCCAGGCTACGTGGACGTCGTGGCGTCCAACGGCAGCGACTTGGCTGTGATCAAGGGCGGGTACGCCTACACCGGCAAGGAACTCAAGCTGTTCGTACCGTACCCGAACACCGGCGCCCAGGCCGGCGGTACCTACATCCATGTCCACGGCAACGGCTTTGGCCCGAGCATGGAGGTGCGGTTTGGCGGCAATCTGGCCACCCACTTTGTGTTCATCGACAGCGGGCACGTGACCTGCAAGACGCCGCCCGGCAAGGTCGGCGCGGTCGACGTCGAGGTGGCGCTCAACGGCCAGAAGTCGACGCTCAAGAACGGCTTTACCTACTTCAACCCGGCCAACGCCTATGGCGGGACCTGGGGCGCCGACATCGACGGCACGCTCAACGTCACCGTGCTCGACGCCAATAGCGGCGATCCGGTCTCCGACGCCTTCACGATGCTGTGGACCAGCCCCGCGACGCCGTACCAGGGCTACACCAACGCGGCCGGCCAGATCACGTTTTCCGGCGACGACGTCTACGGCAAGCAGATGGTCTCGGCCAGCAAGACCGGCTACGAGTCGGCGAGCGTGGTGCTTTTCGACGCCACCAACGTCACCTTGCTGATGACGCCGATTCCGCCACCTAGCCCGGGCAACCCGCCGCCGCCGCCGCCGGTGCCCAGCGTTTCGGGCAAGGTCATCGGTTTGGACAAGTATGTGTTCGTGCCGGTGGGCTCGTGCAACGACGCGCTCAACAAGGGCCAGGCGCCCGGCGGCCAGTGCCTGACCTGCTTTGACGACAACAGCTGCGGCGGCGGCATGCAGTGCGTCGATCTGGGCGGTGGCAACGGCAAGCGCTGCGTCAAGTCGTGCGCCGAGAGCTGTGGCGGCAACTTCAAGTGCTACGCCTACGGCGAAAAGGCCGTGTGCGCGCCTGCCGCCGGCGAAGTCACTTCGGTGTGCTACCACAGCAAGCAGACGATTCTGAGCCGCGACAACTGGCCACCCGAGGGCAACGGCTTCGAGGCCAGCGCCAAGACGGGCTACAAGTACAAGATCACCACGGCTTACGGCGAAATGGCGATCGTGTGCTTTGGCGGCTACAAAAAGCAGGGCGCGATTCTGCTGGCGACCAATGCGGACACCATGCAGCAGTTCACGCCGACGGTGATGGGCGTCAAGCGCCACTTGATGGTGGTGCCGAACGAGAAATACGAGACCGTGGACGTGCAGCTAACGGTGCCGCTGACTGCCAAGGCCAACATTCGCCTCGACGTTCCGCAGAAGTGGCCGCTGGCGCCCAAGCCCAACGTGCAGTCATTCATCGTGACCGCCGGCTGGGCGCACCTGGTTTTCGGCGGCGACGGCGTGATTCGCATGCCGGGTCTGGACCAAAAGAACCTCGCGCCCTACGAAGAAGCCGAAGCCGACAAGCTGGAACTCGAGCGCTTGCCCTCGGCGCTGGCCGGCGACATCCACGACGCGCGGCTGTCGATCATCGCGCTCAACGTCCAGATCGACCAGAACATCATGAATCCGCAAGAGAACGTGCAGGTTCCAGTGTCGATCACGGTCAAAAACGACCTCAAAGATTTCGGTAACGATGCGATGCTGCGCAAGCTCGGTGCCGGCGACTTTGAGCTGTTGCCGACCGGCGTGCCCAAGAACATCCACGGCTTATGGGGCACCAGCGCCAACAACCTGTACGCGGTGGGCGCGCAGGGCACGCTGGTGCACTGGAACGGCGGCGGCTGGACCGTGCAGAAGGCGCTCGGTGACGGCAAAAGCGACCTAAAGGCCGTGCACGGCGCCGATGCCAGCCACGTGTGGACGGTCGGCTGGAATGGCGTGGCCGGCGCATTCAACGGCACCGGCTGGAAGGAGCTACCGGCGCTGTCGGGCATCGCCAACTACAACGGCGTGTACGGTGCCCCCCTTGCCTCGGCGCCCGACGGCCACGAAGTGTGGATCGCCGCCGCCCAGGGCCTGTACCGGGTGGCCGACGTCAACGGCAAAGTCGGCGTGACCAAGTACAACCCCTCGCCGGGCGGCAACTTCCTAGGCATCCACGGCAGCGACGCCAGCCACGTGTGGGCCGTCGGCATGTACGGCACCCTGGCGTTCTGGGATGGCAATGTCTGGAAGACTCAGGCCAGCGGCACCTCGATTGCCTTGCGGTCCGTGTGGGCGGCAAGCGACAAACTGGTCTACGCTGTGGGCGAAAAAGGCCAGATCCTGCGCTTTGATGGCACCACCTGGAAGGCGATGCAGAGTCCCACGCTCAACACCTTGTACAGCGTCTGGGGCACCGGGCCGGACGACGTATGGGCCAGCGGCAATAAGGGCACGCTTTTGCACTTTGACGGCAAGAAGTGGGCCAACGCACAATTGCCGACCGTTGATAAGACCCTCAACGCCGTGTGGGCTAGCAGCAAGGGCGATGTGTTTGCGCTGGGCGAGCAAGAGCTGGTGTTGGGGCCGATCCTCTACGCGCCGCTGGCGACGACGCCCAAGGAAAATCAGGTCCTGGTCGGCAGCACGCTCAAATGGACAGTGGACCCGCAGACTGTCGAACCACACTTCAACTACGTGACCATCGGCATCCCCGGTATGGGTCCCGATACGCCGGTGTGGAACATCATGACCAAGGGGTCGCTGAGCGAAGTCGAGCTGCCTGATTTTCCGACGATTCAGGGCACGCCCGGCATTCCAAAGGGCAAGCAGCTGCGGCTGACGATCATCCGCGGATACAAAGAGGGCTTTGACATCGACCACTACGACAACAAGGATCTTAACACCTTGTCGTGGCGGTCGTGGTCGTTGCACACCTTCATGTTCGTCCGGCAGTAGGCCGCGCCCCTGCCGGATCGCACCGGCCAATGGAAGCTCATGGTCTTGCAACGATACGCATGGTGGTGCGCGGCCCTGGTGGCGGGCCTGGCGGCTTGCGATTCTGGCTCTGGGGCGACTGCGGACGCAGTGTCGGGCGCCGATGCCGTCGTCGGTGACAGCACGGCCAAGCTCGACAGCCAGACCGCCGACAGCACCGGCAAGGACGCGACCACAAGCGCCGACGGCACCCCGTCTGGCGACGCCAACACCGACGCCGCGCCGACCAAGGCCATCTTGACCGCTCGATCGCTGCAGTACGACGCCGACCTGCACGGCGTTTGGGGTGCAAGTGCCGACGATGTCTGGATCGTCGGCAGCAAGGGCGCGCTATTGCACTGGAATGGCAAGGTGCTGGTCGCGCGCAAGTCTGGCACCGAAAAGGACCTGTACGGCGTCGGTGGCACGGGTCCGAACGATGTGTGGCTGGTCGGCCAGGACGGCATCGCCTTGCACTGGAACGGCGTGTCGCTGGTCGAGGACTCGCCGGCGGACACCAAGCTGACGCTGCGCGCGGTCGCGTCTGCTGGCGGCGTGGTGTTCGCGGTTGGTGACACCGGCACCATCTATCTGCGCGACCAGACCGGCTGGAAGCTGCAAAACAGCAAGGCCTCATTCAACTTGTTCGGCATCGCTGCCGCCGGCGTCGGCCAGGTGTGGGCGGTTGGCGAGCAGGGCCAGGCGGTCAAGCTGTCGGGCGGTTCGTGGTCCGTCACTTCCCTGCCCAAGGCCAACAAAAGCCTGCGCGCAGCCGCTACCTCGCCAACGGGCAAGTTCTTCGCCGTGGGTGACGCCAGCTACCTCGCCGGCACCAACGCTGGCACTTGGGAAGTGACCCTGGCCAACGACCCCGAAAATCGCGACCTGCACGGCATCTGGGCCAGCGCCGACAACGAAGCGTGGGCCATCGGCACCAAAGGTGCCCTGTTGCACCTGTCCGGCAAGAAGTGGCAGATGGACCAGATCGCCGGGACCTACAATAAGCTCAAGAACTTTGAGGCCATGTGGGGGCCACCGACCAAGGCCGCCGGCACGGACGCCTTCGCGGTCGGCGCAGAGGGCGCGGGCGTGCGCTTTGACGCCACCACCGGCAAGTGGCTGGACTTTCGCGCCGAAACGGCGGCCGATTTGAGGCAGATCGTCGCGCTGGCCGACGGATCGGTCGTGGCCTGCGGCACCGCGGGCACGGTGGTCAAGGCTGCCGATGTGGCGGCGCCGTTCTACGACCTGGCCGCGCCGATAACAGGCAGCGACGTGTTTGACTGCGCCGCGACTGGCAGCGACCTGTGGATCGCGGGTTCAGCGGGTCTGGTCGGTAAGCTCGGCGCCGCCGGCTGGGTGATCGAAGCGCTGACCTCGCCTGCCGACGTCCGCGGCATCGCCGACGCGGGTGGCACGGTGCTGGCCGTGGGCAACGACGGCAAGGCCTGGGCGCGCGGCGCAGCAGGCTGGGCGCCTGAGGCCACTGGATCGCAGTTGCCGCTCGCGGGCGTTGCCGCCGCCGGTGGCAAAGCCTTTGCGGTCGGCGCGGTGGGAACGGTGCTGCTGCGCGAAGGCGGCGTCTGGAAGAAAGAGCCGATCGCCGAGACGGCCGATCTGCACCGCGTCATTGCCTGGGGCGACGGCGAAGCGCTGGCGATGGGCGATGGCGGCGTGCTGTGGCTCCGCCAGGCCGGCAAGTGGGCCAAAGTCTACGAAGCGCCGGGCCTGCCCTTGTATGGCGCCTTGCGCAAGGCGGACGGCACGTTGGTCGCCGTCGGCTGGGCCGGCACGCTGGTCGTCGGTAAGCCGGGCGGCGCTTTCGTCAAGATCGAGTCCAAGGCCGCCAATGTCCTACGCGGCATCGCCGCTACCGCCAAGGGCGCGCTGGCCGTGGGCCTAAAGGGCGGCGTGTTTGCCGTCGCGGATCAACTGCCATGAAGCACCTTGGCCTGTGGATATGCGGTGCGCTGGCGCTGCTGGCGCTTGCTTGCAGCGAGACGCCTGCGGGCGCCGCCGATGCCGCCGCGGAGACCGGCGCCGTCGATGCGTCCACCGGCACCCAAGACGTGGTCGCCGCCGGGGATGTGGCGCCGCCGGATGCCGCGACGCCCGACGTCGAATATCCGCCTCTGACCAAAGGCATTTGGACGCAGATCACCGTACCGGCGGCGCCAAACACCAGCCTGCACGGCGTGTGGACCGACGGCACCACCCGCGTGGCGCTTGCTGGCACCAACGGCAGCGTCATCGTCAACGACGGCCTGGGCTGGAAAGTGGCGACGCAGGGCAAGTTCCCCACGCTGAACGGCGTCGCCGGCGGTAAGGGCGCCGGCCACACCTTTGCGGTGGGCGTCGGTGGCACCATCATCGGCGGCAAGGGTCAAGACGGCGCGCCCGGCTTGAACTGGGGCCCGCCGGGCGGCTGCACCAAGCCGGCGGACTGCGACGACAAAGACCCATGCACTGCCGACAGCTGCGACGGCGGCGTGTGCGGTCACGAACCGTCTGGCGGCCTCAAGTGCTGCGGCGGCGTGCACTTTGCCGACAGTTTCGACAAGGGCCTGGGCAACTGGACCGTCAGCGACAGCAAGCCCCCGCCACAGGGCGGCATCGTCTGGAAGGCGGCGCAGATGACCGGCAAGGACGGCGGCGCCCGCGCGACCAGCCCGCCCAACGCCGCCTACTTCGGCCTAACCAACGTGCCATGCGATGCCGGCAGTGGCTTTTGCGGCACCTTTGACAACGGCAACGTGGTCGGCTCGACCATGGTCTCGCCCTACTTCGCGCTGCCCAAAGCCGGCAAGATCGCCGTGCACTTTCAATTGCTGCTCGACGTCGAGCAGGGCTACTACGACAAGCTGGAAGTGTGGGTCGCTACCCAGGCCGGCGGCAAAGAACTGGTGTGGGATAAGCAGAAGGTGGTCAGCTCTGGCTCTACGTCGGGCAAGTTCCAGCCGCAGGCGATCGACATCACCAAGTACCAGAATCAGAGCATTCGGCTGGAGCTGACCTTTGACTCGCTGACCAAGAACAGCAACGCCGGCGAGGGCGTGTTTGTCGACGACCTGGTGGTGGTCTCTGAGTGCGCCCCGCCGGCCGCTAGCGCCAAGGCTTTGACCTCTGGGACCCTTTTCGGTGTGTGGGCAGCCGCCAACGACGACGCCTGGGCAGTCGGCGAGGCGGGCTTTACGGCGCACTGGGACGGCTCGACTTGGACGCAGGTGTCGGGCGGCAAGGCGCGCGACGTCTGGGGCATGGGCGGAACGGGCGCTTGGGGCTACGCGGTTGGCGATCAGGGCTTTGCCGCCAGCATCGCCAAGGGTGCCTTCAAGGTCGGCTCGGCCGGACTGCCCAAGACGCTCAAGGCTGTTGGCGTCGTCGACGACGGCAAGGGCGGCGTCAAGGCGGCACTTGCCGTCGGCAGCCAGGGCGCGGTCGCCTACCACAACGGCACCGCCTGGGCGCCGGAGACGCCACCGGAATTGGGCTTTCAAGAGTTGACCGGCGTCACCGGCTTTGCAGACGGCATGTTCGCCGTGACGTCGCTCAACGGCCAGGTATTCCAACGCTCGCCAGAGGGCAAGTGGGCGATGGTGACATCGGTCGGCAAGCCCATGTCTGCCATCGCCGCCACCGGCGCCGACACGGCTTGGGCGGTCGGCAAGCTGGGCGCGCTCAGTGAAAAACAAGGACCTGCCTGGAAGAACCAGAGCCTGCCCGGGGGCGGCAATGCCAACGCAATCTGGGCCGCGGACCACGACAACGCGATGGCGGTCGGCGACGCGGGCATGGCATGGCGGCGGCTTGGCGGGGCCTGGACCCAAATGTTCACGTCGACCAGCGTCAACCTGAACGGCGTGTGGGGCCCGGACCCCAACTCGATCTATGCCGTGGGCTTGCTTGCGACCATCGTGCACTTTGATGGCACCGAGTGGACCAACATGACAGGCCCGCCCGGCGTCGACTGGCGCTGCGTGTGGGGCACCAGCGACAGCGATGTGTGGGCGGGCGGCAGCGGCGGTGCCATCGCCCACTGGGACGGCAAGGCGTGGACGTTGATGGTCGAACCCGTCGCGGCCAACCTGCGCGCGGTGTGGGGCCTGTCGGGCAGCGACCTGTGGGCCGTCGGCGACGGCGGCTTTATCTACCACGGCAACGGCGCCGGTTGGCAGCGCACCGAGATTGAGCCCTATCAGCCCGATCCCGATCAGAAGCCTTACAAGGTCACCAGCCACCTGCTGGCAGTCTGGGGCGCCGCCAAAGATGACGTATGGGCGGCCGGCGAACCTGACGACAAAAACCACGGTGTGCTGGTGCACTGGGACGGAAAATCGTGGAAGTACACAACCTTGTTGTACGACCTGCCGCGCACCATCCGCAGCATCTGGGGCTGGTCGGCCAGCCGCATCTTGATGGCCGGAACCCAGGGCTCGGTCATCGCCTTTGACGGCAAAAAGGGCGAACTCGGGCTGATGGAAGTGCCGACGATCGCGACGCTGTTTTCAATCGCCCCTTACGGAAAGGACGTGCTGGTGGTCGGCGATATTGCGACTGTGCTGCGCTACAGCCCGCCGCCCGCGCCGCCCGAACCACCGAAGAAGTAGCCTCGGCCGCGCACAGGAACGCTTGCGATGAAAGCCACCGTTTGTTTCGGCCCCATTGCTCTGGCAACGCTCGCCGCAGCTGTGCTGTTTGGCTGCGTCGAGTCGACCCAGCAGGGCTTTGTAGTGCCGTCCGACGCGGGCAGCGTCGGCAACCCGTTTGGCGTCGGCAACACCGGCAAAGACAGTACCAACGAGGTGGGCGAGACCGCGACGTCGGTGGCAGACGGCAGCGTGTCCAACCCGGAGACGCTGGTGCTCGGCGATGCACCGACCGGCAAAGGTGTGCTGGTCTTTGCCCATGACAAGGACGACTTTGGCGGCGCCTGCGATACGCTGTGCGCGCTGCTGATGAACCAGAACAACCTGCGCAAGATTGGCGTGCGCTACCTGCTGGAAGGCAAGCCGGCGCCGTCTGGCCTCGCGGTCGAATTTGCCCCGCTCGATCCCAACTCGCCGCTGGTGCAAATCCTGACGCCGAACGTTTTTACCGACGACAACGGCGAGGCCTGGGCCGAGGTCAAGTCGACCATGGACATCGGCAAGTACGCGGTGCTGGCGCGGCTGCCTGAGGACCCCGACGCCGGTCAGTTGCAATTCGACCTGACCGTGCAGACCAAGGCCAAGGGGCCGATGACGGTGACGTTGCACTACGGCGGCGCCAAGCTGCTGACCGAGTTCGGTTCCATTCAAGCGCGGCTGGTCAAACAGGTAGCCGGAGAGCCGGCGTGCAAGAACCTGGACCTCGGCGAGACGCTGCCGCCCGCCGCCTGGACCAGCCCCAACTTGCAGTGGAACAAGCCCTGGGCGCTGACCTTTCCGAGCCTTGCCGGCTGGATCGCCAAAGAAAAGGGTGCGGACGGCAAAGTGGCCTTTACGGTCATCGGCGTGGCTCACCCGCAGGCCGGCGGCAACACCACCAAGGCGATCGCCGGCGGCTGCGTCGATACCGGCGCCACCATCAGCGTCAGCGACCAGGGGGTGCCGATTGGCGACGACGTCATCGTGACACTCAAAGACCTGCCGCCGCGGCTCAAAGGCGTCTACGACCTGACCAGCCACATCGACCTGCTGTCGATCCTGCCCGACCCGGTCGAGTTGGTGTTCAAGACCATTCTCGACGTCGTCAGCGATCCCATCGGCGGCCTGCTGAGCCTTGCCTGCAAGCTCGGCGGCAACACGCTCAATTCGTTGTGCGGCTACGTGTTCGACGATCCCAAGAACCCCTCGATCAAGGAACTCACGGCCGTCGGCGACATCGTCACCAAGTTCCTGAACGCCATCCTGCTCGGCTTCTTGCCCGACTCGGTCAAGACGGGGCTCAACACCGGCGCCGACCTGAACGAGATCCTGACCAACCTGGAGATCGGCGGCACCCTGGAGTTCAAACAAGAGCCGGATTCGACGGGCTTCTTGGCCAAGGAGCACACCAAGGAGATCTGGGCGACGGTGACCTACAAGTGGTCCCTCGGTCAGACCTGCAACCCCAAGGACCCAGCGTGCGGCAAGAAGACCTTCAACATCGAGGCTTTCCAGAATGACGCCGTCGTTGGCCAGTTCGACCTGTGGCGCGATGCGCTGCTGAGCCAGATCAAGATTGGCCAGCACGCGCTCAAGGTCAAGTGGGGCGCGCTCATCAACTACATCGTGCAAAAGCAGCTGCTGCCAGCGATTACCTTTGACCCCAAGAACCCGAACGCTCCGGCGATCGACAGCTATGCCAAGCTGCTCAAGACGCTGCTGGCCGGCAAGCAGTGCCTGGTCAAAGACAGTTGCTGCGCGGACTTTGCCAAACAGATGGCCGCCAAGCAGAGCCTGATGAAAGAGGGCTTCCTGACGACCACCTGCGAAGCGCTCATTACCCTTGGCACCGCGTTCTTGGAGGCGCAGCTCAACCAGTTGGACGGCACTACCGGCGATCCCAGTAAGGGTTCTGGGCTGTTGCTCGCGGCTGACAAATGCCCGATTTTCGAGACCAACCTGGACCAGCTCATCGACACCATCGGCGGTACCTCCATCAAGGACCAGTGCCTGTGGGACATGACGCTGACGATCGGCGGCAAGCCCAACAAGATCAAGGGTATCTTCTACGCCGTGCGCCAGCAGTAGGTCGGGGCGGGTCGCGCGATGCAGCCCACGCGCGCCCTGCGCAAAATCCTGGTGGTGCAGCACGTGGCCGCTGAGCCGCTTGGCACCCTCGACCCGCTGCTGCGGCGTCTGCGCATCCGCATGCGCTACCACAACGCCCGCCGCGCGCCGGACGAAACGCCCGATCTCGGCGGCGCCGACGCGGTCATCGTGCTAGGTGGCCCACAGAACCTGGACGAGCAGGACAAGTACCCGCATCTCAAGGCCGAACTGCGGCTGATTGACCTTGCACTGCGCCGCGAGGTGCCGGTGCTGGGAATTTGTCTGGGCGCCCAACTGCTCGCCCACGCCTTGGGTGCGCCAGTCAGCCGCAACCGCGCGCCGGAGTTTGGCTGGTCGCCGCTGCACCTGACGCCGGCGGGCAACGACGACCCGGTGCTGTCGGCGCTGTCCGACGGTTCGCCGATGTTTCACTGGCACGGCTGCACGTTTGCCATTCCGAGCGGCTGCGAGCGGCTGGCCTACTCTGCCGGCTGCGACAACCAGGCCTTTCGTGCCGGCGATCGCAACTGGGGCTTTCAGTTTCACCTGGAGGTGGACGGGTCGCTCATCGAGCGCTGGCTCGGCGTCTATGCCGAAGAGTTGGCCGCCAACCCAGCGTGCGGCAGCCCCGAGACCATCCGCGAGCAGACAGCGATTTTTGTGGCGGGGTTACGACAAGACGCCGACAGCGTCTTCAGTAGGCTCTGCGAAGTGTGGGGCTGGCAGCCGACCCGGGCGCCGCTGCTACTGGGGCACCGCATGACCGGACCCGTGGAGAGCACATAGCGCCAATCAGGCCCCGCTGCGGACCGTGACCGAGTCGCGCGCCCAGTTTTCGTCGTCGGTCTCCGGATAGTCCAAGGACCAGTGCAACCCGCGGCTCTCCTGGCGACCCAACGCACACTCGACCACCAGCTGCGAGACGGCTGTGATGTTGCGCAACTCGATAAGATCGGGCGTCAGGTAGAAGCGCCACCAGTCCTGCTGTACTTCTTGCGCAATCAGCTGCAAACGCCGCTGAGCGCGCAACAGGCGGCGGCTCGAGCGCACGATGCCGACGTAGTTCCACATCAGCCGGCGGATCTCGTCCCAGCTCTGCGTCACCACCACCTGTTCGTCGGGGTTGCCAGCGCTGCCGGTGTCCCACTCAGGCACGTTGAGCTCGCGCGCGCTGCCGCGGGCCGCCAGGATGTCGATCGCCTTGTGGGTCGCCCGGTCGGCGTACACCACGGCTTCGAGCAACGAATTAGAGGCGAGGCGGTTGGCACCGTGCAGACCCGTGCACGCGACCTCGCCGATCGCCAGCAGGCCTTCGATGCTGGTCTGGCCGTCCAGGTCGACTTGCACGCCACCACACTGATAGTGCGCGGCTGGCACCACCGGAATCGGCTCGCGGCGCAGGTCGATGCCCAGCTGCAGACACCGCGCGTGGATCATCGGAAAGTGGTCTTCTAAGAACGCCGGCGCCAGGTGTGTCATGTCGAGGAAGGCACAAGGGTCGCCGCTCTCTTTGAGTTCGGCGTCGATGGCGCGG
>SXRM01000386.1 GCA_005792545.1 Pseudomonadota bacterium | reverse complement strand
TTGTGTGCGATGTACGGGTTCGGCAAAGGCAGACGCCGAAGTAGCGCGTGATACCATTGCCAGTTGCGGTTGGCGTGGCCGGACCTGCGCCCAAGCCAGTTTTGCCAGATCCCTTTGACCGCATAGACGAACTGCGACAATGACCGCGAGTTGCCGGTCACGCCGTAGTATTCACAGTGCCCGTTGATTTTCGAGCACAAGGTCCTGTGTTGCTCGCCAAGTGGCGCGTGGCGGTTCTCCCGGCACCAGTCGTTGATGCCCGTGATTGCCCTAGACAATCGGTCTTTCGCGGTTTTGCGCCGCACGACCCAATAACCCTTGCGCGAGCGGCCCCAGTAGAACGTGAATCCTAGAAAGTTAAAACTTTCATGCCGTTCTTCCTTATCGCCGTCTTCGCGCTTTGGCACCTCGCCCAGCGCCGGCCGCCCGAAGCGCACCAGCCGGGTCTTGTCGGGGTGTAGCGTCAACCCGAAACGCGCGAAGCGCTTGGGTAGCACGGTCATCAGCCGTTCGGCGTCCATGGCCAGTTTGCAGACAATGACGGCATCGTCGGCGTACCGCACCAGTTTTGCCGCGCCCCGGAGGCGGGGTTGAACTTGCTGCGCAAACCATTGATCCAGCACATGGTGCAGGTAGATGTTCGCAAGAAGCGGAGAAATAACACCACCTTGCGGCGTACCAAGCTCCGTTCGTGTCACGGTGCCGGCCTCCATCACGCCCGCATGGAGCCACTTGCAGATGAGGCGAGTCAGCACCCCGTCGCGCATCCGTAGGGCCAGGAATTCCCGCGGTTGTCGATGATCCAGCGTGTCAAAGAATTTCTTGATGTCCAGTTCGACCACTGTACCGCCCCCTCTCTGCCAACATAGGTGAGACAGAATTGGGGTCCGAGTTTACAGTAGGGCGTCGAGGTGTTCCGTGAGCGAGCGTAGCGAGATCAGTGCCGACGAAGCCGGGTCCGAAATGGCCGGGTCCAAACCCCTGGGAGCCTTGGAGGACAGGGGGTTGGACCCGGCGCGCGCGGCGTCCGGCAGTTGGCAGCCCGCTACTCGTCGTTCGTTGGCATTGTCCGCCAGGTTCGACCATTTCGCGGCTGGAACCCAAGGCTGCCAACTTCGCGGCAAGCCGTTTTGCCGGCGGGAAAGTGCCGGACGCGCGTCCCTTCGAAGCGCGGCTGCGCGCCTTCATCGGCGTGTGCAAGGGCTTCGGAATTGTACCTGTGCTGGTGACGGAACCGCTGGCGACCGTGCGAAACGGCCTGACACCCGATTGGGCCAACCCAGACAGCCAGGAAGTCTTCAACTTTGTCGTGCGTCAGGTCGCCGCACAGGAAGGCGTGGTGCTGCTGGACCTGTCGCGCCACCTGGTCGAAAAGGTACCTGGCTACGAGCGACCGATGCAGGTGTTCTACGACGCGATGCACGTGACCGACGCAGGTTCGCGGATCTACGGTGAGTTCCTCGCAGCTGGGCTGGCCGAACTGGTGTTGCCGACCGTGCTGGCGCGCAGACAAGGTCGGCCAGTCCAAAACGCTGGAACGCCGACGGCGACGTCACACTGATCTCAACATGTGCGACCTGGGCCGCCAATCGGGCGTCGACCGCAGGGCGAAAACCGAATGGCTCAGGCGGATATCGACGTGGGCCGCAAGCGGCGACCCGGATTGCAATGACACGAACGAGCGCTACCGGCGCCCGCCGCGGACCAGCTTCGCTGGTGCCATTGCAACAATCACGCGCCGGCGCAAGACTGGCGCCCTGCCTTGGTCGATCGGCAACCAATGGCCGCCATTGATGGCACTGGGGGAAGCGACAAAATGCCTATGCTGATGTGGATTGCGGCGATGACGACGTTGGCAGCCGCGGCGTTCTACACCCAAAACGAGTACTTGCTGCCGATAGGTCTGTTGGGCGTCATCGCGATGCGCTTTGTGCTCACCAACCCGAACTGGGCTCTTGCCGCGCTCATCGCATCGCCGAACGTGCAGTACGGCGTGTGGCTGTCACCCGTCAAGATTGCCACCGCAGTGGTACTGCCATTGCTGCTCTGGAGCGGTATGCGGCGCAAACAAACCATGCTCGCTGGCGGTGGTTGGTTTGCGGCGATCGTCATTGCGACGATGGCATGGCAAGTAGCTGTAGATGTTGGGCTTGGCTACTTGGACGACCCGGTCGCGCTGGCGCCGATCGCTGGGTTGCTGGCGACGATGCTGGCCATGTGGAAGTCCATCTTCGACCTTCGCTTTCTCGTAGCGCACAGCATCATCCAGACCTTTGCGCTTTTGCTGCTGGGCGCTACGATGCCGTTTTTCGTGTCAACGGCCGAGATGCAGGCCGAAGTTACCCGCCACGGCGGCCTCGCCGGGCAGCCAAACCTGCTTGCCACGTCGCTGTCGCGCACTACGGTTTTTGCCGTCGCACTGCTGGTGGGACGCCACTACGGCATCGTGTTGCGTGCGGTCGCGGTCGCGGCGCTGGCCGGTGGGGTGTACGCGCAATTCGCGGCGAACTCGCGCTCAGGGGTCTTGAGCTTCATAGGGGGCGCAACCGCGCTGGCGCTACTGGGCGCCGAAGGCCTGCCGCGCAGACTCGCAGTGATTCTCGCAGTGGTTGGCATCAGCACCATGGGCATTGTGCTCGCGCCGTACTCTTATCGCGAGCGGGCGCTCAGCGTCTTCGAGTTCGCGGACGCGACCAACGCAGACCGTGCCCGCATCGACGAGATGACTTCGGGTCGCGCGACACTGAATGCACGCGCCATCGCCATCATTGAGTCCAATCCATTGATTGGCATTGGCTCCTCCGGGTTTCAACGGACGGCAGGTGGTGGCACTGCTGTGCACAATGCCTTTCTCGCGGTCGGCGCTGGTGCGGGCGTGCTGGCCATGCTTGCCGTGGCCACGGCCGTTGTCGGTGCGCTAGCTGTCGGCGTACGTGCAGTGCTCCGCACCGAGCACTATCGGGTCGAAGCCGCGGCCACGGTGGCGTGCGCGTTCGCCGGACTCATCGACATGCTGTCGTCGCCTATTTTCATGACCCTGCAGAACCTGTGGGCCTTCATGTTGTGCGCACAACTGCCTACCTTGGTCGCCAAAAGCAAAAGACAGCAAATGGATGCCACCACGCCTGAACCGGCGCGGCAAGCGACGCTATCCCACCTGCCCTCCGCCCGCGAACCGTTGGCGGCGCGGAAGGCCTGAACTCCAGCGACTGGCGACGCGGCTACACACTACGCCAACTCGCCGCACTTTACCCGGCAAACCAATCTACGATGCGCGGATACAGGTCTCGCGCAGCACGCCCGCCGACCACTGCACCAACATGGCCGCCGGACACTTGGACCGCTGACTTTTCTTTCGCACCGCAACAATCTAGCAGCGCCAAGGCGGCCGGTGGCGGACAGATCGCATCGCGGCTCGCCGTGACCACCATCGTTGGGCAGACCATGGCGCCAAGGTCGACCCGCCGCCCCATCGCACAGTGCCGGCCCTGGACCAACAGGTTGCGCTGATACAAATCGCCGATGTACGTTGCGTAGGCGGCAGCCGGAAAGGCGACGTTGTCGTTGGCCCAGGTCTCGAGCGCGGCAAACGCCTCCACGGCCAGGTCATCGGCGAAGCGGTCAGCGACGCCGACCCACTTGGACCACTGCTGCGTCGGCCGCAGGGCAACAAAGCCGCTTTGCATCTGCTGCGGCGAGATGTTCCCGGCAGCTGCCACCGCGTCCGGGTCAAACCAGCGCGGATCCGTCTGCACGGCCAGCGCGCCGCCATGCGCGAAGTCGATGGGTCCCGCGAGATTGACGAAAGCGTTGACATGTTCTGGGTGCAGCGCAGCATAGACGCTCGCCAACGTTGCACCCATGCAGTATCCCAACACGCCGACTCGGTCCTGTCCGGCGATGCGTCGCGTAGCGCGCATCATGCGGCCGAGACGCGTGAGCACGTCGTCCCAGGTCAGGTGCCGATCCTCGTCGCCAAAGGCACCCCAGTCTACGCAGTACACGTCGAGGCCGGCCGCGACCAGGGCCGCAACGAGGCTTGCGCCTGGACGCAGATCCAGGACGTACCAGCGATTGATCATCGACGGCACCAGCAGCACGGCCGGTCCACGCGACTCCTGGTCCGCACGAACAAAACGCAAGAGCCGCGTACCGTTGTCTTGATAGGCCACCGCAAACGGCGTCGGTTGCAGGTCCGCAGGCCTGCTGTGGCTGAGCCAGTCTGCGCCACTGGCGTAGGCAATCTGACTCAGCTTGCGCAGCGCATTGCCGTGGAGAAGTGTTGCGAATCCAGACATCAGCGACTCCGCGACAGCGCAATGTGCGGCTGCACGCGCAGACGTTAACTCGTTCACACGGAGCGGTCAAGCAATTTGCGCTGCGCTGCACAAAATCAGCACAACCCGGTCGGCACGACTGCGCTCAGGCGCCGATGGCGGTCCGCACGCTCTGTGCAATGACCTCGGCGTGGCGGCGCACGGCGTCCTCGTCTGGCCCCTCGACCATTACGCGGCACTTGCGCTCGGTCCCAGAGTAGCGAACCAGCACCCGACCCTGCCCGACCAGCTCGCGCGAAACTTCATCGATGGCGCCCGAGACGGCCGGCAGCGACTGCAGCGGCGGCTTGTCGCGAACTGACAGGTTGATGAGCACCTGCGGCATGGTCGACATGGCCGCGGCCAGCTCAGAGACCGGCCGCTGCTCGCGCACGGCGATGGCCAGCACCTGCAGCGCCGCCAGCACGCCGTCGCCGGTCGTCGCGTGGTCCAAGAACACCAGGTGCCCCGACTGCTCGCCACCCAGTGCGAAGCCACCCTTGCGCATGGCGTCGACAACGTGGCGGTCGCCGACGTCGGTGCGCAACAAGCTGATGCCGTGCTCGCGCAACGCCAGCTCGAGGCCGTAGTTGCTCATGACCGTCGCGACCACGGTGTGCCCGCGCAGTTCACCGCGGATTTTCATCCGTGGGGCGCACAGGGCCAGGATGTGGTCGCCGTCGACGACACGGCCATTCTCGTCGGCGAGCACCAGGCGATCGGCGTCGCCGTCGAGCGCAAGGCCGATGTGGCAGCCGTTGTCGACCACCGCCTTGGCCAACGTCTGCGGGTGCAGGGCGCCTGAGCCATCGTTGATATTGGTACCGTCGGGTCGGGCCCCAATCAGCACCACCTGCGCGCCGAGCTCTTCCAGGACCATCGGCGCCACTTTGTACGCCGCGCCGTGGGCCGCATCGACCGCGATCTTGACGCCGTCAAGCGTGAGATCGTTGGGAAACGTGGTCTTCAATTTGACAGTATAGCGCCCCCAGGCGTCGTCCACCCGATAGGCACGCCCGATGTCGGCGCCCTTGGCCAGCGCGGCGTACAACGGCTGCGGATCGGCCACCCAGGCTTCGATCTGCGCTTCGTCATCGTCGGGCAGTTTGTAGCCGTCGGGGCCAAATACCTTGATGCCGTTGTCGCCAAACGGGTTGTGCGACGCCGAGATGACCACGCCAGCGTCTGCACGCATGCCGATGGTCATGAACGCGATGCCGGGCGTGGGCAGTGGGCCCACCACGTAGGCGTCGGCGCCGACCGAGCACAGCCCTGCGACCATGGCGTTTTCAAACAAGTAGCCCGACCGGCGGGTGTCTTTGCCGATGAGCACGCGCACGCGCTGGTGGCGGCGGTGGCGCTGGCACAGTAGCCCGATGGCGCGACCGATCTGCACCGCGTTCTCGACTGTCATCACCCCGGCGTTGGCTTCGCCGCGCACGCCGTCGGTGCCAAAGAGCTTTTTCGTCATGGTCTGTGGTCGGCTGCGGCAATGGCCGCGCAAGGTCCGGCACGCCGCCGCCAATGGCCGGGCTGCCTGAGCGGCCGCGATTGTGGGGTCAGCCCGTCACGATGCGCAAGCTTGGCTGCAACGCTTTCTTGCCTGCCGGCGGCGTGTGCACTTCGCGCTGCAGCTCTTTCATGATGGTGCGGCTGTCGAAGTCCTTGCGGCGAATCGGTTCAACACGGTCGCGCAGGCGCCCCAGATCGGTCTTCCAGCCGTAACTGTCCAGGATCGCCTTGATGCGGTCGTGGTGGCGCTCCAGGGCCTCGCTGGCGGACAGGTAGCCGTGCAACGCGCTCTCGGCGCGCTGCCAGAAGTTCATTGGGTTGGTGTTGAAGAACTTGATGTCGGTCTCGCTCGGCTCCAAAAGCACCACGTCGCCGTGAAAGCTCTGGTCAAGTTTGAGCTTTTCGATGCCCAGCATCAGCCGGGTGTGCAGCATGGTCCGAAAGGCCTGGTTGATGACGGTGCCAATGCCCATGTCGCTCAAGCTCGCCTTGTTGTTGAGCAGCTGGTCGGTGTGGTAGTTCACGAACGGGCGGAACGGGTTGTAGACGAACACCAGCTGCGCACCACGGTCGGTGGCCTGGCTGATGTTGGCGGTGCGGCGCACGCCGCCGTCCACATACTCCTGACCGCGGATCTTGGCCGGCTTGTAGAAGCCCGGGATCGCGGTGCTGGCCTGCACCGCCTCGCTGATGGTGCAGCTGGTGTCGGTGTCATGGCCAAAGGTGACGCCCTCGCCGGTGTTCAGGTTGGTCGCACCGATGTACAGGCTATTGCCGCGCTCCAGGTGCAGCAACCGAAAGTCGTTAGGGATCGAGTTCTTATGTAGATTGTCGCGGGTAAAGCGCTCAATGCCGCTGTTATCGAACAAGCCCGAGGGCAGGTAGCCGCGACCCGAGCCCAATCCGGTGCGCAAAGCGGCGTCTTCGACAAGCGGCGAGACCAGGCGCTCGGCGTTGCGCACGGTCGGGTCGTTGGCAAACGTGCGGCAGCGGTCGATGAGCTCGGGTCGGTTGTGGCGCAGCTCATTCCAGATGGCGAGCAAGATCGCCGGCGACACCAGAGCGGCGTCGATGCCGATGCGCGCGGGACGCGTAAAGAACTCCTTGAAATTCGGCCGATAGAAGTCAAGCGGGCTGAACTGGCCGATCTTCTTACTGCCGCCTTCCAAAGACTTGAGCAGTTCTTCGGGCCCAATACCGGCCGCCAACGGCCCAGCCAGAAAGGCACCCGCAGAGATGCCGACGTAGATATCGAAATCCAGGACGCTTTTGTTGCCGAGGTAGGTGTTGAGCGCAATCAGGCCGCCGATCTTGAAGGCGCCACCTGAGATCGCACCGCCGGCGAGCACCAGGCCCGTCTTGGCGTGGTGGCGCACCCGCGTGCGGTCGCCCTTCTCGACGAACGTGATGCCCATGTGCCCTCGCCTGGTGTTGCCAAATCGGCAGTGTAACGCCGCCCGACAGCGCCAACGATGCCCGAAAACCCGGCGATGGCAAGGCGAGCGCCCGTTGCTGGGTCGTCAAGATTTGTGAAGGTGGGGTGCGGCGGCCTTGGCCGCCTGGCGGCGCGCTTGCCGGTCAGCGACCGCGGCCACCAGACGCTGGCCTAAGCGCGACAGGCCTCCCGCTTGAGCCACGGCTTCGTCCGGCGTCTGCCAGCGCGCGGCTGTATAGCCAAGCGATGCCACCTCGATCGCCAAG
Source organism: Pseudomonadota bacterium (assembly GCA_005792545.1). GTDB lineage: Bacteria > Myxococcota_A > UBA9042 > UBA9042 > UBA9042 > SXRM01. The sequence goes on along the minus strand of SXRM01000386.1, from coordinate 82,256 downwards.
GGTCCGAGCCGGGCCGGCAGCGGTGTTGCCTGATAGCGGCGGTGCGTCAGCACGTGCACGACCGGGTGCAGTGCGCTGTCCAAGACGACGCCCTGGCGGTCCGCCCAACGGGCGATGACGTCGCGTGCGTCAGGCCCTTCGGCGCCCGGCGGTTCCCACAAGCCGGCCCAGCGACCGCGGTCGGGTCGGCGGGCCAGCAGCACCAACCCGTTGGCGTCGCTCACCACAACGTACCACGCCTGAATCGCGATCACCGCAGGGCGACTGCGCGTCGGCGGAATCTCGCGCTGCACGCCCTGACGCCGCGCCAAACATCTGGCCGCCACCGGACAGTCGCCACAGGTCGGCGTGCGCGGCGCGCATACCGTCGCTCCAAGCTCCATCAGGGCCTGGTTCCAGTGCCCAGGTGCCGCGTGAGCGGGTCCATGCTCTGCCAGTTCGGCATCGGCCATTTGCCAGACTGCGATCTTGCCGGCGCCAGTGGTCGGGTCCAGGCGCAAGCCCGACCACCGGGCGAGCACGCGGGCGACATTGCCATCGACCAGGCTCACCGGCATGCCAAACGCGATCGAGGCCACCGCACCCGCCGTGTAGGGCCCAATGCCGGGCAGGCCGCGCAGGCTGGCAGTATCGGTCGGCAGGCGCCCGCCGTGATCGCGCACCACGCCTTGCGCGAGGCGGTGCAGGTTGCGCGCACGGTTGTAGTAGCCAAGGCCGGTCCACTGCTCGAGCACTTGGTCGACGCTGGCCTGCGCCAGCGACTGCCAGTCTGGCCAGCGCGCCAACCAGCGCGCGAAGTAGTCGCGCACGGTGTCGACGCGGGTCTGCTGCAACATCAGTTCGCTGGTCACCACCGCATACGGGTCGGCCGGCGCGTGCAGCGACCGCCACGGCATCGGCCGGGCATGCGCGCCAAACCAACCGAGCAGGTCGCGCTGCCGGTCGAGGTCCACGGTCAAGGGATGGCCAGCAACCGCGCGTCGAGCACCGCTTCGCGCCAGGCGTCCTTGGCCGCTTCGATCTCGAAGATGACTGGCTGACCCTGGTCGTCGGGCCCCAGCGCGACGCTGAAGGCATACCAGCCAAAATCGTCAGGAGGCAGGGTCTTGGTGTAGACCTGCCGTGCGCCGATGGTGATCCGCAGTGCGGTGGATGAGCCCTCGTCGCCATGGCGGACGGCCCACAGGCGGTTGCCAAATCGGCCGGCGAGCACCGCGGCGCGCGGCAGGTCGCTGTAGGCCAGGCGCAAAGTGCCGTGCTCAAAGGGTGGGTGCACGAAGATGCCCCAGCGGCGGCTGTTGCCGACCTCGTGCAGCGTGCGCCAGGTGTTTTTCCACTCCTGACTGCCGCACTGGTGCACGCCGCCGCCAAATTTGGGGTCGGCGCTGTCCTGCCACGGGCACGGGGTCCAGGTGTCGGGCGACGTCCCAGTGCGGCCGACGCGCTGATCGGCCTGGCGCAACTGCTTGGAAAAGTCAAAAACCGTCGTCGAACTGGCGAGTTGAAACAAGTCTACCGCGGCACCCTGGCCCATGTCGTCGTGACGGACGGACTGGGCGCCGGCCACGCTGGCACCCCTGCCGTGCGTGGACACCACCCACAGCCGGCGATGACCGTCGGCGTCCCACAGGTCGATGGGCGCCCCCTGCACAAAGGCGGCGTCGAAGTCCAAGCCCTTGTCGGCGTAGGCCTTGGCAAACAACCACGGCCGGTTTGCGCCCCAGTGCGGCACAAAAGCGATGGCATCGCCGGCCTGCAGCCCCTGGGCGACGCGCTCGGCAGCGCGGGCTAGCGCAGCGTCAGTCGGCTCTACACGAGCGCGGACTTGCCGCTGCCACAGGGGCACTGCCACCGCGGCCATCAGCAGGCCCAGCCCCAGCCACGCCGCCGCGCGCTGCAGCGGCGAGCGGGCGTTGAGCGCCACTACTTGTGGCGGCTCGTAGACGGGCGCGAAGGCAAGCGGTGCATGGGCGGATGGCGCGGCCGCCATTGGCACCGCGTCGGCCACGGCCGCGCTATCCGGCTCCGTCGGCTGGTCTTGCAAGAAGTCCGGCAGTTGCGCAGCGCCATCGGGCTGCGTTTCCGCGACCGGCTGCCAGCGCCGGGTGTCGCCACCCAGGCCATCGTCGGCTGGTGGCACCGGCGCGACCGACTCGGTCGGCGCCCACTCGGGGTCGCGGTCGTCCGAGTTGGCAATCGAATGCAGCCCAGGAACGAACGTGCCGGTGTCGGTGAAGTGGCGGTGCCTGGGCCGTTCCAGACCGGGCGCCTGCGCCGGATCGGCGGCGTCGTCGTTGTGGGTAGGCTCGTTGGGGTCGGCAGCAGACATCGGGGCCGGTAGCCTACGCGGACAGGTGCGACCGCCGCAAGCTCATGGGCGAGCCGCTTGGACCAGACTGCAATCGAAGTGCTCAATGAACTGCAGGTTGGCCGGCTCAAAGCCGCCGGGCTCGGCGTCGCTGCGCCAGCCGACATGGCGCTTGTAGCCTTCCGCCACCACCGGCCACGGCGTGCCGTTGACGCAGCGCTCAAACACGCCAAACACCATGCCAGTGCGATGCATCCCGCCGCCGCAGTGGATGTGCACGCTGCCCTTGGGCGCGCCGCCGCCGGGCCGCAGGATCTGGGTGCGAATCAGGTCGGCCACCGCAACCATGGCCGCCTTGCGGGCCTCGCCGGCGTCTTCGCGCAGGTCTTCGCGCCAATTGCCGTGCGGATCGTCGCGGGCGGTGTAGTAGCTGCCGCCGGCCGCGGTCACCGCCTTGCGCTCGCTGGCCTCCAAAGCGTGGGTGGGCATCGGTCCGCTGTACAGGTTGACGATGTGGCGCACGCCAGCCGCGCGCACCAGCCCGGCGACGCACGAGTCGGCGGCTTCGGGGTCGGGCGTAAAGGCGGTGCGCACCAGCAAGAGCGGCTTGCCGTTGGCGTTTTTGTGGTCGCCTAGGCGCGCCGCGCCCAGGTTGTGCATCTGGCCGTCCAGAATCTGGGTCAGCACCATCCGCCAGAACACGGTATCGACCAACTGCTTACGGACCGCCTCGCGCTTGTCGTCCGGGATCGCCACGCCGAGCCTGGCGAGCTCGTCCAGGATCTGGCCGGCGGTAAAGCGGGCGTCGCCGCGCAGCGTCGTGCTCCAGCGCTGGCGCGGCAGACAGCGCACCAGCGCCGGGTCGATGCCAGCCTGGGCAAAGGCAGCGGCTTCTGGGGCCAGCAGCGCCTGATCGCCGTCCAAAGCCGGCGCCACCGCGGCCGTCTGCGCGGCACTACAGCCGGCGCCGGTCGCCAACGCTGCAAGCGCCACGGCCCACAGCCAGAGCGCAACGTGCCTAGCCGCGTACCGAACCATGGTCGCCCCCGGTCTGCAGCGCAATCTCGCCGCCGTGGCCGCTGCGCTCGCACAACTCGACGCGCACGCCAAACTGTTTTTCGAGCGCCTTGACCGAACCTGCGAGTTGGTCGCCCAGGATCGCCGCCACCCGCGCTGGCGCCTGCACGGTGATGACCGCAGTCTGGCCGCCGGTCGCCCCAAGTGCGGTGCGCAGCCGACCCAGCGTCTCGATGGCCAGGTCCGACGAGCTGCGCACGAAGCCGCGGGCGTGGCAGGTTGGACAGGCTTCGGTCAGGCGATCGGCCAGGCTCTCACGAACGCGCTTGCGCGTCAGCTGCACCGTGCCGAATTCGCTGAGCTTGCCCACGCGCACGCGCGCCCGGTCGCGGGCGAGCTCGTCGGCGAACACGCGTTCTAGTGTCCGCTTGTCCTCGGCGCGCTTCATATCCACAAAGTCGACAATGACCAGACCACCGACATTGCGCAGCCGCAGCTGATGGGCGATGGCCGTGGCAGCTTCGCTATTGAGCGCCAGCACGGCGTCATCGAGCGCGCCCGCGCCCACCTGCTTGGCCGAATTGACGTCGATGACGGTCATGGCCTCGGTGCGTTGCACCACCAACTCGCCACCCGAGGGCAGGTGGACCTTGGGCTCAGTCGCCTGGCGCACCCAACGATCCAGGCCGAAGGTGACAAACAGCGGCAGCGAGCCCTGGTGAACCTTGACCTCGGGCCGCGCATCGGGGTGAAAGCGCCGCACAAACGTTGCCACCCGGTCATAGTCGCCGGGGTCGCTGATCCAGACGGCTTGGGTTTGTGGGCCGACCATGTCGCGCAGCGCGCGCAGCACCAGGTCGAGGTCATCAAACAGGAAGCTGGGCCCGGTCGCCGCCTCGAATCGGGTACGGATATCCGCCCACTGCCGCGCCAAAAAGCCGATGTCCTCTGCCAGTTCGGCCTCGGTGGCGCCTTCGCCGACCGTGCGCACAATGGCGCCGCAGCCGGGCGGCAGGTACTTGCGGGCGATGGCCTGCAGGCGCGCGCGCTCGGCCGGGTCGTCGATCATCTTGCTGACGCCGACCTGGGGTCCGCGCGCAAGCAGCACGGCGTTGCGACCTGGCAGCGAAACGTAGGTAGTGACACGCGGCCCCTTTTTGGCCACGGGCTCACGCACCACTTGGACCAGGATGCCCTGGCCTTGCTGCAACAGCTCGCCGATGGGTCGAAATGACCGCCGCAGCGGGGTCTCGCCCACCGGCTCGTCGTCATCCTCGCGACCCGGGGCGTCCGGCGCCCACACATCCGAGGCGTGCAGCAGGGCCGCGCGGTCGAGGCCAATATCCACGAATGCCGCGTCCATGCTGGCGATGACCCGCTGCACGCGGCCAAAGTACAGGTTGCCCGACAGGCCGCGGCCGGTCGTGCGCTCGACCTGCAACTCGACGACCTGCGAGCCGGCTTGCAAGGCCACGCGGGTCTCTTCGGCGCTGCTTTGAATGAACAACGTCTCGGGCTGCGCCTTGCGCGGCGCGGCTTGCCCCGCAGGCGCGATCTCTGGCGAGCTGTCGGCCATGGTAGACATCAATTGCGCTTGATATCGAACACGCCGTTCTTCAAGTATTTTTTCTGCTTTCCGTTGACCAGTTCGGCGCTAAACGTGCCGATGACGCGGCCACCCGAGTCCTCAAACGTGGTGATCTCGACGTCGTAGTCGGCCGCTTGCCACGGATGTTTGCCGCCGGCCCGGCCGCTGCCGTCGCCCATGCTGATGAGCGTCTCGCTGGCCTCGCCGCCGACCTGCGAGAACGTGCCGGTCTGGAAGGCCTCGATGGGCCCGATCTGCACCTCGATAATGATGTTGTCCTTGTTTCCAGAGATTTGCAGCGCTTTGAGCACCGCCAGGTAACTCGCGCTCGGAAAGTCCATCGACAACTCCTGGTCGTTGGCGCCGGCCGCTTTGGCATCGCCGAGCGTGACCTTGAACACGTCGGGCAAACCCAGGTCAATGTCTTTTTTGGGTTTGACCAGGGTGTCGCCGGTGCCGATCGAGACGCTGTCGCTGGTCTCGCCGCTTGGCGCATCGGCCGTGCCGCCGGTGCTGGCATCTTTGGCGCCCGCCGTGCTGGCGACGATGGTGTGGCACACGCCGTCAAAGCAGCCTTCGCCGACCGGGCAGACCTTGTCGGTCCACGCGGTGCCGGCCGCGTCGCAGAGTTGGTAGGTCTTGCTGTCTTTGCACTGCTGCTGCGTTGGCGTGCAGGCGCGGTCTTTGCACGACTTGCTGGCGACATCACAGTACTGGTTGCTGGCGCATGCGGTCTGCGCCCACAGGCCCTTGGTGCACACGAACAGCGTCTTGTCACCGCAGCGCGCTTCGTCGGCTTTGCAAGCGCTCGGCAGGCAGGCACCGTCGGTGCAATTCTCAACCGGGCTACTGGTCTTGCACTTGACCAGCGTGGTGGGCTCGGTCAGGCCGTCAGCCGGGCACTGCAGCACAGCGGTTTTGCTGTCGCAGGTTTTCTGGTTCTTGGGGCAAACCGGCGCCTTGCACTCGCCGCCGCTGCAAGTCTTGTCGCCGCAAAAAACCAGGGTGTAGGCCGTGCCGCCACCGCTGCACGTCGCCAGGTAGTTGCCTTTACAGACGCGGTCGCCGTCTTTGCAAAAGGTCGCAGGTGGGCCAGCAGGCTTGGCGGCTTCGTCCTTGCCACAGCCGGCCACCAGGGCGACGAACAGGGCAAGTGCGGGCAGTAGGGGCATGTCAAAGAACAACTCAGGAGACCTTGGCAGGCTGCGGAGCGGCGAGTCGGCTTGCAAAGACGCGAGCTTGCGACCCACGGGGCCAGCAATGGGCGCACGTAGAAAATCGAGTAGATTTTTTACCGGACGTAAGCGGGCGATCATGGCGGTTTTCCGGCCGCAGCCACCAGGCCGCGCACGGGCGTTGTAGCGAAGCGCACGGGCGATGGCAAGCTGATCGGCCACAGCGCCGCCGTGGCAGGACCGGCGCCCTGTGGTAGGGTTGCCGCTCGGGCGCCGTTTGGATCGGCGCGGCCATGCCGACTTGGTTGCTCCATCGACCGATCCCTGGGCCCTCCAAGCAACCGGCCAGACGCCAGGCGGCCTGCCGGTGGCGACCAGCGTGGAAGCGGGCGGCTTCTATTGCGAGCACCTGTTCTTCCACACGTTGCAATGGGCTGCAGCACCACTGTCGCCGGTTGGGCGCGACGCGGCAGGCGACCCGTTGGTCGGGTTCTTGCACGTGCCCGGCGACGACCGGTCCGGACCAGACGGCGACCCGCAGCTGAGCCGCGCGCGTGCGCTGCGCGAGTTGGGTGCGCTGGTCAGCCGAACAGTAGATGCCTGGCTTGTCCAACTGGATCGTAGTTCGCCGCCTGGGTCGCTGCGCGGGCTGCTCACCGGCTTTGCGGGCTGGGGTCAGGTTCGCGATAACCCATCTGGCGCCTTCGTGCGCGACCGGCGGCACCTCGATGCCGCGCTGGCCGCCATGGGTGCCAGCGTGGACCGCGCCCCAGTGCCGCGGACACGCCGCGATTACCGGTTGCCGCCCAGGCTTGGCTCCCGGTCGCTACAACTGACGGAGCAGGTGCTTGCGGTCGACGACCGCACGATCGATGGCGGCCGCTGGTCGATCCAGCGCGTCCTGGCGACCGCACAGCCGCACTTCGTGCTGTCGTTGGGCGTGGCTGCCAAACGCCGGGGCTTCTCGATCGAATTGCGCGCCACCGACCTGGGCCTCGGCTCCGACCGCGACTGCCATGCCGATCACGCGCCCGCGCGCGGCGCGGCCACCGACAATTGCGCACTGGCGCGGGCGATCCTTGGAGTTTCAGATGGCAAGGCGTAGTTGGCTCGGAGTCTGTGGGCTGGCCTGGATGCTGCTGGCGTTGGCGCCGGCGGCAGCCCAGGAAGTGGCGACCACCAAGAAAGTCGGACTCGGCGCCGGCTCAGGCACCATGGGCAGCTTGGGATTGACCGCCAAATACTACCTGCGGCGCGACCTCGCCGTGCAGGCCGCCGTCGGCCGCTTTGGCGTGCGCGACACGGCCGTGAGCCTGGACGGTGTCCTCGAACCCTTGGAGGCCTACAAGCACCCCAGCGGCCGATTGCACGTCGGCGGCGGCGCGGGGCTGGTGTATTGGGGGTCGGCCGGCAGTAGGCAAGTCGCGGTGTCCGGCATCGTCCAGGCTGGCTGGCAGTTCACCGCGCTGCCGGTCGAGGTCATCGCGGACTGGCGACCGTTCTACGAGTTGGACGGCGAGTTGGAAGTGGGATCACTCGGCGGCGCGTTGCGGTGGTTCTTCTGAAAGCGTCTACGCGCGCGCCCGCACAATCGCGGCGAATTCCTCCGCCTTCAAGCTTGCTCCGCCGACCAGCAATCCGTCGACGTCGGCTTTGGCCATCAGCCCGGCCGCAGTCTCAGCCTTGACGCTGCCGCCATACTGGATGCGCACGGCTCCGGCGAATGCACCGCCCAACAACTCGGCCACCGCAGCACGCACATCTGCGTGCACTTCCTGCGCTTGCTCCGGCGTGGCGACCAGGCCCGTGCCAATCGCCCACACCGGCTCATAGGCGAGCACCAGGTGCTGCAGCTGGTCGCCAGCCAGGCCGTTGAGCGCGGTCCGCAACTGCCGACGATTGACCGCAAAGGTATCGCCCGCTTTGCGCTCTTCGAGCTTCTCGCCGACACACAACACGGGCTTAAGACCCGCCGCCAGCGCTGCCCGCAGCTTCTTGGCCACCACGTCGTCGCTGTCGCCGAACACGTGCCGTCGCTCGGAGTGGCCGACCAGCACCCACGCGCAGCCCACCGACGTCAGCATTTCTGCGGAAACTGCGCCGGTGAACGCACCCTTCTTCTCAAAGTGCAGGTCCTGCGCGCCAAGGCCGATGTTGCTGTCGGCCAGCCGCTGCGCGACCGCGCCTAAGAACGGAAACGGCGGAAACACCAGCGTCTGCACGGCACCATAGCTGCTGAGGCGATTGCGCACCTCGCTGGCGAGGTCCTGGGCCTCGCCCAGCGTGCCGTGCATCTTCCAGTTGCCGCCGACGACGGGCTTGCGTTTGGGGGTCACGGGGTCCTCCACTGGGCGGTGAGGTTGGGTGCGGGTGGCGGAGCAGCTGTCAGCGCCGACCGCCGCGCAACGCCGCGATGCCAGGCATCGGCTGACCGGCCAGAAACTCCAGGCTCGCGCCACCGCCGGTGCTGATGTGGCTGATCATCGGGGTCACGCCGGCCTTTTGGACCGCAGCCACCGAGTCGCCACCGCCGACCACGCTGGTGGCCGTGCTCTGGGCTACGGCCCGCGCCACGGCCATGGTGCCCGCGGCGAACGCGTCCATCTCAAAGATGCCCATCGGGCCGTTCCACAGCACCGTCCGCGGGGCACCGTTGAGCAGCGTACTGCGACCCCCAAGCACGTCGGTAAACAGCGCAATGGTCTTGGGTCCGATGTCGACGGCGATGTCGTCCGGGCCGAGTTCGCCGTTGTGCTTGGTCGAAGCGACCGCGTCGGCCTTGACCTCGGTGACCACGGTGTGATCCACCGGCAAGAACACGGGAATGTTCTTTTCGACGCAGCGACCGAGCAGGTGCTTGGCGAGGCCGACGTGGTCCTTCTCGACAAGGCTCTTGCCCATGTCCAGACCCTGCGCCGCCAGGAACGTATAGGCCATGGCGCCGCCGATGACCAGGCCGTGCACCAGCGGCAGCAGGCTCTCGATGACCTCGATCTTGTCCGAGACCTTGGCGCCGCCGAGCAAGGCCACATAGGGCGCCTCGGGCGCGGTCGTCAGGCGCGTCAGCACTTCCAACTCGCGTTCCAACAGCAACCCTGCCGCCCGCACCGGCACCAACCGCGGCAGCGCCGACACGCTGGCATGGGCGCGGTGCACGCAGCCAAACGCGTCGCACACAAAGACGTCGCATAAGTCGGCGAGCTTGCGGGCGAACTCCTCGCTGTTCTCTTCCTCACCGTTATGGAAGCGCAGGTTTTCCAACAGGATGACCTGGTTGCTGCGCTGGTTGGCGATGAGGTGGATGGCGGCGTCGCCGACGCAGTCGTCCGGCACCAATACTTCACACGACAACAGCTCAGCCAGCCGCCGCCCTGCTGGTTCCAGCGAGTACTTCGGGGCCTTTTTGCCCTTGGGTCGGCCCAGGTGCGAGCACACGATGAGCCGCGCGTCGGCTTTGCGCAGCAGTTCGATGGTCGGCAAGGTAGCGCGGATGCGCGAGTCGTCGGTAATCGACAGCGACGCATCGAGCGGCACATTGAAGTCGGCGCGCAGCAGCACGCGCTTATTGGGCAGGTGCAGGTCGCGGACCGAGAGAATCCCCTGCGACTTCAGGATCGTTCCTGGTTCCATTTTGGCTCCGGGCTGGCGAGAGGTATCAAGCTTGCAACTCGGGCACCGGCCAAGGCGGTCGGCACCCGCGCTGCGCGATCGGCGTGTGGCTAGCCGAACGTGGCGATATGCGCGGTCAGCGCGTACAGCCGCGAGGTGTAGCCCCACTCGTTGTCGTACCACGCCACCGCCTTGACGAGGCGGCCGCCCTGCACGTGGGTCATCGACGGGTCGAACACCGAACCGGTGCCGTCGGTGAGCAGGTCCGTCGACACCACGAGCTGATCCTCGACCCGCAGCGTGCCAGGCAGATAGGCCGCAGCAGCCGCGCGCACGACCTGGTTGACCTCTTCGGTGGTGGTATCGCGGCCGACCAGGCACACCAGATCGCACAGCGACACGTCTTGCACTGGCACGCGCAGCGCGATGCCGTGCATTTTGCCCTGCAACTCGGGCACCACGAGGCCAATGGCCTTGGCAGCGCCGGTGGAGGTCGGCACGATGTTGACGGCCGCGGTGCGGCCGCGACGCCACTCTTTCTTGTGCGGTGTGTCGACGATGACCTGGTCGGCGGTGTAGGCGTGGACGGTCGTCATTACGCCGCTTTGGATGCCAAACGCCTGGTGCAGTGCTTTGGCGACGGGCGCGAGGCAGGTCGTGGTGCACGACGCGGCGCTAATCACGGTGTGCTCGGGCTTGAGCGTGTCACAGTTGATGCCGCGGATGACGGTCGCGTCCGGAGCCTCTTCTTTGCTCTCGCCGGGGGCCGAGATAATGACGCGGCGCGCGCCAGCGCTGACGTGCGCTAGTGCCTGCGACTTCTTGCGGAAGCGCCCGGTGGACTCGATGACAACGTCCACGCCCAGTTCTTTCCACGGCAGCTTGGTCGGATCGGGCTGGGCGATGAGCTCGATGGTCTGGTTGCCGGCTTTTAGCGTAGTGCCGTCCAAGCGCACATTGCCGCGAAAACGCCCATGCGCCGAGTCATAGCGGGTCAGGTACTCCAGTGCCGCCGGGTCGGTCAGGTCGTTGGCGGCCACGAGGTCAAACGGGCAGTCGGCATCCAGCGCGGCAATGCGCGCAAACGCGCGACCGATGCGGCCAAAGCCGTTGATGGCGATGCGGGGACGGGCGGACATGCGGGCTCCAGGTCGGGCAGCGCGACGGGCTGCGGTGGCGGTTGTGCCCAGGCACCGGCGCGGCCACAGAGCCGTGGCCGACCGCGTTGGGCGGCGTAGGATCGGCCTGTGCGGGGGGCGGTGTCAAGCCGGGGGGCGCACGCGCCGCGCGACCCGTGCCGTCATAACCACAATCATTTCAAGGCAATTGCAAATCGGTGGCGAACCAAGTAACCAGGGGCGGGCGCGGCGCCGGCTACTTCGGTGCCTCAGCGGCGGGGGCGGCGGGCGCTGCCGTCGGGGTCGGGGCTTCATCCGGCTTGACCTGCGAACCCGGCGCCGCAATGTTGCCGACTGGCACTGCACCCGGTTTGCGCAACAGCTGCGACACCAGCACCTCGAGGTCGAACATCCACGACGTCGCATTTGGAATCGACACCTGGAATTCCTTCGTCGTATACACGAGGTTGGCGTGCTTTGGTTGGGCGAGCTGGCGGATGCCCGCGGTGGCGACCTGGCGCAGCGTGCTCGAGGTCGCCTGGGCCTTGGTCATGGCGTCGCAGAGCAGGGGCACCACATCGGCGCCCTTGCGCACACCCAGGTGGATGAGGCCAATGACCGCTTTCTCTTTGGCAAGGTCGTCGCCGGTGGTCAAGAAGCCTTTGTAGCAGGTCAACAGCGCCTGGGTCTTGGCGGCGTCGTCCGTTGCTGCATCGACCGCAGTCTTGCACTTGGTGACCAGATCGATGCGCGCCTTGATGGTCGGATCCGACACGAACTTCTTGACGCCTTCGGCCTTGGACTCGACCATGCCCTTGTTCCAGTCTTCCAGGTTCTCGGGTTCGATCGCGTACGACATCGACACCAGAAAGTCCGGCTTTTCGGCATCGGGCAGTTCGCTGAACACCTTGAACATGGTCGGCCACGCGTTCGACGCGCCCGAGAACGCCAACGCGTTGAAGCCGAAGGTGCGCTGCTCGACGGTCAGGCCATTGCTTTTGGCGTTGGCGGCGATCTTTTCAGCGACCGGCGCCAAGCCTTCGCCCATCGCAGCCAGGGCCCACATCGAAAGCTGCAAGCGGCTGGTGATGTAACCGGCGTAGGGCAGCGACTTGCCCATCTTCTGCTCGTAGTCGCCGGGCGAAGTCGAGGCGTCGATCGGCTTGCCCATCATCGCCACGATGTCTTGCGCGGTCTGCGGATCGTGCAGGTCGGCTAGCACCTGCGCCAGCTTGGGCCCTTCCTTCCACTCCCAGTCGGACAGACCGTAGTCCTTGGCCCACTTTTCAAACTCCTTGGCCCACTCTTCAAACTCCTTGGCCCACTCTTCAAACTCTGGATCGCGTTGGGTGAGCAGCGCCAGGATCTTCTTGGACGCCATCGCGGTGTCGACGGTGCCGAGCGCGATACGGCCGAGCATGTAGGTCTCGGCGCGCACGGCATCGCGGGTGTACAGCGCCTTGACGAAGGCATCGAACGCCTTGGGTCCGCTGCCTTTGGACCAGTCCTTGACCGGCTGACCGGGCACGGCGCGGTAGATTTCGGACAGGTAGGCGAGCGCCTTGAGGTTGGTGTCCAGGCCCTGATCGGCCGGATCGGTCAGCGCAAGGTCGATGAGCAGATCCTCGTACTCCAAACGCTGTTCGTTGGTCACCAGCGATACAAACAGCGCTTCGACCAACAGCGCCTTGGTCTCTTTCTTGTACTTCTTGACTTTGTCGGCCAGCGCCTGGACGACCGCTTTGGAGGGAAAGTAAGGGTCGCGCCCCGACTCGGCCGACTCGATGCGCCAGGTGCGAACGGTGATGGCCGCCTGCCCAGCGATATCCTCAAAGCCCAGGGCCTTGATCAGCAGCTTCTCGGCCTTTTCACGCAAGCCCTTGCTGCTGCGGCCGATGCTCTCGAGGGTGGTGATGACCAGCGGCCGCAACTCTTTGGTGTCCATCGCGCGACCGAGTCGGTCGAACACGTGTTGGTCGTCACACTTGTGCACATCGCGGTAGGGGATGCTCTTGATGGTCTCGAGCGCATCGGCGCGCTTGCGCAGGGTGGCACCCTTGGCGTCGAGCACCATGCTGTAATAGCGGCATGACTTCTCCCCTTTTTCGCAGCTGGCCACAAGCGGCAGCGCCAGAAGCAAGGCGAGCGCCGTCAGCACGGCCTTGGTGCAAACCCTGGCGACGCAAGACGGAACCAGGAAACGGAGAGGCGAAGTCATGGGGCTACTGCCAATCGCACGCTGGCCGGGGGCCAGCGCCGCCGTTGGGGCCGGGCCGATCTCAGGGGATGGGCCGGCGGGTGAGAACGCAATCGCGCACAGCTGCCGCCGGACGCGAGGGGCCGGCGCGGAGCGCGCGATGATAGCGGCGCGCATCGCCAGCGTCAAGGCGAAAAACCCGTGTTGTTTCATGTAGATGACGCGTGGCGCGAAAACCCGTCTCGCGTTTTGCGCGGCGTGCAAGCTACCGACGCAGCAGGACCGCGCCGCGGCCGCGCAGGTCGAGCTTGCGCCCGATGCGATCGAGCAGCGCAAACTGCAGCGGCGCCCACAGCATGGTGGTCAGCGCCAACGGTAATGCCGCCGTCAACACCGCGCCATAGGCCTCGAAAGTACGGCCAAACACGGCCACTAGCCCCAAGAAGGCAGCGGAACTGACCAGCGACGTCGCAGCTGCGGTGGCCATCACCGGCATCGGGCTGACCAGATCGACCCGATGCTGCAAGAACTGGCCCACCAGGGCGACCAGTGCGCAGATCTCGGTGTAGGTGCCGACCGGCGAGGACAGCGAAAAGCCGTCCTTGACCACACCCGCCGCAAAACCGGTGGCCAGAGCCGGGCCGAGCGCGCAGCGGCTGCCCGCGAAAAGCGCGGTCAGCAGCGCAACATCGGGCGCGTACAACTGGGCATCGAGGTAGCCGAGCAAGGGGCTAAGCAGCGCCAGCAAGGCGTACGTCAGCGTAATCCAGGCGGCGTGCTTCAAGGCGCGTACTTCCAGCCCCAAGTTCGCGGCGGATTCCGCCGCGCGACGAAGGCGAAGGGCGCGCGGCCGCGACCGCGGACCCAGGCAAGGGTGAGCGCGCCGACGCGCGCGAGGGGGCGGCGAGCCCCCTTGACGAAGCAAGCTGTTACCAGGCGAAATGCACAGCAGATTCCCCAGTTCACTCCAAACTCCATCCCACGGCGAACTTTGGGCTTCGCCTTCTACCCGTGCACGAACGCGGGCACGGCCTTGGGTCCCTGCTGCATGAAGGTCTGCACGCCGATACGCATGTCCTGCAATGCGCAGATCCGGGCGAAACCATCGAGTTCAGCGGCCATGCCGGCCCGCAGATCCGTCCTGGCGCCAGCGCGCACCACCTCGCACAGCACCGCGTCGACCGCGCGACTGCGGTGCCCGATGTCAATGTGGCTGTCGACCTCGGCATCGGCGAGCTGGCCCTGCTGCAAGACGGGCAGCCGGGTCTGGCCGGCAGCCACCTCCGCGCACAACTGGACTGCCGCGTCGACCACATCGTCGGCCGAAGCCAGTGTGCGCACCACGCCCGCCGCAAGCGACTCGTCGCTCGACAGCGTCGCCGCGGTGCGCAGTAGCCCCAGGCCCATGGCGACGCCGACCAGCCGCGGCAACCGCTGCGTGCCGCCCGACCCCGGGATGATGCCCAGGTTGACTTCGGGCAGCCCGAGCAACGCCTTGTGCCCCGCAACCGCGATGCGCGCTTGGCAGCCCAGTGCCAGCTCAAAACCGCCGCCAAAGGCGAGCCCATTGATGGCCGCGACGGTGGGCTTGCTGCACGACTCCAAGGCGTTGCACACGGACTGGCCAAGCTCGGCGAGCGCCCGGCCTTGGGCCGGCGTCTGCACCGCAGCCAGTGCGCCGATGTCCGCGCCGCTGACAAACGCCTTGGTGCCCTGGCCGGTGACCACGATGCCGACGACTGCCGGATCGGCCTCGGCGTTGCGCAGGGCAGCAACCAGATCGAAGTAGGTCTGAGCATTCAGCGCGTTGAGCACCTTGGGACGGCAGATGGTCAGCACCCGCACAGTGCCTGCCGCCGTGGCGCAATCGGTCTGCCACACGCTGCTGGCTCCGATCCGGGTCAGGTGGCCGATCGCGCGCAGGCTGCGCGGCACGGGCAGGGTCGGATGGACTTGGGCGTAGCGTTCGACCAGCGCAAGCGCCGCGGAAGGCCCGAGCTCGTCGCACAGGCGGACCGGGCCTTTTTGGTCCAAGGCCATTTCCAGGCACAACTCGTAGCTGTCGCGATCGATGATGCCGGCGTCCAAGATGCCAAAGGCCAGCCCCAGGTACGCGCCGCGCAGGGCGCCGACGATGGCACCCTCTTGGTCGGGCGGTAGCGTCACCGACTCGCCGCGACCACAGACCTCCCACCTGGCGTCCACGCCTTGGGCGAGCTTGTCTTTGAGCAGTTGCGGCGACTTGTACCAGGGCACCGGCCAATCGGCGCAGGCAAACCGCTCGTGCATCAGGTCCAGTCCGTGATCGGTCAGCGGGTTGCCACCGGTCAGGTTCATGGCCGTGAACGGGCCGACCTGCATGCCCAAAGCTTTGCGCGCGACGAAGTCCACCTCTTTGACGGTGCCAAGGCCCTGCTGGACAGCCAGACAGGCCGCCTGGAACACGCCCTCGAAAATCGGGTCCACAGCGTAGCCGTAGCGCGATCCGACTTGGAACGGCAGCTTGCCGATCGCAGCGTAAAAGCGCAGCAACCAACGGGTGACTTCCGGCGCGGTAGCGGCGCCGGGCACGATCTCAACCACTGGGTTGCGTTCGGCCGGGAAGAAGTAGTGCGCCACCGCGGCGCGATGCGGGTGCCGCAGACCTGCGAAAATGCGCTCAGGCTCCAGGTGCGAACTATTGGAGAGCAAGATGGCGTCGGCCGCCACTGCCGCTTCGACTTGGGCAAAGATGCGGGCCTTGATGGGCTCGTCTTCGGTCGCGGCCTCAACCACCAACTCGGCGCCAGCCAGGTCCGCGTAGTCCGTGGTGAACCGCAGCGCCGCCTTGATGGCGTCGGCCAGGGCCGGCTTCCAAGCGCCGGTCTCGGTGCCCTTGTCGATCTTCTTGCAGGTGCGCGCCCAACCGGCGTCCAGGGCAGCTTGACGCAGGTCAACCACGACCACGGCGCCGCCAAGCGTCGCTAGGACCTTGGCGAAGTGCAGTGCGATGTCGGGGCCGATCTGGCCCGAACCGATGACTGCGACCTTGGTAATGGCGCGACCAGCGACGTGTAGCGGCATCGCGATTCTCCGAGCGCGGCCTCGCCGCGGCGGCGCGCAGAATACGCCGGGTCGGCCGCGGACGGTAGCGCGAGGCCGGTTTGCCGCGACCGCGGGCCTGCCGAGATGGCACGCGGCGGCATCCTCTTGACGCATCAGCCCAAAAACCGCATCCTTTCGCCCCCCTTTCGCCGGCCCAAGCACGCCGCGCGCGGGCGGAATCCCGGGACATGCGCGGACACAAGCACCCTCACCGTCACGTTCTGTGCGCGTTCTACGCTGCGGCGACGCTGTGGGTTGCGGGCTGCGCGCAAGAAGTCGCCCAACCGATCGCGGTCGAAGCCGAGCGCCTCTACGCCGACGGCCTTGAGCATTTGGCCGGCGGTTCGGTCTTGGAAGCGGAGCAGGAACTCCAGAAGCTGGCCAAGCTTCCCGCGTACATCGGCCTGACGACCCTGGCCCGGCTGCGCCTTGCCGACACGCTGTTCGTGGCTCGCCGCTTCGACGAAGCCGCGGAGGCCTACCGGAGCTTTATCAGCCGCCACGACGGCAACCCGAACATCCCCTACGCGATGTACATGATCGCGCGCAGCCAGTTCGAGCTGGCGCCGTCGGACCTGTGGATCATGCCGCCGGTCTACGAACTGGACCTCAACCCGGTGCACAACGCGCGCCAGGAGCTGGAAAAGTTCATCCGCACCTACCCGCGATCGCGGCTGGCGACGGACGCGCTGGCGATGCGCGACCACTGCATCGCGCTGCTCTACACCCACGCCCGCTATGTCGTCGGCTTTTACCGCGATCGCGGGGAGTGGATGGGCGTGGTATTCCGTTTGCACCAGGCGATGCAGCAGTTCGGCGATCGCGCACACGATCTCGACAACTACGCGCTGCTAGCCGAGGCCTATACTCAGCTTGGCTGGCGTGCGCGCGCCGTCGAGATGTGGCAGGCGATCGGTCGCCGCTGGCCCGAGTCGGCGCACGCCCGCCAGGCTCCGCAGCAGATCGCAGCGCTGCAGCAGGCGATCGCCGCCGCCAAAGCCAAGGGCGAACCGGGCGACATGCCCCCGAATCTGCCGCCGACGGCGGCCACCAAACCCGAGACGCTGGGCGGCGACGGATCGTCTTAGCCGCAACCAGCGACTCGCAACCGGCGGACTGCGTTCCGCCCTTTCCCGAACGTCGGCTCGACCGGCGATACGAGGACACCATGGCCAATAGCAAGAAGGGCACTGCCCAAGTCAAACCGTTCACCCCCAAGCAAAACGTCGCCAAGCAGTTCGGTACCAAGAAAGCACTGGTCGACGCCATCGTCGGCCTGTACGACGCGCCCGACGGCTCGGCCGCCAAGTTGCAGCAGTCGTCCAACACCAAGCTGCTGTCGCACCTGCACAACACCAAGCGCTTGGTCGCCAAGTTCGGGTCGCGCGCCAACGCAGTGGCCGCCATCCTCAAGGCGCGCTTTCCCAAGGGCAACGCGCCCGAGTCCGAGCAGGCCAAGCTCGCCGGCTACAGCCCGTGGCGCCTGATGGACCTGTACCGCCAGGCCACCGGCGAGACCAAGTAAGCGCAGCCACGACCGACGGAGCCCCGCATGCGATTGCCCATTCCAAGACCCGCAGCCGCAGTCGCTGCGGGGCTTGCCGTCGTCCTCGTTCAAGCCTGCTCTGCGACGCCCGGGCCGGCCACCACCTCGGTTTTTGACGGTGGTGTGACCGCCGATGCCACTGTTGCGGAAACCGCGACGCCAAAAGACGCAGGCGCGGACACGGCGGACGGGCAGACCAGCGAGACCGCGGTAGATGACACCCTTGCCGATGCCGCTGTCGACAGCGCAACCGATGCAGCGGTCGACACTGAACCTGCGCAGGACATCGACTGGTCCGAGTTCTTGGACCCCGAAGATGCCGTGGCGACCGACGTCCCTGATCCCACCGGTCCCGTCGGTGAACTGTATGCCCAGAGCGCCGACGAACTGTACAAGCTCGACGTGGCCAAAAAGGCCTTTGTGCTGGTCGGCAAGTGGGGCTTCGACAAGAAGCCCGGCAGCGTCACCGACATCGCCGTGGACGGCTCAGGCCAGCTGTTCGCCATCACCCACAGCGATCTGTTCGTGTGCAACGTCGGCACCGCCAAGTGCAAGTGGCTGGCGACCATGCCCGAGCAGTACTACGGCATGACCCTGGTGCCCAAGGGGACGGTCGACGCCAACGCCGACGCCATCATCGGCGTGTCGCAAGACGGCGACTGGACGCGGGTGACGCCATCGGGCGGCACCGCCAAGCTGACCAAGCTCGGCAGCTTCGGCAACGGCTGGCTGTGCTCGGGCGACGCGTTTTCGGTCAAGGGCGTCGGCACCTTTGCCACGGTCAAGAAGGCCGCGGGCGGCAACGACAGCCTCGCCGAGGTCGACCCCAAGACCGGCAAGATCCTCAAGATCGTCGGCGACACCGGCGTCAAGCAACTGTTCGGCTTGGCGTGGTGGGACGGGGTCGTCTACGGCTTTTCGACCGACGGCAACGCCTACACGCTCGACGTGCTGACGGGCAAGGCCGCGCCGGTGGGGGGCATCGCCGCGCCCAAGGGCATCAAGTGGTGGGGCGCTGGCGTCTCTACCCGCGCCGCCGGTCAGTAGGCGACCCGGAGCCGACCGGTGGACTGGCCGCACCTGGTCGTGGACAAGACGGCGCACCCTTGCCCGTACTTGCCTGATCGCACGGCGGTCCTGCCGATGCGGCTGCCGCTATTGCCGTTGGATCCGGAACAGTTCGACCGCTGCCTTGCGGCCGGCGACCGCCGCCAGGGAATCTTGCTCTACCGCCCGCAGTGTCCCCATTGCTCGGCCTGCGAGCCGATTCGCCTCGACATCGAATCTTTTGCGCCCGACAAGACCCAGCGGCGGGAACTGCGCCTGGGCCAGGCTCGACTGTCCGTGCGATTGGGTCGGCCGACCGTCGACGCCGACCGCGTGGGCTTGTACAACCTGCACAAGCAGTTGCGCGGCTTGGACCACGGCGAGGGACCGGCGACGGCCGCGGACTATGCCGGCTTTCTGGCCGAGACCTGCGTCGACACCCTTGAGCTGTCGTACTGGGACGGCGACCGCCCGGTGGGGATTGCCATCGTCGATCGCGCCGCGCAAAGCCTGAGCGCCGTGTACTGCTGCTACGACCCGCGGGTCGCCGGGCTGTCGGTCGGCGTGTTTTCGGTCATGACCCAGGTCGAGTTGTGCAAGGCTTGGGGGCTGCGCTACCTCTACCTCGGTTTTTACGTGGCCGGCTGCCGCGCCATGCGCTACAAAGGCCGCTACGGGCCCCACCAGCGCCTCATCGATGGCCGCTGGACCCCGATGTCGCGCGTGGTCGCCGGTTGACCAACAGCATGTGTGGACGCTTCACCCAAAAAACCCCCGCCGCGGACCTGGCCGAGGTCTTCGATCTCGGTGAGATCCCGGTTGAATTCGGTCCGCGCTACAACATCGCGCCGACTTCGTCTGTGCTGGTCGTGCCCAACTTGCCAGGTCCGCGCCGCGCGGTGCCGATGCGCTGGGGACTTGTGCCCGGCTGGGCCAAAGATGCGGCGATCGGCAACCAGCTTGCCAACGCCCGCAGCGAATCGGTCGCCGACAAGCCGAGCTTTCGCGGCGCGTTTCGGCAGCGGCGGGGCCTGCTGCTCATGGATGGCTTCTACGAGTGGCAGACGGTCGGCAAGCGCAAGGTGCCGCACTGGTTCACACTGCCGGAGGGTGGACCGTTCGCAGTCGCTGCGCTGTGGGAGCAGTGGGCGCCTGCGGGCGATCCCGACGCGCAACTGCTGTCGACGTGCCTGCTGACCTGCGAGCCCAACCCGGCCGTGGCGGTGCTGCACGACCGCATGGCGGTGATCCTGCCGCGGCCATCCTGGAGTGCCTGGCTCTCGCCCGGCCGAGCCGACCTGGCGACCTTGCAAGCGTTGCTGGTGCCATGGCAGGGCGCGCTGTCGGTGCTGCGGGTGACCGACTACGTCAACGTCGCAGGGCGCGAGGGCGTGGGCTGCATCGAGCCGGCCGAAGGTCCGCCGCCGGTGCCGCGCCAACAGTCGCTATTCTGACGGCCGCGCCAGCCCGCGCAGGTAGTGCTCGCCGGCGCGGTAGCTCGAGCGGACCAGCGGCCCCGAAGCGCAGTACCGAAAGCCGAGCTCGGCCGCTGCGCGCTGCCACGCAGTAAACTCGTCGGGCGGCACGAACCGCACCACTTCGGCGTGCCAGGGGCTCGGCCGCAGGTACTGGCCGATGGTCACCGCGTCGACCGCATGGGCGCGCAGCGCTCGTAACGCATCCCAAACCTGGGCCTCAGTCTCGCCAAGCCCGAGCATGACCGAGCTTTTGGTCACGACCGTCGGCCGATGCCGCTTGGCGTGGGCAAGCACCTGACAGCTCTGGTCGAAGGTGGCGCGCCGATCGCGAATGGCCGCCGTCAGCGCTGCCACTGTCTCGACGTTGTGCGCGAACACGTCGGGGCCAGCGTCGAGCACCGTGTCGACCGCGTCGAAATGACCTTGAAAGTCCGGCGTCAGCACTTCGACCAACGTCTGCGGACAGCGGTGCTTGATCGCCTGCACTGTGGCGGCAAACTGCCCGGCGCCGCCGTCGGGGAGGTCGTCGCGGTTGACGCTGGTCAACACCACGTAATCCAGGCCCATCACCGCGACCTGCTCGGCGGCTTTGGCCGGCTCGTCCGGATCGAGCGGTGGTGGTCGCGGATTGGTCTTGATGGCGCAAAAACGGCACGCGCGGGTACAGGTGTCGCCGAGCAACATCAGCGTCGCGGTGCCTTCGTTCCAGCACTGGCCGATGTTGGGGCACTGCGCCTCTTCGCAGACGGTGTGCAGGCCGCGGTCGCGCAGTCGGGTCTTGATCTCGGCGTAGCGGGGACCGCCGGGCAGCGGCGCGCGCAGCCACTCGGGCAGGCGCGGGCGGGCCTTGCCGGCCTCGACTTGACGCTGGCGCAGGATCGCGGTCTGCTCGATGGAAATGCGCAAGTTTTAGCCTACTTGCAGATAATCGCCGCGTCGGCGGCTGGAGGCGTCACCGTCAGAACCTGGCCGACATCGTCGATGACCGCGGCCGTGTCGCCGGTGCGGGTGCTGGCGAGTCCACCGGCCAGCAGCGCCCCAAGCGGCGTAGGGGCCACGGCGACGCCCAAGCGCGAGCCGCCCAGGCCAAGCTTGGTCACCAATTCCAAGGCGACCGGACTGTCGCCAGGTGCCAGGGTTGCCGGCACCTTGACCACCCAGGCGCTGTCAATCACGCAATCGGCGGTGTTGGGATCGGCCTTCTCGCACAGCGGCTGCACGTCGGCGGTCGCGCTCATCGCGACCAGCCCGCCGCCCATCAGCAGCCGACGGCCGTCTAAGCCGAGACCAATGCCAAACAGGCCGGCGCGCAGCTTGTCGCCACCGACAGTCACCGGCCGCAGTTCGGCGGTTTGGGTCGAACGCGTCACGGTCACGAGGTAGCTCGGTGCGGCCACCGCGGTCTGCGCCGACTCGATCGGCACACCGCCCGCCACCACGAACGTCAGCACATCGGCCGTGCGAGACACCGGCACGACCACTGGCGCCACCGTGCTCAGATTGGGGTCATCGACCAGCGAGGCGGGGCCGGTGACCTTGAGCTTGACGCTGACCGGGGTGCCGGCCTCGAGCAATTCGCCCATGGCATCTGCCGCCGCGGCCTTGCCGTTGGCCAGGACCGCGCCGCCCCAGATGACCGCGGTATCGTCGGCAAAGCTCAGCAGCGCGGGTCGCACCCGGGCGGCGTTGAGCTTGACCGAGTCCGACTTGCCGGTGCCGCCGGTCAGGATCTCCTCCGGGTTGCCCAGGCGCGTCGCCTTGTCCATGATCTGACCGGTCTCTGACACGCCGCCTACGTACAGGATGGCAGTGCCCAAACGAATCGCGCTGGACAAGATGTTGGCACCGACGCCGACATCGACCTTGGTCGGGTCCAGGCCCTTGGTCGAAGCCTTGCCAGCCGTCAGGTCGAGCAACTCGGCCTTGATGGAGGGGGCCGCGCCGTCGAGCTTTTCCGGCACCAGGATGTCGAGGACGAACGGGCTATTGGCCGAGTAGCGCTTGACCGACACCGCCCCGCCAACCACCAACAACTGCGGCTGCTTGCCGTCTTGTGAGATGGCGTGGACGTGCGGCAAGATCCGCGCCGAGCTGAGCTTGGGACCGGCTACGAAGTGGCCCTGGCGCGCGTCGTAGTAGTCCACGGCGTCAATGCCGTTGCCGCTGCCGGCGAGCTTGTCCCAGGTGCCCAAGCCGCCGACCACGACCGCGTCGCCGTTGGTCAAGGCAGCCGTGCCCGCCAGAGCGCGCGCGACGCTGAGCTTGGGGCTGCCAAACGGGCTGCCGGTACACGCTAGCTTGTCAGCTGGGGCCAGGAAGATTCGGACCGGCTGGGGCGAGGCGCCCTCTTGCACTTGCACGCCGTTGTTGCGCCCGGCATAGACCAGCTTCTTGTCCTTGCTGCAGCCGAAAACGTCGAGATCGAGCTGGCCAGTGACCGGAATGCCCTTGATTTCCCAAGCTCCGGCCCCAACCTTGGCGCCGGCGATGCGCGCGGTGCCGGTCTTCTTGTCGCCATTGGCCAGGTTGGCCGTCCATTGCGCCACCAGCGTGTCGACGTCGGCCGGGATCTGCTTTTTGCCATTGCTGGTCGCAGTGCAACCATCGCCGGTCAGGGCGGCAAACCAGATGCTGGTGGCGGACGGTGCGGGTGGGTCGGCAACGGCGCACGCTTGCGCGGCCATGCTGACCAGCGCGACTAGTCCCACCCTGCAGGCGCTGGCGAACAGGGTATTCGGGCGGGGGTTGGGCATAGTGGAGCAACCGGCGGCGCAGGCCGCGCCAAGGGCATCAAGGGTAACGCCGCGCCCCTCCAACGCGCAATGTGCCAAATCGCCAACGCGACCGCCGCCGCGCATTTGCCCCCGCGGTAGCCATCGGGGACAATCGACGGCGGGTGACGTTGCCGGCACCGGCCTGCGACCTACCCTGCGCGACCGGAGCCGCTGACGCTCTGCGGAGATCGTGCCTTGGACGTCGTCGTCAAGACCCTGGCATTCGTGCTGGTGTTCGGGCTGCTGGTGGTGTTCCACGAGTTCGGCCACTACATCGTCGCGCGCTGGATGGGCGTGCAGGTGCTGTCGTTTTCGGTCGGTTTTGGCCCGGTGTTGCTGCGCTGGGTGCGCGGTCCGACCGAATACGCGATCCGGGCACTGCCGCTCGGCGGTTTTGTGCGCATGCTCGGCGACGACGCCGCGGGGCCAATGGACGGACCCGAGGCGCGCGACCCAGCCGCCTTTCACAACAAGCCCGTGTGGCGGCGGATGCTCATCATTGCCGCCGGGCCAATTTTCAACTTCATTCTGCCGATCGTGGCGCTGTTCGCCGCGTCGCTCTACTACGATGCAGAAGTGCTGCCGGCGACAGTCGGGACGCCGATTGCGGGCGGTCCAGCGGCTTTGTCAGGTCTGCAGCCGGGCGACACCATCGTGGCGGTGGACGACGAAGCGGTCGGCAGCTTTGACGACCTGGTGCGCCAGATCGGCCGCCGCGCCGATCTGAAGACCACGCTGCGCATCGAGCGCCAGGGTAAGCCAAAGGTCATCGAGGTCACCCCGCGCACGGTGGTCCATGCCGGCGCGGCCGAAGTCGGCGTAGTCGAGCGCGTGGGCCGCATCCAGATGTCGCCGCTGCAGCAAGTTGCAACCGTCGCGGTCCAGCCGGACAGCCCACTTTGGCGCGCTGGGTTGCGCTCTGGCGATCGCATCACCAACGTATCCGGCCAGCGCGTCGAGACGTGGGCGCAGTTGGCCGCCAGCCTGCACGCCGCATCGGCGCCGGTTGTGGTGGCGTGGGTCCCGCTGGGGCAGCTAGCCGCGGTCAGCAAAGAGCAAGCCGCGAGCGCGCTGGATCGGCTGCACAAGGGCGCCGAGCGCAAGGCGACGGTGGCCCCTGGCGCACTGCCGCCTGGCGATGCCGACGACGCAAGGCTGCGCGACCGCTGGGGAGTGCTGCCGGGCCACCGCCTGGTCGGGCCGCTGCTGCGCGACAGCGCGGAGGTGGAGGCTGGCTTGCAGAGCGGCGACGAGGTGGTCGCCATCGACGGCGCGCCGGTTGCCGGCATTGAATCCCTGTTTGATCAGTTGAAGTTGCCCTACGAGACGGTCTTGCTGCACCCGCAGTACAAGTCTTGGGCTCCGGCCGACCGGATCCAACGCCTGCGCTCGGCTTTGCTGCCGCGCAAATTAGAGGTGTTGCGCGCGCTGGATCCGCAGCAACTCGCGGCGACCAAGAACGAGCAGGCACAACTGCAGTCCGGTGCGCGCAAGCCACAGGGGCGCTGGCAGGCGTGGCTTGCGCAGGCTCCGGCGCTCGACGACACGGCGGTGGTGCGGTGGTCAACCACCTATACCCCGGTCGTGCGCGTTGGCTCAGACGAACGCCCGAGTCTGCGCATCGAACTGGTGTCCCTGGTCGACCGGGTACGGCCGACGCTCATCGCCAATCCGCGGCCAGTCGCGCACGCCTGGCTCACGACCATCGAGCAGTTCTCGCGCGGGTCGATGCTGATCCTGGCCACGACGGCCGAACTGTTCAAAGGCAACGCGCCGATCAAAGAAGTAGGCGGCATCATCCGTATGGCTCAGATGACCTCAGAGGCGACCGATCACGGCCTGGAACGGCTTGTCCAGCTGCTGGCAGCGCTGTCGATCAACCTCGGCATCCTGAACCTGCTGCCCATTCCGCTGGTCGATGGCGGACAGTTGCTGTTTTTGGCGATTGAAGCTGTGCGCCGGCAGCCCGCCAGCCTGCGCGTGCGCCAGATCGCGGCCTACGCCGGGTTGACGTTTCTGGGCCTGCTGTTTCTGGTCGTGATGAAGAACGACCTGCAATCGTTGTTCGCGCGTTAGGTTGCCGTGTCTTCCCAGCGTGGCCGGCTGTACGCCGCCGTCAGCAGTTCTGCCGCAGTCTGGAGCGTGTGGCTTGGCACGGCCGTGGATGATCCGCTGGCTGGCCAGGCCGAGATTGCCGGCGAGCGCGGCCGACCGCGCAATCTGCTGGCCACACTGCAGGCACTGCTGGGCGCACGCGGCGCCGGCCTTGGCGATGTGGCGGGCTTCGCACTTGATGTCGGGCCAGGATCCTTCACAGGCCTGCGCAGCGGTATGGCGGCGGTGCGCGCGCTGGCGTGGGCCCAAAGCATTCCCGTTTGTGCAGTGCCCTGCTGGCACGCCATGGCCTACGCGGCGCAACCAGGCCCGCAGCAGGGCGTGCTGTGCGCGGTGCGTGCGCGGGCAGGCGTTTGGTATCTGGCACGGTGGCCAGACCGGGCACCGCAAGCGGTCGCCATGGACGACGTTGACGGCTGGCTGCGCCACGTCGCCCGCCCAGGCGATCGGACGGCTGGCTGCGCATGGTTGGATCAGGACCTCGCGCGCGCGGCCGCTGCGGCGGCGGTTCAGGTGTCGCACAGCGGCGCGGGTGATTGCGACGCGCGCTCGATCGCGACCGTTGCGCTCGCCGGGCCGAGCCACGCATGGACCGACGCAATCGCGGCAATTCCGAGCTATGTGGCAGACAGTGAAGCGGAAAACCGCCCGCCAACCGCACCAATGCCCCCTTGCAGCGGATTGCCAGAGCGGGCACAATAATGGGCCGCTTGCCGCATCTTGCCCGCGAGCGGGCCCGTTGGGCGCGCGGAGCAACGGCGCAATCGGCAACAACGACGCTCCGTTGCGCTCGGCACGGGGCCAGGCGACGCGAACCGCCGTCGATGGGAAATTCTGTAACCGCCGTCGATGTGAAATTCTGTAACCGCCGTCGATGTGAAATTCTGTAACTGTGCGGCGCAACTTCGCGTGCTGTCCGTGCAACCTAGAATTGTCCGGGTGGCGGCCCCGAATCGGGCTGTCGGCAACTCACCGCGCGACGTGCAGCGGCCGGGCCAACCCAGCTACCGTGTCCACTTGGGCACCGCGAACGAGTATGCAGATGCCGCAACCTGATCAGGTCCATCCCGATCGCGATGTCTTGGGCGCCGGCGCTCCGACAAACACCGCGGCCGCGGCGGCCGTCGTCCGCATCCACCCGCGCGCAGCGTGGCGAAACGTCGGTGGCGAGGTCTTCGTCATCACCGGCGATCGGGCGTTTCACCGCCTCGCGGCCCCGACGGCAGTGGACCTCATCAAGCGACTCGCAGCGGCGCCAGCCACGGTCAGCGAACTAGCAGAGTTGCTCGTGCGCGACTACCAGGTCGATGCGGCGACCGCCTGCCTGGATGTGACGACGTTTGTCGACACGCTGCTGGCCAAGCAAATCGCCACCGCCAACGAACCCACGGGCGGGCGGCTATGATGTCGAGCCGCTTGATCTTCAAGTCAATTTTCGGTCCGGAGGATAGGACAATGGTCAGTTTGGGCACCCCGAGCAATCCCCTGGCGTCTACCGTGTTGGCATGGTGGCGTCCGCTTCGCCTGACCGTTCTCGCGGCCACCTTGATCGTCAACGCCTGCACCGACGACGTTGCGGTAGTCGGTCAGAAGTGCGACGGCGCCTGTCCGGACATCGGCGCAGAGGTAGACGGAGGCGAGGTCGGCAACCAGGACGTGCCACCCGTGGCGCCGACGGTCAACTTCTATCTCGAGACCAAGACCGGTAACGCGCTCGAGGGCACGGTCAACACGGCCAACCTGGACACCAAGAACGACCTCGCTCCAGAGATCGGCATTCAGGTCAACGTGGTGGTGCAGACCACCAACGCACCGGACGGCGCGTCGGTCGTGCTGTCGGTTGGTGGTCAGGCGGTCGGCCAGCCGAGCGTCATCAGCAAGGGCGCAGCGCGCTTCGACAAAGTCACTGTGCCGTGTGCGGCAGCGCCATCCACGCTCGGCGTCGTCGTGACCGTGGCGCCGGGCGCCGTCGGCCAGGCCAGCAAAACAGTTCAGGTCCAGTGCGGCAATGCCTGTTCGGCTGCGCTGGTCGCTGCGCCGGCCTGTTTGACCGACGACGCCGATCCGCAAACCGATGGCTTTCAGTACACCTTCACTGTCAAGACCGACACGGCCGACTGCACGCACGCTTACCTCAAGGTAACCGACGCGGAGGGCAACAGCGTCACGTCCGCCGAAGTCGCGCTGGCCGGCAGTCAATCGGTGCCAGTGCAGGTCAAGCTGTCTAGCAAATCCAAAGGGTTGACTGGCGCATCCGCGAAGGTGACCGCGGTAGTCAAAGACGCGGGCGGCAACCGTCCCGAGGGCGAGTCGCCGGTGCAGGTGGTGACGCTCACGACCGAATCGCCGGTGGTGACCATTACCGCACCCCTGCCGGGCCAACTGACGCTGACCGATGACACCGATCCAGTGGCTGCAGGCGTTCAGGTACTCATCAGCGGCAAGGCCACCACGCTCACTCCGGCGGATATTGGCGCCGTCGAAGTGGCCATGGAAGGCACCGCCACCGTCACGACCACTGTGCAAGCCGACGGTTCGTTTGCGGTGCCGTGGTCGTTCCCGGAGTCCAAGGCCTACGCGCTAAAGATCACCGCCAAGAACTCTTGCGGCCTGTCAGGTTCGGCGTCTGCCGTCTATACCGTGTTCGCCAACGTCGCAGGCCTCGCCATCACCGATCCGGTGGTCAATGGCACCTGGCTCGCCAAGGACGACGGCAACGCGGCGACGGCGCTGGTGTATGAGGCCAAGGTCACGGTCGCGATCAACGGCGGCACGGCTGACAGCGACATCGCGGTGTACTGCCGCAAGAACGTGCTGGGCGCGCCGCTTGGCCAGCAACCGGTCGGCACCGCGAACTATAAGGTTGGCGCAACATTGCTGGTGCCGGTCGCCATCGACGCCCAGGTTTACGGCAACAAGGTGGCTTGTATCGCCACCGACAACGCGCCGAACGCCGCCGTCTCGGCGGAGGTGCCGTTTGTGGTGGCTTTGCCTGCGCCGTGCATTAAGGTCCAATCGCCTGCCGACAAAGCAAAGACCAATTCGACGACGCTGGCTCTGGTGGCGTCGGCCGCCAACCTGCAAGGCGCCGCAGTCACGCTTTCGCTCAAGTCGGCGTCTGGGGTCGTCTTCGATCCGATCGCCGTCGGCACCGCCACCGACAGCGGCGTCGCCAATTCCGTCAACTTGCAACCGGCCGGCCAGAAGTTGTTGGACGGTGAGTACACCTTCAACCTGGACGCCATCGACGGTTTTGGCAACCACGCGGCCGCGAGCCTGTGCAGCGACGCCACCCGCACGTTGACGCTAGACACGACCGGCCCAACGGCAACGATCTCGCTGCCGAGCAAAGCCACGCTGACCACGCTCGACGATCCGGACTCAGCGCCGGCAACCCCGGGTTATCAGGTCGATGTCCAGGTCGACATCGCGGATGCGGTCAAGGTTTGCCTGCAGTCGTCGTCCGGCCAAAAGGACTGCAAGTTGACCACGGCGGCAGACAAGAAAGTGGTGTTCGCCGCCGTCACGCTTCAGCCGGGTCTGAACACCGTGCAAGTCACCGCCGACGACGAGGTCGGCAATCAGACGGTCGCCGCGCCGTGGGTTGGGACGCTGGTTTCGGCGGCGCCGATCGTCCAGTTCACCTCGCCGCCCAGCACCGCGATCTCGACGGTGGCAGACGTCTTCAAATTCGTCGCACAGGTCACCAATGTGGGCGGCGCACCGGTCAAGGGCGCGACCACCGAAGTGTTGGTCGATGGCGCGACCCAGGCCGTTACGGTGACCGAAACTGCGCCTGGGATCTACGAGTTCACGGTGACGGGCTTGTCTGGCAAGCCGATAACCAAGGTGCTATTCGCGGCCAAAGCCGTGGGCGCAGGCGACAAAGACAAGGGCTTTTCGCCCGAAGTCACCGTGACATTCAAGTCGACCAAGCCGTCCGTGGCCATCACGGCGCCGCTGGACAAGGCGGTGTTCAACGCGACCAGCGCACAATGCCTGGCTGGCGCTCAAGACTGTGTAACCGACGTCGTTGCCACCGTGACCGATGTGGAGGATGGCGCGGGGGCGGAGCTGACCGTGACTTGTGGCGTAGACCCGCCCAAACAGGCGACTGCGAGTGTTTTGGGTGGCAAGGCGACTTTCACAGCGGTCGCGCTCAAAGACCAAAGCGCTTGTAAATTGGCGGCCAAGGCGACCGACGCGGCACTGCAAGTGGCATTGTCGCAAGAAATTACCGTGACGGTGGACCGCGTTGCGCCCAAGTTTCTGCCATTGGCATCCCCGGCCAAGGCTGACCTTCAGTTCACGCTCGTGGCCGTGGAAGACATCGACAAGTTCACTGACGGTATGCAGATCGTGCTGACGGTTGCGGTCAAGGGTGCCCAAGCCGGCCAAACTGTGACGCTTGATCTGGACCAGTTGGGGGCGAAGTCAACGCTGCAAGCCAAGATTGGGGCAGTAACCAACGACACCGGCAAGGCGGACTTCGGCAAAGTCGATCTGAAGGATTCGGTCGACACCAAGCTCGTGTTTACGGTGACGGATCTTGCCGGCAACGTCGCGACGGTGACCTACGCAATTCAGGTGCAGTCCAAGCAGGCATCGATTGGCATCACCGGTCCCAGTAATGTCTCGGAAGGGCCCTGCACATCGCACGCGAATTGCGGCGCCAACTTGTGCATCAGTGGGACCTGCGCTGTGCCTTGGGGCAAGGCAGCCAACCGCACCGTTACAGCGTCGACGACGGGCTTTCCGGCAGGCAGCAAGATGGTGCTGTGTGCATCAGGTTCGGGCGCGAGCGGTCCAGACTGTGCGACAAGCGGCTACAAGCAGATCGACGCGGGCACCTTGCCGGTGTCGCTGACCATGCAGTTCAACGCGGCGACGCTGGGCGATGGCAAGTTTGTGCTCGTCGTTGAAGGCAGCTTTCCACCTGACATTCCGGTCACCTCGTCTACTGGCGCAACGGCTTTGAGCGTCAAGCAACGCACCGTGTTCGTCGATACGGTGGCGCCGACGATTGCAGCTGCCACGGAGCCGGCGGCGCCGGGCGCCAAGGCGGCTTGCCTCAACGTCCTGAGCCAGTCCAAAGATGACCTGGGCGCGCCGGGTGGCACCTTTGCTTTCTCAGTGACCGGCAGCGAAGAGGGCCAGATTACGGTGGTGGGCGGAGGGGCCTTTGCCACCACCGCCGCAACAGCAGGCAAGTCGGCCTCAGCCGTACTTGCCTTAAGCACCGAAGGAACCTTGACCGTTGCAGTGACTGCCGCCGATCTCGTGGGCAACACCAGTACGGTGCTGAATCTCGGCCCGTTTGTCGTCGACACGCTCAAGCCAACCGGCGCGTTCGCGCAGCCGTCGAGCAGCAAGGTCATCGTTGGGCAGTCCCTTGACGTGGTTGTCGTGTCGCAGTCTGCCGACGCAGAAGGACAGGACGTCACGCTCAAAGATGGCGCCACGACCAAGGGGACGGAAAAACTGACGGCGGGAACGACGACGTTCACCGATGCCAAGTACAAGACGTTAGTCGACGGCGACCACTCGCTGCAGGCCGATGTTCGGGACCTGTGTGGCAATGTGGCCACGGTTGCGACCAATCCCGCCAAAGTGACTGTCGATACCATTCCGCCGACGGTGTCATTTACGACGCCAGCACAGGGCGCGACGTTTGGCGACACCCAGGACGCAGAATCGTCGGCAGGTGGCTATCAGGTCGCGTGGGCCGTTTCCGTCGGCGACACCGCAAGCTACAAGATCGAAATCGGTGAGGGATGCGACGCCGCTTTCGCCAATTGCACCGCGTTCAAGCAGGTCGCAGCGGCAACCGCCGTGGCGTCCACAATCTCCAGCGGCCCCGGGTCGCACATCACCATACCATTTGGCGCTTCGCCCAATTACTCGGTGCGAGCAACCGTGACGGACGCCAATGGCAACACCGCGACGGCTTCGCGCGGGTTTAAAGTTCAACTCTCTGGGTGCTTGGTGTCGCTCAAAGGCCTGCCTGCGGGTGGAACCTTCAACAACGCCAGTTGCGCAACGGCCAACAAGGACTGCGCGAGTCTGAGTGCCACCGTGACCGCGGACTTGCTTGGACCCTGCGGAACGATTGCCAACATCCAACTTAAGAAGGGCAGCACGGAGGTCGGCAAGAAGCCGCCGACGGGTACAGCGGCTACCTTTGCGCTGACGGTGACCGACGGCGACAACACGACCCTGGAGGCGATCGCGCTTGATGGAAGTGGCGCCGTCAAGGGCACGTCTGGACCGCTCGCGCTCAAGGCCGATCTCAGCGCGCCCAAAGTGGCCTTTGTTGCGGGTACGGTGCTTGGCGTGCCGACCAGCGCCGGGCCGGGTCCGGTCCTGGTAGGAAAACTGAAGGACCTCAATGGTCAAGCCGGCCATCAACTCCACCTGCAGGTTCAGGCGACGGACACAGGTCTCGGTGGCGGCAAGCTGACCAAGCTGGAACGGACTGTGGGCGCAACGACTGTGGCGCTAGCGGTCTCGCAGCCAAATGCGCTTCCAGTGGTGTTGTCTGCCAACCCCGCGACCATCGACTTGCAGTTCGCTACGCTGCAGGAGGATGCGGGCAACACCGTCACTGCAACGGTGACCGACGCCGCAGGCAATGTCGGGACCGGACAGATCGTGGTCACAGTAGACTGGGTCGCGCCTGCCGCGCCGGTGCTTGCCGCTTTGCAGGCGGCGGATCTCAACGCGCGGCGGCCAATGGCGAAGCTGTCTCTAACAGCAGTTGGCGACAATGGCGCGACAGGCAAAGCGGACAAGTACCTGGTGCGCTACAGCAAGGTGGCGATGGACAAGCAAGCCGACTTTGACGCCGCCTGCGACGCCGCCAAGCTGCCGGCAGCGACCATTCCCTCACCTGCCGCCGCAGGCACCGCACAACAGATCTTTGTGGAAGGCCCCGATCCTCGGCCAAACAGCTATGCCAATCCAGACCCCTGCAAATTCGTTCCGCTGACCGACAACGGGGCGTCGTCGTGGCACTTTGCGGTTCAGGCCCAAGACGCAGCCGGCAACCTCTCGCCGGTGTCGAATAGCGTGTCGACGACAGGCCTGGCCCTGCGGTACGCAAAGATCAATTTGGGCGGTACGTTCAACAAAGCGGACATGCGGTCCCGGGTGCAAAAAGTTGGCGATTTGAACGGTGACGGGTTGGGAGACGTTGCGCTTGGCGGCGGCGCTGCGGAACCGCTGTGCATCGTGTACGGTCGCAATCAGGCAACCGTGACGGACATCGACCTGTCGGTGTCGAGCGCCTATCCGAGCCACGTTTGCTTGACCAATCCCGGTGGTCTGGGCGCGCCGGTTTCGTCGGGCGGCGACGTCAACGGCGATGGCGTCGATGATCTCGTGGCTGCGGTCGGCACCGGCACCAGTGTCTTGCGCTCGGTCGTGGTGTACCTGGGCAAGAAAGGCGCGGCCATGACGGACACGCCGGCCGTGACCGTCAAGGACATCGCGGGCGGTTTCCCTTACGGGGTCTGGAAGGCCCA
Source organism: Pseudomonadota bacterium (assembly GCA_005792545.1). Lineage (GTDB taxonomy): Bacteria > Myxococcota_A > UBA9042 > UBA9042 > UBA9042 > SXRM01. The sequence continues at coordinate 49,677 of SXRM01000386.1, read as the reverse complement.
GATCATCGGCAACTTCAATGGCGACGCGGCGAATGGCAAGCCGTTGGCGGACATCGCCATTACCACCAAGCCCACTTCCAAGTACGCCTACGATCGGGTGCTGGTCCTGCCGGGCAATGCCGCCTGGAATTCGGCAAGCCCCAAGACCATCAGCATTGACGCCGATGCTGACCGGGCCGCCAACAACATGGCGACCATTCGGTTGGTAGATCAGAACATCGCGTCGCCCTGGGGCAATTCAATGCTCGGCGTCGGAAACATGCTAGCCGACAGCGGACCGACCCAGTACGACGACTTGTTCACATCGCTGCACTCGGGCGGCCAGTCGGCGTACGTCGTCAAGGGCCGGCCGCTCAGCGGAGACGTGCAAATCCTGCTGAGCTACGCCGGCAATCAAACGGGCGACGCGACCGCTGTGGCCATACGCGGCACCTCAGCGACGGGCTCCAACCAAATCGGCTCCTACCAGTCCGTCATCAAGATGGATAACGACGGCATTCCGGACCTTGCGCTCCAGCACCAGTCGTCGGCGGGCATCGGCGGGCTCTACTGGGTGCGCGGCTCGTACCTTGCGAGCAAGTTGGGAACCAACTTTACGCTGACGCCGGGTGCATTGCTGACAGGCACCACGGACACCTACTCGGCTGAGGGCGGCTACGTGGTGCGGCAGTGGCACTGGGTGCCAATGCAAGCTGGAAATTTTGCCGACCGTCAGGGGTCAAGTGGCCCGTTCATCGACGTCGTGCACGGCATCCCGACTTTCACTGGCGCAGGCGGCACCAATCGGGTGGTCATTCGCCTGGGTATGGTCCGGCCTGCGTCGGCCATTCCCGCTGAAGTTAGCTTGCAGTACGAGGACTTTTGGATCGAGGATCCGTTCAACAAGGGCAAGCTGAATTGGGGCACTTCTACCAATACGGGTTGGGGCGGCACGGCCTACGCTCCGGTTGGCGACTTCAATGGTGACGGTCAGGTCGATCTGGTGATCGGTTCGCTGGACGGAAGCCTGGTCGTAGTGTATTGAGGCTGACCGCCGCGAATGGTGCGACCCGCGGTCTGCAATGGGTGAACAAGGAGAACCTCGCATGGACGACATCAATTTCAGGCAGACATCGGAGGATCCGCTGGCGGATGATGGTCGCCAACACGCTCGCAAGCCCTACAGCGCGCCGACGGTGCAGACGGCGGAGTCCGCGCTGAACGCCTTGCTTGCTTCGGGCTGTCCGCCAGAAGCCCCGTTGCAGGAATAGTGCATGGATCAGTTGCAGCGGACCGTACGCCTGGGTCCGCTCCGCGTTGGCCTGAGGCTGCCGGTCAATACGAGCGGCCTGCAGCGACCGTGGTGCCTGCCGGAACCCGGCGAGCGCCTTGATCTGGAACTTGAGGTGACGACGACGGAATTTGCGGCAGGTGACGCGCTTGAATTTGACGAGTTTGACGCGCACCACTGCAGCTGGCGAATAGGGTCAGTGCGGGGCCAATGGGATCATCGCGAGGGCACCGGCACGCTGACCTTGTCGCAACCGATTGACTTGGTCGGTGGTCTAAGGGAGTTCGGTAGCAATCTATTGTGGATGCTGCAGGCGCTCGTGTTACAAGCCGGCGGTCTGCTTGTTCACGGTGCGGCGCTGTCGCTGTCGTCGGGTGTGTTTGTGGTGTGCGGTGTCTCCGGGGCGGGCAAGTCGACGTTGGCAAGCCGGTTCGTTGATCGCGCACTCCACGACGACTTGGTGTACCTGGTGCCCTCCGCTCCTGACCCGTCCAAGTGGCAGGCGTGGCGGCAAAACGCCATACGAATTCGCGGTGAGCACTTGCCGTGGGCGACGCCCCTTGCCGCCATGGTCCGACTGGCTGCCGATCGGTCCCGGACGCATGTGGACCGGGCGAATTGGCCTCAATGTGTTGGGGAAATCGCGCCGCATTGCTGGTACGCCGGAGGTGCCGCAGCAGCTGCAACGGCGGAGCGCATCGCAGCGCTTACGGCGTCGGTGCCGATTGGGGTGTTGACACATTGCCTGAGCGACCCGGTCGAGGTGGTCGAAGTGGCCTTGGCTTCGCTGCTTTTGCCAGACTTGCAACAGGTCCCGCAGTTGCCCTGCGGCGGCCTCGCTGCGGTCCAGCCATGATCGCCGCCGCGAGTCCGGCCGCTACGGAAGTGGCCTCGGTCGATGCCGCATTGGCGCTCTACGCGCAAGCGGATGTGCCGGTTTCGGCGCACATCAACCTGACCTATCGGTGCGACCTGGACTGCCAGCACTGCTACTTGGACAACCGAACGACTTATCCCGAAATGACAGGGGCAGAGTGGCGCGCGGTGTTGGACCAGTTGGCGGCGATGGGGACGCTGCTGCTGACGTGGTCAGGTGGCGACGTCAGCCAGCGCGCCGACTTTGAGGAGCTGCTGGCCTACGCAACGGCAAAGGGCTTTGCGAATCGCATCAAGACCCACGCGGGCAACGTCGATGCCGCCGTCGCGGCGCGGTACGCCGAGCAAATGGTCACGCGGGTCGACGTCAGCGTCTACTCGTTGCGGCCGGAGATTCACGACGCCTTTACCCGGCATCCTGGATCACTGGCAAGGACGCTGACCGGCATCCAGTGCCTGCGGGCTGTTGGCGTCCCTGTGCAAGCGAGTGTGGTCGTCCAGGACCAAACTGTCGAAGAAATTCCGGCGATTTTCGACCGTTTTGTGGCTCTGGGCTGCACGGTTAGGTTCGGCTTGGATATTTCACGCGATAATGCCGGCAATGAGGGTCTCGACAGCTTGAACCTGGCGGTGGACCGGCGGATTCGAGCCGAGCAACTCATCGCACTGACCCGAACGGTGCCGCCACCGACCGCTCAGGTCAAAGACCGGCTGTCGCAGGGTCCGTGTGGTGCCGGCCGGCGCCTCGTGTACATCGCCCCCGACGGTGGCGTCTGGCCGTGTGTCGTGTTTCCAATGGAGCTTGGCAACCTGCGGCAGCAGGCGCTGGCCGATATCTGGTCTGGTTCACCAGCACGCCTGGCCCTGCGCGACTGGACCAACCGCGAGCGCACGGCCTGCCACAGCTGTGGCGGAAGCGGAGCCTGCTTCTATTGCCCAGGCGAAGCGTTCAAGAACACGGGCGACTATCGGAAGCCCCCAGGCCACTTTCATACCCGCACCCGCTTGCGCATGCTCGGCTACGAAGCCGCCCACGGCCCGACGTGGGCTCCGGAGCAGTGGGCCAGCGTCCCCGCGGGGTCCGAACGGCCGCCGCGACCGGAGCGATTCGTCTTCCCCATCTACCGACCTCGCAAGGGTCAGGGCGCCCGGGTTCTCGCTGCACCGAGCAAACCGTGACCGCAAGCGCCCGCGTCTGGCACCCAGTTGCCGGCCGGTCGATGTGGCCACTGGCCGCCCCAGCCGAGATCGCACTTGACGCGGTCGATGTCCTACAAGTTGGCGACATCGTGGGCGTCGTTAGTGGCCCTGCCCCAGCGATCGTCTTGCACCGCGTGGAAATCATCGACGGCGATCGTGTGATTCTGCGCGGCGACACCCGCGATCGCTGCGATCCGCCGGTGTCACGCGCAGCCATCGTCGGCCGACTGTGCGCCGTGCGCTGGGGCGCGGTGGTGGTGCCAATGCCTCGCAGTGGCCCGATTGGCGCGGCGGTGCGGGCCGCGGGTCGGGCCTGGGCGAAGGTGGCGCCGACTTTGCGCGCGGGCCTGCGCAACCTGCGCCAAGCCCGGGCAAATGTTGACACCCGCTGACGGTGGGATAGCGTTGCACCTTGGCCCCTCCGTGGCCGGCCTGAGGACATGCCTATGCCGCACCGCCCGCCCAACCCGAAGCGAAGCGCCAGGTGGCTGGCTTGCGTCGCTTGCTGCGCGGCGTCGCTGGCAGCATGCACCGGGGCGCGCACGCAGCAGGTCGAGTCCGAGGTGAGCGCGCTGCGCGACGAACTCGACGAGCTCAAGCGCAGCCAGGCGGCCGCGCGCGTGCAGTATGACGAGCTCAAGTCGCGACTGGTAATGGTTGAGGAGCGCGCCGACTCGGCCCGCGTCGACCGCGCCCGCCGCGAATCGGGGTGGATTCCCAAGCTGCCAACCGTCAAAGTCGCGGCGCCAGCCACTGAGGGACCCATCGAAGTGGTCGCCGCGGAACCTCCGGCCACACCGGCGCCGAGCGGGCCGTCGAGCGACTTGCCGCCGCAGCTGGACAACGACAAACCCAAGGCGGACCCGGCGGTGGCCCTGTACACGCAGGCCAAGAACCTGCTGGACGCCGAGCAGGTCACCGCGGCGCGGTCCCTGTTCGAAAAAATGCTGCTCGCGCACCCGGACCATGACCTGGCCGACAACGCCATGTACTGGATCGGCGAGAGCTGGTACGCCCAGTCGCAGTGGCTCAAAGCGGCGCAGTCGTTCGTGCGGGTCGCCAAAGACTACCCGCGCGGCAACAAGGTGCCGGACGCCATGTACAAACTGGCCAAAAGCTACGAGAAGATGGGCGACGATCCCGGCGCTGGCGAGGTCCTAAAGCAACTGTCGCGGCAATACCCCGGCACGCCGGCCGCGCGACGGGCCGTGGACGACCTGCAGCGCAAGAACAGCAAGGGTGAGCTATGAAGGCCGCTGCACAGTGGGTCTGCGCCGCGGTTGGGGCCGCCTGGCTGTGCCATGGTGCGCCCGCCGCCGCTCAATGGCTGCCTGACGCACAGGGCCCGGCGATCGCGGTACAGGAATCGGCGAAATCGGGCGAGCGCATCTACGTGGTCGAGCAGGGCGACACGCTGTGGTCGATCGCGGAACAGTTGTACGACGACCCTTGGTACTGGCCCAGTCTGTGGAGCTACAACCCGCAGATTACCAACCCGCACCAGATCTACCCTGGCGATGTCCTATACCTGTCGCGCCGCTCGGCGCCGGCCGCGGCCGCCGCGTCCAAGGCCATCACCCACGCGACGTCGCGGTTTTCAGCGCCGAAGCGGCCGCAGGTCGAGCTGGTCCGCCGGGTCGGCTACATCAGCTCGCGCGACTACCGCGAGTCGGGCAGCATCGAGTCCAGCCGCGAAGAGCGCAACATGCTCGGCCAGTTGGACGAGGCCTATGTGCGCTTCACGATGCGCCGGTGCTCCGACGAGAGCGGCAAGGACAAAGACCCGGACGCGTTCGTGGGGCCGTGCGTGCGCGACGGCGATCGCTATACCGTGTACCGGGTCGAGCGCGAAGTCGTCCATCCGCTGACCAACAAGATCGTCGGCTACAAGATCAACTTCCTAGGCGAAGGCAAGGTTCTGCGCACGGTCCGCCCGCTGGTGAGCGTGCTGGTGACCCGCAGCTACAGCGAAATCAGCCGCGGCGACCTGGTGACCAACGTGTTCGAGCCGCTGGTGCTGACGCGAGCGATGCCCAACAAGGTGGAATTGGTGGCCACCATCATCGATTTCCACCACGAGACGACCGCTGCCGGTCAATACCATTACGTCTACATCGACAAGGGCGCAGACGACGGGGTCGAGAAAGGCAATCGCTTTGAGATCATGTGGCGCGGCGACGGCCTGCGGCGCGGTCAAGTACCTAATCTCAAAGACTATCCTGACGAGCAGATCGGCATCGCCACCGTCATCGAGGCCTACGATCGACACTGTCTGGCGGTGTTGACCAACAGCGTCCGCGAGATTGAGCGCGGCATGCCGGCGGTCATGGCCAAAGGCTTCTAGGTCACGCCACATGAAGTCGACGCGCCACGCCCTGGCTTGGGCCGCGATGGCGCTCGTCACGGCATGCGGCGGCATGCCAACCTCGACCGGTCCACAACTCGATCCAGGCCTGGATGAGCCTGCGGCGGCGTGGCAGACCTTGCGCGCGCCGAGCATGGCGACCGTTTTTGAGGTCAACCTGCCGACCGGGGCGAGCGCCACTGCAGGCGCCCGAGCGGCGTTTGCCGTGCTGGACGACGTCGAGCGCCGCATGAACGAGTGGCGGCCAGAGTCCGAACTGGGCACCGTCAACCGCGGCGCTGGCGGCCCGCCGGTCGCAGTCAGCCCCGAACTGTTCGACATCCTGGTCAAGTCGCGGGATCTGGCGGACAAGACCGGTGGCGCCTTCGATCCGACCTGGGCGGCGCTGTGGGGGCTGTGGGACTTTCGGCTGGGCGCAACGCCCGCGGTGCCGGACCCAAAGGCGATCGCCCGCCAGGTCGCGCTGGTGGGCTGGCAGCGCATGCACCTGGACGCGGCTACCCGAACGGTGCGCCTGGCCGATAAGGGCATGGCGATCGGCCTGGGCGGCATCGCCAAAGGCTGGGCGCTCGACCGCGCGGCTGTGGCGCTGCGCCAACACGGCGTGGACAACGCACTGGTCTCTGCCGGTGGACAACTGCTCGCGCTCGGTAAGGGCCCGCATGGGCCGTGGCTGGCCGGGCTACGCGATCCGCGCGGCGAGAGCAACGACATGTGGGCGACGCTGGAGCTGTTGCCCGGCGAGTCGCTCGCCACATCTGCGGACTACGAGCGCTATTTCGACATCGGTGGTGTGCGCTATCACCACGTGCTGGACCCGCGCACTGGCTGGCCAGCCAAGGGAACGCGGGCGGCCGTGGTGGTGGCCGCTTCGGCCACGATCGCCGATGCCCTTGGCAAGCCGCTGATGATTCTTGGCAAGGCTGGACTGCCGACGGTCGTGGCCCTGGGCGCCAGCGAGGCGCTGGTCATCGACGACAGCGGCCATTGGCACGCCACCGACGGCATGCGCAAGCGACTGAGGGTCTTGCGCCAACCCCTGCCGTAGTCGTGGCTGTTGCGGACCAGCCTCGAAAGCGGCGCGAGCCGTGCTGCGGGCGAGAAGTTTCCGAGGATTGCTAGCTATACACTGTCGCCAAAATTTGACATCAAACCTTGGACGGAGCTGCGAGTCGGTAGCGGAGCGGACGCGAGCTTGGCGACTCACCTAACAAGCACCTGATCGCCGGTCCGGCATTTGGTGCCGGACTTGGGCGATCGTGTATAGCAGCGCGGCGATCCCGGCGAAGGCGGAAGCGCAGAGGCCTTAATGGCACGACCGCGGCTGCCGGAGCATGGACCGGCGCCGTCAGGCTACTTCTTGACGAGTTGATCGAGGTAGTGGTTCAAGTCGGTCACGAGCTTGAACATCTGGTCGCCAAACGCCTTGTCCTTGGCGCCCCAGTCCAGGATCGCGCGCTGAATTTCATCGTCGTTGCCCGTCTTCTTGGCGGCCTTGAGTCGCTTGACCAGCGCGGCGGTGGCGGTGACGTACTCGTCCATGTTCTTGCGCAGAGCCTGGTGCAGCTCGCCCAGCTTGCCCTCGGGCGCCTTGGCGGTGTCGGCCAGATGCCGCAGCCCCTCAATGTTGACCAGCAACCCCGTGTCGAACTTGGTCAACATGGCGTCGATGTCGTCGGCCTCATACAGCTCTTGCCGCACCTTGTTCATCGCCTGCAGCTGCGGTCGGGCGCTATTGAGAAACTCCTTGTAGTTGCGCACCTGTTCAAACTCAGGGTTCGCGCAACCGGCGGTCCACAAGCCGCAAACCAACGCCAGCGCCAACTGGGCACACCGCCCGACCGCGCGTGATGCCAAACCGGCGCGCGAAATGCCAATCGTTTTCGGGTTATCCATGCACGTGTCCCTGCGCCACGGCCGAGCCGCAGCGCCAAGCCTAAATAGGCATCATCGTTTTGGCAACCAGTCGCGCCCGGCTAATCGCGGGGCGATCCGTGCCCGCCATTGACCCAAAGGGCGGCAGAGGGGATAACCCGCCCGCCGATCGCGCCCGATCGGACAGGCAACCCGCAATGGCCGTGCCGCCCATCGCGCCGTTTGGCGTCCACCATCTGGCGATCCAATGCCGCGACGTTCCGGCGATGGTGCGCTTTTACGAAAGGGTACTGCGGCTGCGCATTGACCGGCGCTGGCCGGCCGCCGACGGCTCGGGCGATCGCTCGGTGTGGGTGCGCTTGGGTGGCAGCGTGCTGGCGCTCGAGGCTTGCGCGGGCGACGGCGAGACCGCGCCGTGGCAAGACAGCCGGCCGGGGTTGCACCTGCTGGCCGTCGAAATCCATTGGCAGAATCGACAGGTGTGGCTTGACCACTTGCGGCACATGGGCGTCGACGTGGTCCATCAGTCACCGTGGACAGTGTACGTTCGCGACCCCGAAGGTAATCGGGTGGGTCTGTCGCACTTTCCATTTGATATCAACGGAGCACGAACCACCTAGCGCCAGCCTTGCGGGGCCGTGTACGGCGCGGCCGCGGTTCGCAGCCACCATGCGACAAATTGTGAAGGCGAGTAGCGACGGCGATGGCCGCTGTTGCGGCATTTTGGCTGATTAATCATTTGGTTACGCGACCGTCACGGCGGTCTTGCCCCCAAGTACGCAACGGCCCTATCATTCTGCGCTTCGCTGGGCAGCCTGATCGCGGTGGCGCGCGGGAGGCTGCCAATCGAAGGGGGGGGTCGTGGCGTCCGCGCGGACGATCGCGGCCACCCAAAAGCGCACTCTGGCGTCGCAGCACTAGGCCCGCGACGCCGGGCGCCGGGGAAACTCCATGAGTGAAAAAATCGGCCAGCGCTTCACCGCCCACGAAACGCTGGAAACCACCAAGCTCGGCACGCTGGTGCGCGCGACGGACGACCGACTCGCGGCGCCGGCGCTGGTGCTGCGGCTGTCTGCGGCAGCCCGTGCGGACGACGCGACGCTGGCGGCTGTGCTAGCGGACAACCGCAAGCTGGCGGACTGCCCGCAGGCGCTGGTCGCGTACTGCAGTGGCAGGGACGACCAGGGCGCCTGGATCGCGATCGAAGCAACCGACGGGTGCCTGGCCGAAGAGTCGCTGCGCCGCCGCGACAAGCTCGAAATGCCGCACCTGGTCGATGCGGCGCTGGCGATGGCGGGGGCCTGCGCCGCTGCTTCGCGTGCCGACGTGTGGATCGGCGATCTCGGGCCGCATCGGCTGTGGCTGCAAGGCGGCGCGGCAGGTGGAAAAATCCGGACCTTTGGCTATGGTTGGTGGCGCTTGCTGCCGGCGGTGGCGCCGGGCTCGGCTGCCGAAGAGTTTTTCGGCGCCCCTGAGTACCTGGCAGCCGAAGCCTGCAAAGGTGGCGCCCTGTCGCCAGCGTCTGACGTCTATTGCGCGGCGACGACGGTGTGGTCGCTGGCGGCTGGCAAGCCGCCTTTCCACGGCCCGCAGCCGCTGTCCGTCATCAAGCGCCAGGCTGCCGAGAAGCCACTGCGGCTCGACCTGGTCAAACCTGCACTCAAGGGCGTCAAGGACCTGCAGGCTGCACTGACCGAGGCACTCGACAAGGATCCGGCCAAACGTCCGACTGCCGCCGCATGGCAGCAGACGCTGCAAGCTGCAGCAACAACCTGGGGCCCTCTGCCGAGCGGCGCCGATGCGACCGTGCCCCAACGTGCCGGCGCTTTGGGCGGCGCCATCGCGGCGCCGGAACCGGAGCCCGCGCCCACTGTTGTCGTCAAGGTCGCAGTTGAACCTGCGCCCGTTGCGGCGCCTGCCCAGCCACAGCAAGTCGCCGAACCGGTTGCTGCACCGGAAGCCGCAGCGCCAGCGCCAGCGCCAGCGCCGGCACCGGAACCGGCAGCGGCCAAGCCGGACGTCACAGCCGTGCCAACGGCGATCAAGGCAGAGGCGGCTCCGGTGGCGGCTCCGCCAGCGCCGGCTGACAGTGCAGCAGCGGCTGACGACGACGACGAGGGCGAGGACGACGACGAACCGGCTTCGGCGGCTGGCGTGGCCACCGACCCCAACCGTCGCGGCAAGAAGGGCAAGAAGAGTCGGCGCGATCGCGACCGCGGGGGCCCACAGCCCATCGCGGGCAAGTCGGCGCCGACCCCGATCGCCTCGCCGGCACCCAAGGTCGAACGTAGCCCAGCGGACGTGGCCAAGCCAGCCGAACCCGCCAAGGTTCCGGCGGCCGCCAGTGCTGCCGTCAGCCCTGCGCCGCAGGCCAAAGCCGTGACGGTGACTGCAGCGCCCGCCCCTGCCGCCAGCCCGGCGGCGGCTGGCACCGGCCGCACGGTCAAGACCACCGATCGCATCCGCGTCGAGGCGATGCACGAGTCGGCGTTTTTTTCGCACAACGACAAGCACGAGGCGGGCAAAGACTTGCACGAGCAGGGCCCGCCCGTGCCGCCGCCGCAAAAGGTCAACAAGCTGCTGCTTGGCGCCCTCGCGGCATTCGCCGTGGCCATGTTGGCGGTTGGCGTCTACATCAAAGTCAACGCTCCGCCAGAGCCGCCACCCGTTCCGCCAGAGGGCAGTGAGGCCGCCGCACCACCAGCGACCGCACCTGCGCCGACGCCCGCACCAGTTCCAGAGCCGGCGCCCGCCCCGGCCGCGGACATCGCAGCGCCCAACCCCGAGCCCGCTGTCGACGCCGTCGCTGCGGCGCCGGAGGTTGCCGCTGAGGTCACCGAGCCGCCGTCCGCGCAGGCCGCCAAGCTGGTCGAAGAGGGTCAGGCGCTGCTGCGCGCCGGCACGCTCGACCAAGCGCTGGAAAAGGCCAAGGCGGCGCAAGTGCTACTGCCAGGCGACGCCCAGGCGGCGGCCCTGCAAAAGCAGGTCGAGCAAGCCCAAGTCGATGCCGCTGCGGGTGCGGCCACCGCCGCTGCCAAGACGGAGGCCGACAACAAGGCTGCGGCTGCCAAGGCCGAGGCCGACAACAAAGCCGCCGCGGAGGCCGAAGCCAAGAAGAAGGCTGCCGACGAGGCGGCTGCCAAGCAGGCCGCGGCAGAATTGGAAAAGGCCGAAGCCGAGCGCAAGAAGGCCGATGACAAGGCGGCCAAGCAAGCGGAGGCGGACCGCAAGAAGCAAGAGGAGCAAGCCACCAAGGCCGAGGCCGCCAAGAAGAAAGCGGAGGCAGAGGTCAGCAAGGCCGACGAGCAGCGCAAGAAGAAAGAAGAGGCTGCCGCCAAGAAGGCTGACGAAGAGCGCCGCAAAGCAGATGAAGAGCGCAAGAAGGCCGCCGAGTCGGAAAAAGCGCGCAAAGCCGACGAGGCGCGCAAGAAGAAAGAGGAAGCTGCCGCCAAGAAGGAAGCGGCCAAGCCGCCCAAGGTCGAGAAGGCCGAGAAACCGCCAGCACCGCCGGCGGCCGCTGAGGCCAACGACGCTCAAAAGGAAGCGGCCCGGTTTGCCGTGCTCGCGCAGAAGGCGACGACAGCCAAGCTCAAGGTGCTGTATTTGCGCAAAGCAGTCGACCGCGATCCGGCCAACGGCAAGTTCAAGCAGATGCTCAAAGACGCCGAAGCAGAACTCGCTGCGCAGCCGAACTGAGCTTGTGCCAGACCAGCCACGCCAGCGAACCAGCCGAGGCGGTTGCGACGCGTGGATCAGGGCGCAGCTCGGCTACAATGCGCTGATATTGCAGGCATGAAGCGCGAAGTTGCGGCAATTCATGGCCGGCGGCTGACAATCGTGTCATGATCGGGCGGCGCCGGACCCGCAGATGGCTGGCGCGCTCGGCGTGCATTGCAGACGCAACTGTCGAAAACTACAAGACACCGCAATCAAACTTGGCGGGGCCTGCCTCAGATTGGCACGGTTTTCGCTAGCATCGGCGGCGGTGCTGCGGTGCCTTCCCGGCGCCGCGGCTGGCTCCTTTGGTGGAGGGCGTCAGTACAACCGTGCGCGATTCAACGACAACCTGGCACCATGTGGCGTCTTATCGCAGCTTTGGTTGCCGTTTTGTGGGCGATGGGCCTGGGCGGTTGTGTGATCCCGGCGCCCGTCGATCCCGTGGTGGCGCCGATTGCGCCGTTGCTGGTCATCCAGACCAGCGACCTGTCGCCGCAGCTGGAGACGACCAAAGTCATGCGCTCGAACGCCGACGGCACCGAGTTCAGCGTCAAGCAGGCCATTCGCGCCTACGGCACGCGCCAGCCCCTGTACTACTACTGGTTCTACGATCTGGCCAAGGGGCCCAAACCTGCGGCTCGCAAGACTTGCGGCAACGAGCCCGTATGCCGCCTGTTTGTGTGCAATCTCGGCGAGGTCAACTTCGACAAGCACACGCTGTCGCTTTACGTCGCCGATCAGGCGTTGCCTGTCGATGCCAATCAACCGGTCGACGCCAAGCAATTGGTCAAAGTGCCGGCGGGCACGCTGTCCGCGAGCGTGACCTGGCCCATCGAACTGTCAGAGGCGTGCCCGTGAGCCTGCGACCGCGCGCTTGGAGGTCCAAGTGATGTGCACCGCGCGCATGGCCTCGTTGGCGGTGGGCCTCGTGGCATGCCTTGGCGCAACCGCAGGCTGCGTCGATACCGACGAAGTGGCCAGTCGCTGCACCAGTGACGCAGAGTGCGGACCGGGCCTGCGCTGCTACCAGACGCGCATCTGCATCGCAGCGCACCTGCCCGACGAGACAGTCTCGGTGCGCCTAACCCCGCCCAAAGCTACTGGCAAGCTCATCGAGCACTTTGACCTCGATCTCGACGCGCAGAAGCGCAGCGAGCCGGTGGCGCTGATGTTGACAGAGCCCGCAGTCGTGCACCTGACCTACAGTGCGTCCTTCAACCTGACCCCAGTGCAAGGCAAGCTGGTGGCCACCGCGCACAGCGACGTCAAGGGCAACCAACTGCGCTACGAGGCCACGCGCTACTTTGGCAAAGACGGCAAGGCCTTCAGCGGCTACGAGCTGCGCGTCCAACCGGGCAAGACCTACGACCTGGTATTCGACCCCGATGCCGATGTCGATGGTCCGCCGCACTACAGCAAGATCACAGTGAAAGCGTCCTTTGACCACGGAGCGATAACGCTGCCGCAGGGCGATGGCCTCGTCGAGGTGCGCGGCAAGCTGGTGGCGGGCCATGCGCCTCTGGTCGGCCTGCGGACGCAACTGGTCAACGCGGCGGGGCAGACCATCTCGACTTCGGCACTGACCGACAAGAACGGTGCGTTTGCGATCCAGGTCGGGCCGAGCGCGGTGGCAGGCCACCTGACCTTTGCGCCGACCAGTAGTGCTCTGGCGCTACCGCAAGGCCGCTTGGAAGAGCCGGTGGATGTGGCCAGCCGCTTCAAGGCCGATGCCAAGCCCAAACCGCTGCAACTGGGCGAATTGGACACCGGCAAGCTGCCTGACGCGGCGACGGTCACCGTAGAAGTCAGGAACGACGTCGGCGAGCCCGAGATCGGCGCTCTGGTTCGCGTCCAACGCCAGGCCGACAGCAAAAACAAGCAGGTTGCAGCCTACGTCGAAGTCCAAGGCTACACCGACCACCAGGGACGGCTGGCGATGAACATGCCGCCCGGACCGGCGCTGCTGAGCGTGCTGCCGACCAGCGGATCGCATGCCGCGCGCTGGTCGGGCAAGGTCGAGGTGGCTGCCGGGCTGCTGCCGGTCGGATGCACCCGCCGCAGTTTGGTCAAGGGCACGGTCGTCGATTTTGCCGGGCGCAAGCTGCACACCGCAAAGGTGTGGCTGCGCCGCGTCGCCCAGCCCACCGAGAGTGCTTCGGAGCTCTCCGGTTCGGCTTCGCTCGGCGAGGTGCCGCTGGAGACCGTGACCAACGCCCAGGGAGTTTTCGAGCTGCCGGTCGATGCAGGCGGCTGGTGGCTGTGGGTGCATCCGCGGCCGGTCGACCTGCTGCCGCGTTGGCTGGCCGCCAAGGTCGAGGTCACGCCGGGCAGTGACACCGTGGTGCCGGTCAGCGTGCCGGCGCCGGTGCTGGTCGTTGGCAAGGTGGTGACGGCGGCTGGATCGCCTGTCGCCAACGCCGCCGTCGAGATCCTGGCGCGCAACGCGACGCCGCAGCCGGCCATGACCCGCGGTCCGCAAAGCAAGGGCGCGCGCTCGGCTGGCACGGCCGTCACGGTCGATAGCCTGCTGCTGGGCAGCGCACTGTCGGACGCGACCGGCCTGTTCGAAGTGCTGCTGGCACCGCCCCAGCCGTGAGCGTGGCTGAACCTGCGGTTCCTGCCTTGCGCCGTCCGTAGCGCGCGCTACCTTGGCTGCCGCCGCGCCGCGCAAAGGCGCGCCCGGAACGCGCCATGGCTCTGCACAAAGTCGTCATCATCGGTTCAGGACCCGCCGGCCAGACCGCGGCCATCTACACGGGTCGCGCGCGCCTCGCACCGGTGGTGTTCGAGGGCGGCTTCCTGTCGTCCGGCGACCTGATGACCTCAGGTGGTCAGCTGATGATCACCAGCGAAGTCGAGAATTTTCCTGGCTTTCCTGAGGGGGTGACCGGCCCTGAACTGGTCGAGCGCTGCCGCGAACAAGCCAAGCGCTTCGGCGCCGATCACCGCGAAGACGTCATCGACGAGGTCGACTTGGGCGGCTTTCCCTTGCGACTGCGCACCGGCGGCGGCGAGTGGATCGAAGCGGCAACCGTGATTATCGCCACCGGCGCCAACGCGCGCTGGCTCGGCATCCCGAGCGAGCAGACCTACATGAATCGCGGCGTCTCAGCGTGCGCGACTTGCGACGGCGCCTTCTACAAGGATGTGCACGTGGTGGTGGTCGGCGGCGGCGACTCGGCGATGGAAGAGGCGACGTTTCTGACCCGCTACGCCAGCCACGTCACGGTCGTGCACCGCCGCGACAGCTTTCGCGCGAGCAAGATCATGGCAGAGCGCGTGCAGAAGCACCCCAAAATCAGCGTGCGCTACAATGCCGCGGTCGACGAGATCCTGGGCGATGGCCGCAAGGTGACGTCCGTCCGGTTGCAGTCCACGGTCGATGGATCCATGGACGAGATGGCGTGCGGGGCGGTATTTATGGCGATCGGCCACAGCCCCAACACCCAGGTGTTTCGCAACCACCTGGAGCTGCGACCGGACGGCTACATCGCGCTCAAGGGCTGGACCCAGACCTCAGTGCCTGGCGTCTTCGCGGCGGGCGATGTCGCTGATTCGCGCTACCGTCAGGCCATCAGCGCGGCTGGCATGGGCTGCATGGCGGCGATCGACGCCGAGAAACTGGTCGAAGAGTACGAAGCGACCGGCCGACTGCACGGGCACGCGTGACACTTCGCGCTAGCGCGACAACCGCAGTATCTCGGCGGCGTCCGCAGCGCGCGCAGCTCGAGCGAACAGCGCGTAGCTCTGCGGTGTGACAACGCCGGCGTCAGCCCGCAGCGCGAATTCGACCGTTGCCCCACCGGGGATGGCGCGCACCGAGCGCGACCACGACAGCTGTGGGTGCTCAGCGCTGACAGCCGCGGGCAGCGCGATCGACCCGGTGGCGCTCTGCACGGTCAGTAGTACCCGCAAGTCCTGGGTGAAGCCAAACGAGAGCGGGGTCGCGCGCCGCTCCAGCACGGCAAAGGTCTTGCCGATTTCGCTCGGGTACAGGCCGAGGTCGAGCGAGCGGGCGCGGCCGCCATCGGCCCCTGCGGCGACCGTATAGGTGATGCGCAATTCGTCGCCGTCAGCGCTGCGCTCCGTCCGGCCCAGGGTCAGCTCCAAGCCCGGAAAAACCCCGCCGGCCAGTTGGGTCGGCAACTTGGCGTGCTCGGCGGGGGGCGCATCGACCAGCCATTGTCCAACGTAGGCAGCAGTGGCGCCGTGCAAGGCCTCGGTGACGCTACCGGTGACCGACCCATCGGCCGCCCACTGCAGCTGTACGGCGATGTCGCGGCGATCCTGACCCTGACCCAGCGCGGGCACCACCACGCTGCGATCAGCCCGACCGCACCCGGCCAGGTAGCCGCGACGGCCGCGCAAGCCACTGCGGACGTTGTCGACCACGCCACCTTCAAGGCCGGGGTCGTACCACAGGGACGCGCCGTCAGGTAGGGCCACACTGACCAGTTGCATCGAGTAGTCGGCAGGGTCTGGCAGGTCGGGCGCACCGTCGCGCACCAGTGCATTGGCGCGAACCAGGCAGGCGTCGGCGCCAGCCAGGCGCGCTACGGCGTAGAAGATTGCGGCGCGGTCGCCCTTTTGCTGCGCCAGCGCCACGTTGGGATCGCCGGGCGGGCCGCCAGCGTGGTCCTGCTCGATTTCGCGGCCAATGCGCTGCGCCAAATGGCGCCAGCGGCCGCGGCCGTCTGCGCCCGGCGCGGTGACAAGCGTGTCGTCGCGCCATTGGCGCAGGGCCGGCGAAGCTGCGGCCAGGGCGGCCGCCAGACGCTCATCCCAGGGCTCCAGCAACGACTGGCGCGAGGCCTGGGCCCGTACAGTGACGCTGGGCAGATGGCGCTCTGGCCGGATCGCGCGCGGTTCTTGCGCGACCGCAGGCAGATCGCGCAACGCGAACACATGGGCGGTCCACGCCCCGGCCGCGGTCACGCGCGCAGGCGGCGCGCCCGGCGATCGGTCGAAGTCCACGGTCATGCCGGCGGGGACCAGCACCACGAATTCGCTCATCCGCACGGGCGCGTCCGGCGACTGCAACAGGAACGGCGCCTGCCAGGTCGCGCCGGTCGCCGCGTCGTCGGGGTGGACCCACGCGACCTGGGCAAACTCGACTGCGCAGCCGGCAGCGACTGCCCGCAGCGAAATCGCACTTTTGTCGCTGATGTCGGCGGGCGGAACGGCGCTGCCGTCGGGCAGGATGGTGCGTGCCAGCTCCAGCTCTGCCCCGTCGGGGACTTGAACCTCGCCAACGGCTTCGGCAGCTTCGTCGCGCAGCACCCGCGCGATTTGGTGAACCCGCCGCACCGCGCCGCCGCCGGGCAACAGAACCAGGATCTCTTGATCGAGCAACCACGCGGTGCGCGCAGTCGCCGCCCAAGCCGGATCGTCGGGCAAGCGGGCCAACGGCAAGCCATCGCGGACAAAGGCGGCCCACGGAGGCGCTGCCCCGGCCAGCAGGGCCTTCTGCTTGGCTGCGATCGGCATGTCGGGGCGCAACAGCGTGGCGTCGAGCAGCGCCTGGGCTTGCGCGCCATCGCCGCGCAGCCACGCGGACTGCACGGCGCGCCAGACCGGCAGCCACTGGCCCTCGTGGACCCACGCTGGGGCTTGGGGTACGTCGCCGCCTTGCACCGCCAGGCGCCAGCGGGCGGGCCGCGCAACGGGCGCGCCGAGCCAGGCGTCCAGGTCCGCGGACTGAGCGTGTGCCGCCTGCAGAGCCCGCACCGCTAGCAGGCCGTTGGGCAGCCGGGCCTCGTCGCGGCAGCCTGCCTGCAAGGCTGCGAGGTCGCCGGGCCGCCACAGGTCGTGGCCGCGACCGACGTCGACGGCGATCGCCAGGGCGTCGATCCAGGGCCGACAGCGGCCCGCTGCGCCCGCCATCGCCGCAACGGCGTGGGTGAACGCAAGGTCCGGCAAGCCTGCGGCTTGTAGCGCCCGGCCGCGAGCGAGGTGCACATCGAGGCGCTGGGGACCGCCCGTCCACTGGCCTTCGGACCAGGCCCCCCGCGTGGCCGTGGGCAGACGTTGGGCCTGCTGCAAGGCCAACTGGACATTGCCAGCGCTCAGCTGACGCTCGACATCGGCGAGCAGGGCGCCGACGTGGTCGGGAATCGAGGCGGCAACCCGGTCCACAGCCGACCCGACCTCGGCCGGCGCGTGGACCAGCGCGAGTTGGACCAGGTCAACGGCGAGATTGCGTTCCGAGAGAGACTGCCACAACTGCCTGGCGGCGCCAGTTGGCTGCGCGGCAAGCGCGCGCAAGGTGGCGAGCGGCGGACCATCGCCATCGGTCGGCGGTTGCACGGTCGGCGCCGGGTCGGGAGGCGCCGGAGTGACCCACAATCGCAAGCGGTCGCCCTCTTCGGCCACGGCCACGGCCACTTCGAGACGATGGACCCCGGCCGCCAGCTGGACGTCGACCGCCGCCGCGTCGCGTAACACGTCAGCTGTCGGCCACGGCTCGCCGTCCAGCCACGCGCGCGCCGCGCCGGGCGGCTGCAACCCGACCGTCCAGCGGCCAGCCTGGATCTGCAGCGCGATGGAGACGCGATACACGCCCGGGTTGCTGCCCACCAGGCTGTAGGTGTGCAGCGCGCTGCCGCTGCTGTCGTCCGGCAACTCGATGGCCGTAGTCGCGGGCAGCGGCAGATCCAGCGCGGCGCGCAGACCGTTGGCATTCCAGGGCAATGCGGCGTGCAGTCTCCGCGACAGTGGCGCGTGCCCCTGGCGCAGCGTCAGGCGAACCTCCCCCCGCGGAGCCAGCTGCGGCCAGGCCAGTGCCCGAAGCAAGCGGTCGCGCGGCGCACCGGTGGTCCAAGCCTGCCGCCATGCCGGGTGGTCCGCCAGGGTCCGCGCTCGGCTGGCATCGAGCTGGTCGGCCAGCCCGGCAGCGCGCCGTAGTGCTGCGGTGACGATCGCCGGATCACCCGCGGGCTGGCCCATCACCTCCGCCACATCAAGCCAGGCCTGGGCTGCCTGCGCTGCGTCGGGATGGCCGTCGCGCAACAGCGCCCGCAGCAGCGCCGCCTCGTCGCTCGGCCCAGCCGGATCACCAGACGCGAGCGCTGCCACCGCTGCCGCACAGCCCCGATCATGGACGAGGCACAGCCAAGCCAGCTGCCGTCGGGCTGCGGGCGCCCGACCGGGATCGTCCAGGTCTGCTGGCAGCTCGTTGGCCAGTCGATCTGCGTCGACATCGCGGCGCCACGCCGCCGGGCCGCTACAAGCGAGCAGCGCGGCACACACAATCGCGGTCACAGCGACCGGCCGAGCGACGATCACTTCGCCTCCAGGGGCCATTGCAGCACGATTTCGCCGCGCAGGGCGGCGTCCAGCTTGGCGAAGAACGCCCGCAGCGACGGATACTTGTCCACCGCCACCCGCCGGGCACCGACCTGCCAGACGCACGCCACTTGCAGCATCGCGTCGTCGTGCTGAGCCGCCATCTCAAACGTCGCACTCGGGCCACTTGCCGACGCCGCGCTCGGCAGTTCAGCCACCTGGACGCCCGGCGGCAGGTGCAGCCGCAGCGTTTCCTTGACTCCCAACGGCCGCGGCAGCAAGAGCGGTGTCTTGCGCGTTTCTTCGCCCACCCAGGTGTCGAGCAACGCCGACGACGGCCGCAGCGGCGCCCAGCGCAACCGCTGTCCTTGGCGAACGCCCAACTGGCTCAGCTGAGCGTCGATCGCGATAGTGACCACGTCGGCTTGGGGTTCGATACCGGTGACTGTGACCGACCGCACCGCGACTCCGGGCCAGCGCGGCGCAAGCTCGGCCTCCATCTTCTCTTTCTTGTTGGTCACCGCGGCCAGCTCGCCGCGCAGCTGGGCGGCAGTCAATCCGGCAAAACGTCCGCTCCAGCGCAGGTGGGCGCTGCCGTCGGCCGCCAGTTCAACGTCGATCGCGACTTCCGCCTGTTGCCGGCTGGGATCGGGATCGGGCAGCGTCTCAAGGTCGCTGTCCGTGCCGATGCGCAAGGCCTGGCCGCTGCAGTCGCCGTCGGGCAGTTCCAGTGGGCCATTGGCCACCGCAGTCGCGTCGAGCCACCAGTCCAAGCGCGGCACGTAGGCGATCGCGTGGTTGAAGATGCCAAGCGACGCCACCCCGTCTTTGACCTGGCCCAAGTCCGAGGTGCGCACCAGCGCAACCTGGGCGTCGATGCCCAGCTCAGCCAACAGCGCGACGATGAGCGTAGCCTTGTCTTTGCAGTCGCCGAATTGCCGCTGCGCCACCTGCCACGCCGCGTGGGGCTTGATGCTGTGGATGCCGAACTCCAGGCCGACGTAGCGCACTTGGGCGCGGGCGAACTCAAACACCGCGCGCACTTGTGCTTCGGTGCCATCCTTGCCTACGGCGAGCTTGCGCGCCAGCTCGCGGATGGTCGGATCCTGACCGGGAACGGGCAGCGCCTCGCGCAATAGCGCTCCGAACCACGCAGCCGCGGCCTGCCAGCTGGCAAACGAACTGGCGTGCAGGACAGCTGCGCGCTCCAGCGCGTTGGGAGAGCGCGCTTCGCTGGGCGCCGCCGCAAAGGGACCCATTTTCCAGCGCCATTCACTGGTGTCGCCGCCAGGCGTTTTCAGCTCGCGGCGCAATGGCGGCGGATGGCGGGCGTCGGGTCGCGCAGGGTCGAACACGGTGTGGTGCAGCGGAGTCCCTGCGGGCAACCGGATGGTGATGTCCACTTCGCGCACGGGGCTGGTGTCGCCAAGTGGCAGCAGCTCGCCAAACACCAGGCCAAACGGCGCCGGCCCCAGGTCGGAGATCTCGTGCTCGACGACGATCGCGTCGCCAGGCTTGAGCTTGCGAAACTGCAACGTCGTGCGCGCGAGGTCAAAGTACAGGCCGCTGCTGTCGTCGCCGAATTGCTGTGTCGACTGCTCGACGCTGCGATCGACCTGACCGTTGGCGCGCACGACGGCGACCTGCAGCATCTCGGCCTGCGACAGGCTGGGCGCGTAGTCGATGTCCTGGCTGTGGCTGGTCGGGCCGCCTGGGCCGATGTAGTAGATCTCCGCCTCATAGCGCGCCTGCTGACCGTTGCCCAAGCCAGCGAGCACCGTCTGGCGCAAGCGCACCTCAAACGGATGGCGGCGCGGCTGAGCGCGCTCGCGCTGCACCAGCGCAATCAAGTCGCGGCGGTGCTCAGCGTAGAAGTCGCGCCCGGTGGTCCACAGGCGCAGCCGCGTGCGCAGGTCGGCGCGCTGCGGGGCCAGCGCCACGGCGGTCTGCAACAGCGCCAGAGCATCGGCGTCTCGGCCCAAGGCCCGCGCGGCCCGCGCCGCCAACTCGTGCCACTGCGATCGCCGCTGTCCCATCGGAACCCGCTGCAGCGTGGCCTCGCCCGACGCCGCCTGGTTGCGGTCCAGCTGGGCGCGGGCGAGCCCCTCCCACAGCCGCGTGCGGCCGGGATGGACGGCAACGGTTGCGGCAATCTGAGCCTGGGCCCGGGTCCAGTCGGCGTCACGCAAGGCCCGATGCAGCGTCTCCGCGCTAAACCACCCAGGCCAGGCATGCACCGGCGCGTTGGCTTTGCGCAAGCGCTCTTCCCACAGCAGGCGATGCGGGGCCTGGGTCAGGCAGCGGTCCAACGCATCGGCGGCCAGCACTTCGGCCCCGGCTGCGCGCAGCAGGCGCAGTTGGCCAAGGCACAGATCGACGGAGGCAAAGGGCGCCGCCTTGCCCTGGCCCTGCGCGTGGCGGAACCCCAACCACGCCCGCAGCGCCGCAGTGCCCTGCCCGTCGGCATCGAGCGCCAGCGCGTGGGCCAGCGCCAACTCGGCGCTCTGCGGCAGTCTGTGTCGCCAGTCGGCCAGGCGTGACAGGCGATCGCCGGCCTCGCCGGGCAGGTTGGCGTGGGCCAGCGCCAGCACGGGATCGGCGGGCACTTCGTCAAGTGGAAGGTTCAATAGCTCGTCGTGCAAGTCGGCCGGCAGTCGCCAGCCGTGCCAGGCCAGCTGCAGTAGCGCTGCAATCGCCTCGCCGGCCAGGTTGCCGCTGGCGTCGCGCACGGGCGGCAGGCCGGGCGCTATCCCGGGCATCGCACCGACCGCGATGGGCGCGGCAACGACATCTGGCGCTGTGGCGGTCGTCTGTACGGGCAAGGGTATCCCGCGGTCGTCGACCAACGACAGGCCAATGGCGATGCGCGCGCCCGTTGGACCGGCTTTGACCAGTAGCCGCGTCCAGCCCGCGGGTAGCGCAACGGCCGTCGCATCGGCGGGTGGCGGCGCCGGCATGTCGCCGGGCAGGCCATCGGGCGCGGGCGCTTCGGGCAGGTCCACGACCAGCCGGCCCGCGAACCACACGCGCAACGGCCCCGGGCTGGCGGCCAGCAGCCAGGCGCGGGCGTGCCCACCGGCCGCGGGGCGAACCCAAGTCTGCGCGTACACGATGGCGTCGTCGGGCCGGTCTACCCACTCGTGCAGCTGCAGCGGCGCATGGGCCGCAGTTGCGGTTGCAGGCAGCCGTTGCCAATGCACCTCGGCTTCGCGGCCGCGCGCGCGTTCGGCACCGGCGGCAGTCGGTCGCGCCATGGCCTCCGCCTCGATCGGCGCGGTGCGGGCAAATGCCGTGCCATGTTCGGCACCAAACGGCCCGAGCCACGACCACGCTGCCAGCTGAGGCGTCGCTACTTCGGGATGGGGGTCGGCCGGCACGGCGATCCACTGGGCGCGCACGGCCGCTTCGGCGCCACGCAGGACGGCGGTGGCGGCCGCGTATTCTGGCAACGCGCCAGTCACGCTTGCCGTTGCGCGCAGCAACTCGGCCGCTTGGGGTGGCGCAAACGGCGACAGCCTGGCCATTCGCAGTGCCTTGTCGAGGACAGCCCACGGCTTGCGCTTGCCGCCAGCACAGATCTGGTTGGCCAGCGACTGCAGATCGGCCGCCTCAGCCGTGCGCAACGCCGCGCCGGAGCCCAAGACATGGCTGGTCTGCTGCCAGTAGTCGCCGCAGCGTGCAGAGGCGGGCGCAGGTGTCGGCCACGGCCAGGCGATAGCGGTGACCGGCAGCAACGCACAGGCGCTCGCCACCAGCGCCGCCCTCCTTGCGTTCACTTGCCGTCCAACTGCGCGTGCAGGCTCAGGCGCCGCGCCTTGGCAAACGCGCGCAGCTCTTCGACGCGCTGCAAGTACTCGGCGTTGGTCGCTCGCTTGCGCGGGTCGGCGAACACGTCCGGCCCAAGCGTGCACAATAGCGCGTCGATGCGTGGCCCCAAGAACGACTCGTCGAGCACCAGATCGGCCAGCGCGAGCACGCGCTGCTGCCAGATTGCCCGCCACTGTTGCCGATCGAGGATGCGATAGAGCTGGTTGAAGAACACGCCATCGACCGCTTTGCGACCTTTGTCGGCCGGAGCGTCGGCGATGATGGCCTCGTCAAAGGCGTCCTTTTCCAAGCTCCACAGGTGCCCAAAAGTCAGGTCCAGGTCCCAAGCCAGCATCTCAAAGCGGTCGTCGACGCCATCGTGGTCGCGGTACATGTACCAGTTTTTGCGGATGTGCTCGTGGTTCTGCAGCACGGCCATCATCGCCGCGTACTCGATCCAGTCGCGCACCTTGAGGTAGAGATCCAGCGTCTTGCCCAGCTTGTCGTCCGGCAGCAGCAGCACCTGCTCGATGAACGAGACGAGGTCGGCCAGACCCTTTGGCCCCTGGTGCTTGGCATAGATCTTGGCGTACTGATCAGCCGGGAACAGCGGCGTCAAATTAGCGCCCGGATTGGACATTTCGTGCGGCGGGTCGCCCTCGTACAGCGTCCCATTGCCATTACGCCCGCGCGTGGCCAGCCAGTCGCCGTCCAAGTGCTCGACCAACTGCATGACACCGTACATGCGCTGGCCCACGCGCACGTGCACGAACTCGGTCTTGGGCACCGGCAGCCATGTCGCCTGGCGAAACGCCTCGTAGCCGATCGCCGTGCGCAGCATGCTCTTGTCGATGTATTCGCTGCGCAAGATCAGGCGCTTGCGGCCGTCGGGCAAGCTGGCGCCGCCCTTGAGGTTGATGCGAAAGCTGCGCTTAGGCAGGTCGACGCTGGTGCCGCCATGCAGGCGGATCTCGGCGTTGGGGTAGAACTGGTCGCCGACCCACAGCGCGCACGGCCGGTATTGCTTGTGGTACGGGTCGGCGAGCATGGCCGCAAAGGTGGCGCCGGGCATGTCGATCTGCCAGACCGGCAACTTGGTCGCATAGGCCTGCACGGCAATCGTGCCCGAGCGTCCATCGGCGTAGGTCGCCGTGATGGTGTGCTGCCCTGCCGCGGCAAACCGCAAAACTGCGCTGCCGATTCCCTTGTTGGCGAACTGGACCGCCTGCACCGTCGCGCCTTGGGTGGTAGTGACGGCCAGCGGGCCATCAGCCGCCGTGTCGAGCGTCGACTTGCCGGGCAAGATCACATACAGGAACACCTTTTCGTCGACGCCGGTGGCGACCAGGGGCGAGGATGGCTCGATGCCGACGTCGCCGACGGGTTCTGGCAGCGCGGGCGTTTGAAAATTCCAGGTGGTCGTGCAGGCGGCCGGCGGTGCGATCGAGGTCGGGACCGGCGGGCTGGCGTCGGTGACCCACTTGGCCACCTTGGCGTCCGCGGCTGCAACCTCTGGCGCGGCGTCGCTTGGTACGAACGAGTCGGGCAGGTCGAAGGGCTCGGGTGCCACCTTCTGCTGGCACGCGGCGAGCACCCATGCGCAAGCGGCAAGCACAAGGGCGGCAGAGCGGACGCGGCGGGTCAGGCAGACCTCAAACTGGTGGCCGCGGAACGGCCGGACGCGCACACGGTAGCGATTTGCCATGGCCCGTCAACTTTGGCAGCGACCGGGCTAGCCTGCGGCTAGTGTAAGCGCCACGCCGACCAGCGCCGGCACGGCCTGTACGAACAGGATGCGCTTGTTGGCCGTCATCGCGCCGACTACACCGGCGACGACCACGCAGCCGCCGAAAAACAGCGCGAGCTGTCGCGAAAACGCCGGGTCCGGGTGCACGAACGACCACAGCAAGCCTGCGACCAGAAACAGGTTGTAGACACCCTGATTCTTGGCGAACACGGCGGCATGGGTCGCCTGCTCAGCGGTGATGCCAAAGACTTTGTTGGTGCGCGGCCGGCCCCACACCACCGCCTCCAGAAAAAAGAAGTACACGTGCAGTATGGCGACGAGGCCGAGCACCACTTTTGCCGCGATGTCCATCCGTTGTGTCCTGCGCGCCTGCCCTGGCGATGCGGCGACGCTAGACCATGCGCCCGACGCTGGCAACCGCCGTCACCAGCCCCCGCGGATCCTGCCGCCATGCCGACAAGGTCGCGACGGCAGACGCGCCCGCGCCCAGGGCCGACGCTGCCGTGCGCGCGTCGATTCCGCCCAGAGCAACCACGCGGCCCGCGTGCGCCGCGCACGTCGCGGTCAAGGCGTCCAGGCCTAGGGCAGGCACTTTCGGCTTGCTCGGGGTGTTCCAGATCGGCGACAGCACCACTAGCCCAGCGCCCTGGGCCAGTGCGGCATCGGCTTGGACAGGTGCGTGACAGGCAACCCACAGCGGCACGCCCGCTTGCGCCCCTTGCCAATCCGGCCAGCGCGCCGCCGGCACATGCAGCCGAGCGACGCCAGCCGCCGCCAGGCCGACCGCACGAAAGCCGCCAGATCCATCAGCGGGCGCCGACACGCCTAGCGAGCCGCTGAGTCCACCGACCCAGGCCAACGATCGGGCCACCGGCAGCCAGCGGTCGGCCGACCAGTCGTGCGCGCGCAGCCACAGGGCCCAGGGCACATCCGAATCGGCACATGCGCGCGCAAAGCGCCCGAGGTCAAAGGCCAACTGTGCGCCGTCCGGCCCATGCACCGCTGCCGCGTCGGCAATGGCCACGATCCGCGCAGCGGTCACGTCAACAGGCCGTGCAGCGGGCTGGACGCAGCGGCATGCAACTTGCGCGGGATGCGGCCGGCCAGGTACGCCTCGCGGCCAGCCTGCACTGCCAACCGCATCGCCCGCGCCATCCTCACTGGGTCCTTGGCGCCGGCGATGGCGGTGTTCATCAGCACGGCGGTGCAGCCGAGCTCCAGCGCGATGGCGGCGTCGCTGGCGGTGCCTACGCCTGCGTCGACGAGCACGGGGACCGTGGCCTGCTCCAAGATGATCTGCAGGTTGAAGGGGTTGCGAATGCCCAGACCAGAGCCGATGGGGGCGCCAAGCGGCATCACCGCCGCACAGCCGAGGTCTTGCAGCTTTTTGCACAAAACCGGGTCGTCGCCCACGTAGGGCAGCACCACAAAACCATCGGCGACCAGGACTTTGGCGGCCTCGAGCGTGGCCTGATTGTCTGGAAACAGCGTCTTGGGGTCACCGATGACTTCGAGCTTGACCAGATCGCCCATACCCGCCTCGCGGCCCAGATTGGCATAGCGAATGGCGTCGTCTGCGGTGTAGCAGCCGGCGGTATGGGGCAGCAGGATGTGGCGGTCGCGATCCAGGGCGTTGAGCACGGTTTGCTTCTGACTAAAATCGACCCGCCGCACAGCCACGGTCACGATTTCGGCGCCCGACTCGGCGATGGCGGCGCGCGTCTGGTCCAGGTCGGCGTACTTGCCGGTCCCAACCAGCAACCGGGAGTGCAGGGTCCGCCCGGCCAACTGCCAGGCATCGGTTTGGGTGTCGTTCATGGTGTTCCGGGTGCAGGGTAGGGTCAGCCGCCGCCGACGAACTGGACAATCTCAACCACGTCGCCGGCTTGCAGGGCGGTCAACGCGTGGTCTTTCTTGCGGACCACCGCGCGATTGCGCTCTACGGCGGCACCAAACTCAGGGGTACCGAGTTGGGCCAGCAGCGCGGCGACAGTGGTGCCGCCTGGCAAGGTGTGCGACTCGCCGTTGAGCGTGATGGTGATGGCAGCGGGCGCGGGTTCGGTCATCGCGGGCGCGGATTTTGCGGTGCAATGGGGATTGGCGCAAGCAGGCGATGCGGTGGGTTCGGTAAGCGCTAAGACAGGGACAGTCACAGGCAAAGTGTCAAAGCGGCAGGGTCAAGCGTGAACGGGACCCCGCACCACCCGACCCGGACGTGTGCCAGTCAACTGACCGTCCTGGCAGACGACCTGACCTGCGACTAGCGTCGCGCGGTAGCCCGTCGCCCGCTGCAACAGCCGCCGACCGCCTGCTGGCAGGTCTGCCACCAGCCGCGGAACTTCGAGATCCAGTGCGGCGTAGTCGATCAGGTTCAGGTCAGCGCGCAGACCGACGGCGATGCGCCCGCGATCGGCAAAACCCATGTAGTCGGCGGTGTCGGCGGCGAGCATCTGCACCGCGCGCTCGAGTGCAATACGGCCCTGCGGCCGGTCGCGGGTCCACCAGGTGACCAGAAAAGTCGGAAAACTGGCGTCGCAGATGGTGCCCGCATGCGCACCGCCGTCGGACAGCCCCGGCAAAGCGCGCGGGTGAGTCAGCATTTGCCGCACGGCCTCCAAGTTGAAACCCTGGTAGTTGTAGATGGGAAAGTAGATGAGCGCGCGGCCATCCTGCTCCAACAGCGCGTCGTAAATCTCTTCCTTGGCCGATACGCCGCGCCGCCGCGCCGCCATGCCAATCGAGTCGGCCATCGCTGGTTCGTAGTTGGGCCGCTCGCCCAGCCGAAATAGCTTGAACGCCAACTGGTCGAGCATCGCCAGCATGCGGTCGGCGAGCGGCGGAATCGAACTGCCGTCGCCCGCCACCTTGTCGTTGGACTCGGTCAGCATCTGGGCGCGAAACGCCGGGTCGCGCAACGCCGCCACCCGCTCGTCGATCGGCAGGTGCGCGATCTTCTTGTAGCTCGGAAAACCGATGAACGGGTGAAACGTCGCCTGCAGCCCCAGCAGCACGCCAATACCGCGCGGCGCGACCTGCACGCGCAGGTCCAGACCCTGGGCCACTGCCGCGTCGACGCGAGCCAGGATGCGCTGCCACTGCTCCGGCTCCAGGTCACGCTGGGACAACGACAGCGAGGTCTTGTGCCCGGTCGCCGCCGCAGCCATCGCCTGCACCACGTCAAACTCGCGGTCAAAGCGGTCGGGACCGGCTTCCATGTCGTAGTCTGACACCGCCATCAGCACACCGTGATCCAGGCCGTCGAACGCGCTCGCCAGCGCCTGCAGCTCGCGGATGCTGGCCTCGGCCGCCGGCGTCGGTGCGCCAAACCGCGTGCGGTGGTTGTCGGTGCGTCCCGTCGAGAAGCCAACGGCACCCGCCTGCAGCGCCGCCCGCAGCTCGGCGCGCATGGCCGTCAGGTCGTCGTCGGTCGCTTGCTCGGCCGCCACTGCCCGCTCGCCCATCGTCCACATCCGCAGGGCGTCGTGCGGCACCTGTACCGCTACGTCGATGGCGCGCGGCTTGCGGGCCAGGGCGTCGATGTACTCTGCGGTGGTCTGCCACTGCCAGTCGATGCCCTCCCACAGCACGCTGCCGGGAATGTCCTCCACGCCTTCCATGAGCTCAATGATCTTCTGCCTGTCTTGGACACGGCACGGGGCGAACCCGACCCCGCAGTTGCCCATGACCGCCGTGGTGGTGCCGTGGATCGAGCTCGGCATCATGTCGGCGTCCCAGCTGGCCTGGCCGTCGTAGTGGGTGTGGATGTCGACAAACCCCGGCGTGGCGTGCAGACCCTGCGCGTCGAGGCTGTGGCGAGCCGCATCCGGGGCATGGCCCACGGCCACAATACGCCCGTCGGCGATGCCGATGTCACCCTCAAAAGCCGGGGCACCGCTGCCGTCCACGATGCGCGCGCCAGTAACCTTGAGGTCGTACATGACACTTCCAAACTAGGCCGCAGCGCGGCCCGGCAGACTGTTTTCGTTTTCGACTAGTTGCAGACGCCGACGAACTCAGGCACCGCCTTGCCGTCGGGGCCCAAGACCGGCTTGCAGTCGCCGGCCGCGCACGCGGGCGCGCCGCCGTCGGTGTGGCAGCGCGCCAGGCACTTCTTGCCCGACCCCACGTCGGTGCACAAGAGGCCGGGCTTGCAAGCGCCCTGCGCGGTGCAGGCGCTGCCGACGCCCCCCGTGCCCGCGACGACGCAGGTCTTGAGCCAGCCGGTCGGGGTGCAGGTCGAGCCTGCGGGACAGCCCTCGTCGGTCAAAGGCTTGCACGGCTCGCTGGGTTTGCAGGCGCCAAGGCTATCGCCGACCTCGCCGGCGCCGTCGAACACCAGCTTGTCGCAGGGTACCCCCGGCTTGCACAGGTTGGTGGCGTCCTTGCCGGTCCAGTCGCACAGTTGCCGGCAGAAGCCCGCCACGCACAGCACACCGACGACACAGTCGTTGAATTGCTTGCACTTGTCCCCATGCTTGCCGGCGCCCGCCGCGTAGCACAGGTTGGCTTTGCCGTCGGGAAAGCACTGCTGGCCGTCTGGACAGCCCTTGGATGTCAGGACCTTGCACAGGGCAGCCGGGCACGCGCCGCAGTCCTTGGCGCACGTCGTGCAGGTTTCGTCGGCGTCGCAAGCGCCGTTGCCGCAGCCGCTGGTGGCGTCGGCGGCGATGTCGCTCGGTGTGGCATCGGTCGGCAGGGCATCGGCGAACTCGGCGTCGACCGCGTGGGTGACGTCTGCGGCATCAAGCAGCACATCCACCGGCTTTTCTTCGCTGTCGTCGGCGACGTCGTCCGTCGCTTCGGCCAGGTCTTTGCCAAGCCGCGGGGCGTCGGGCGCCCCGGTGTCGGGCATGAACACCGCGCCAGCATCGGCGGTGGCCAAATCGACCGTGGGCGGCTCCTGAACGGGCTGAAAACAGCCGCACACAGACAACGCCAGGGCGGCTGCGATCCACGGGGCGACGAGGGTTCGTGCCATGGCCTTTTGGGCAGTCCGACGCAAGGGTCCTACGGCGGTGAGTTGTTGACGGCGATGATGTAGGCGTTCTCCACGCACACCGGCGACGGCTTGGCGTTGGGATCGCGGTACACCCGCACGAAGTAGTGGGCGCTGTTGTCGCTGCACAGGTTGATGCCAGGCGCAGCGCCGGTAAAGTTCGGCTTTGGCGCCAGACACTTACATTCCCCCGCTTTCTCGGGCACCGGCGACTTCTGGTGGTCGCCGAACGTGCTCGGCTGCGGCTTGGCGTCGGAGCCGCTCGGCGCCTGGCCGTAAAAGCTCGTGGTCCACGAGTGCTCTTTTTCGGCCTTGCACACCTGGTCGGCCGCGGCGCACGACTTTCGGTACACGTCGAACACGAACTGGTTGTTGGGGTTGGACGCGAACTTGACCCGCACATAGTACTGGTCGCAGGTGTTGTCGTCGGGCTGGTCCTTGGCAAAGAAGTGGAACCAGTCGCCGTCTTCTCCAGGCATGACGTTGCCCTTGCCGGTCACGGTGTTGCTGCCGTCGGGCATCTCGCCCAGTTCGATGTAGTTGCCGCAGGTGTTGCCCTTGACGCCGTAGTTGGCGTCGCCGGCGCACTCGCAGCCGTTGGCCGGGTTTTCGTCGACGTCAAACAGCGCCGGCCCGCACTTGCCGACGCCACACTTGCCGAGCGTGCAGCCGGCCTGGCCGCCTGCGACCGGAGGACACGAAGCCGAAGCGTTGCCGTCGTCAGTCTTGCCGCTGCAGTCGTCGTCGATGCCGTTGCAGACCTCCAGGACCGTCGGGTTGACCTTCTTGGTGTTGTCGTCGCAGTCGCCGGGCTTGTCGGTGGTGTAGATCTTGTTGGGGCCGCACAGGCACTTGCCGAGCGACTGGCCGGTCGCGGAGGTAGCCGGGCCGTAGCCGTCCAAGTCGGCGTCGGTGTAGAAGAGCTTACAGCCCTCCGCGCCCTCTTCGTCAGTCTTGCCGTTGCAGTTGTCGTCTTTCTTGTTGCAGACCTCGTCCACGCCCGGCTTGACGAGCTTGCTGGCGTCGTCGCAGTCGCCGCCCTGCTCGATCCAGTCGGCGCCTTTCTTGCTCGGGCACAGGCAGGCCGAGTCGTCGTTGTCGCCGAACTTGTCGCCGTCCTTGTCCTTGTAATAGACCTTGCAGCCCTTGGCTCCGCTCTCGTCGATTTGCCCATTGCAGTTGTTGTCGAAGTTGTCGCACACCTCGTCGGCGCTCGGCTTGGTCGAGGCCACCAGGTCGTTGCAGTCGCCGCCATTCTTGGCGTAGCCGACGCCAGGATCGCCGCACAGACACGCGCCGGCCCCGGTGCCAAAGCCGTCGCCGTCGTTGTCCGGGTAGTACATCACGCAGCCGACCGTGTCGTCTTCGTCGGTGGCGCCGTCGCAGTCGTTGTCGACGTTGTCGCAGCTCTCGGCGCTCGGCAGGTCGGCGGTGCACAGCGTCAAGCCTTCGGCGGTGCAGGTGCGGTTGGCGGCGCAGGTGCCGAATTCGTTGGTCTTGCTGCACGCAGTCGCGGCGCCAATGGCGACCCAGCCCGACAGGCAACTGCACTCGCCCGCCTCGGGCATACACTGCTTGACGGTGCCTTCCGCGCCCGGGATGGTCACGTCGCTGCACACAAAGCCGGTCTTGCAGTCCTTGTCGACCGCGCAGCCGGTGCCGCAGAAGCTGCCGTTGACGAAGCCCTGCCCGTCGTCGCGCGGCACGCAGAAGTTGACGTCGGACTTGGTGCCCGAGGCCGCGCAGTCCTTGTGGTCTTTGCACGGCCGGCACAGCTGCGTGTAGGCCGGCAGGCACACAAAGATGAGCTCATTGTCGCCGGCGGTCTGGGTGCACTTCCAGCCTTTGGGACAGCTGCTGGTGCACGCCTTGGTGCAGACCTTGCCGGTCTCGCTCTCGATGCAGTAGCCGCTGTCGCAGTCCTCGTTGCCGGTGCAGGGGCAACCAAACGACTGCGGCGTCGCGCACATCTTCTCGGTGACGGAAGACAGATCCAGCGTCGGCACGTCCTGGTCGGTGCTGCCGCCCCCCGTGCCGTCGACCTTGGCAATGTCCAGGCTGCCGCCGCCAAAACCGTCCGTGGTCTGGCCGTTCTGACCGGCGACGCCCTGCGGGCCATCAGAGCACGCAGCAACGCCGAGCAAGGCGACGAGCGCCGCCATTTTGCACAGTTGCCCTTTCAACGCGCGCACCCACACCGCTCGCCCCGGTGCCGGGGCGCCTGCATCGTGCCCGTTTGTGCGGCGCGGTGCAAAAATCGCAACAGATCGGGATAGGCGAGGCATCTGCAAGGCCTACTGCAGCTCGGCGTCGAGCACGCTAAAGCCGCTGGCCCGGAATAGCTTGGTCACCACAAGGCCAATTTTGGAGCCGGCCGGCATGCCCGGCAGCACTCCGCCGATGTCCAAGCTCGGTAGGGCAACGTCGATCTTGTCCAAGCCTGGCAGACCCTTGTCGAGCTGGTCGCTCAAGAGCTTGGTGATCATCTGCTCAAAGAATGGCTTTTGCGCCTCGAATTCCTTGGTGATGCTGACCATCTCCAGGTGGTACAGCAATTGCTTCTCGACCTGCACCGAGACTTGCGGGTCACCCTGGGCGTTCTTGCCGAGCGCGATCGCTGCGCCGATGTCGAAGCTGCCAAAAAACCCGAACTGCAGCGGCGGATCGCCCATCGGCACAGTAGCACCGATCGAAGCGTCGCCGACCTGGATGCGAAACTTGCTGGGATCGCTGCCGACGCAGCTCTCCAGGATCGGCGGCAGGAACAGGTCGAGGTCCAGGGTCGCGCCGTCGAGCGGCACCGGCGAGCCTGCGCCACCGCCCGCGCCGAGCGCAGCCAGATCAACCTTGTTGAATTTGAGCCCGCCGGCGTACCACACCGCATGCAGCAGCTGGTTGATGACGTCGTCGTGCATCGCGAACTGCAAGCGCTTGGTCTGGTCGATGGCAAACGCGTCTTCGACCGTGCCAATGCAGCCCGACCGCGCGATGCTGCCCAAGATGACGTGCGCCGTGCCTTTGGCGGCAGAGAAGCCAGCGTCCATAAGCACAAGGCCACCCTTATGCGTGAACTTGAGGGTCTTGAGCTTGGACACCAGCTGAATGGTCACGTCCTTGCCGCCCTTGATGGCCGCCGGCAGCGGAATCGGCGCGTTGACAGCCATCTGGCTGAGCAGGCCGCCAATGAGCTTGGGGATGGTCTTGTTGAGCTCGGCCACGATCTGGTCGGCGATCTGGCCCTTGTAGGCGTCCAGGATCATGTTGAACAAGAAGTCGAACAGGCCGGCGATGCCGTCGACGTGCAGCTTCATGTCTTCGATGACCGCCTGGCTTTTGGTGACCTTGGCCTCGACAAAGCCGTTGAACACCGCCATGCCCATACCGGCATTGACCAGGAGCTTACCGATCTTGATGTCGCCCGTGACCTTGATCGTGACTGAGATCGGCCCGACTTTTTGCTTGGCTTTGACCGCGATGTCGGTCTTGATGTTGGTGAATTTCAAGGCCAGATCCAGCCCGCCGTCCACCGTTTGCAGCGAGACCGTTGGCTTATCGAACTTGAAGTTGGACAGCGTGACCTCGACCCCGCCCGAGCTCAGACCGCCCGGCGGCAGCAGCGTCGCCACGTCCAGACCGCCCAGCGCAATTTCCATCAGTGTCGCCAGATCATTCGGCTTTTTGGGATCGTGGTCGCCGTCGTCGAAAAAGTCATGGCCCAAGAACACTTGCATGCCGTCGGGCACCAGCGCTGCGTCTGGCTTGGTGCCATCGATGGGGTAGTAGCTGCCCGAGTAGTAGAAGCCGCGGGTGGCGCGCGCGCTCTGGTCGCCGATGTCGGTGGTCTTGGCTTCGAGGCGGTTGAGCCCATGCTTGGCCGGATACTGGCTGACCCAGGTGCCGACGCTGCAGGTGTAGGTGTCGGGGTTGCAGACACCGGCCGAGCACTCCTTGTCGGTCTGGCACGACTTGTGGGTGACGTAGGCGTTCTTGCCGTTCAGCTGCAGGGTCTTGATGCCGCTGGTCGCATCGCCGGCCGCGCCCTTGACCTGCACCGACGCCTTGCCTTCCAACGTCGAACCCCACGGCGGGTAGTCGATGGTCAAAAGCGGCGGCGTACCGTCCACGATAAGGGTGCGGTCGTGCACGAGCTTTGGATGATCCTCGACCGTAAACTGCAGCTGGTACTTGCCGTCTTCGGAAAACACCGTGCTGTTGCCGCCGATGACCTTCCAGCCCTTGGCGGGCGCCAGCACGGCCAGGTTGACCACCGCCGTCGGCACCAGATTATCGAAGGCGTCCTTGACCGCGCTCACAAAAACGATCTTTTCCTCCTGCTTGTAGACGGGCTTGTTGGGCACGGCCAGCACTTCGAGCTGGTTTGGCGGTCCAGGGTCGACCGTCAACACCGCTGGGTGCAGGGTAAACAGGCTCCACTGCAGCGTCTCGGGTACGCACTGCAGCTTGTGGGCGCCGGCCTTGGTGCGGGTGGCGTACAGGCCCTTAACCGTTACGGTCTTGGGCAGGTCGAGCGCGAACGGAAAGTCGGCGATGGGGTTGCCCCAGGCGTCATTGGCGGCGCAGGTCAATTGACTGGCGTTGCCGGCCACGATCTGCGGCGGTTCCAGCAGCGTGAACAGGTGCCGCGGCACGTCGGCGACGACCTGCACCGCAAGCGGCGTCTTGTCCGCTACACCTTCGACTTCGCACGCGATCTGCAGAGGGCCAGCCTTGATCGCCGGCGCCACCAGACCGCCCGGCGGCGCGCCCTGATCGGGGGTCACCAGCAGCGAAAACCCCGCCGCTATCGGATTGGCAAAGCTGTCTTGGGCGGCGCACGCACACTGCAGCAACGACCCCGCAGTCACTTGCGCGGGCTGCGGCGCGGGTGGCTGGCCGTGCAAGCCCACCCACAGCGTCTCCACCGCCGTCGGCGGACCAGGAACGACGTAGAGCGTAGGCGGCAGCGCATCCAGCAAGGCGTGCGACGGCACCTGGCACTGCACCTGATATTCGCCGACCTTGGCCAGCGTGACCTGGCCGTCTTTGATCGCCAGCGGACCCGCTGGCCCCGACAGCACGGCTAGCGTTGCCGGCCCGGGCAGCGCCACCTCTGCGCCGGTCTCGCCAGCGACGGCACCTTTGGCGGGCGGCAGGAACGCGCGGCACAGCACCTTGGCCGGCAGCCCGGCGCGGGCCTCGCCGATTCCGAGGTCAGTGCGCAGCACCAGCGTCTTGGGGTCCACCTGCGCGCTGCCGCCTGCGCCGCCTGCGGAGCTGCCAGCGACGGTGCCGGCGCTCGAGCCGTTGCCGCACGCGCACGAGAGCCAGCAGCAGAGGCTGATAGCGAACGAGCGATAGGCATGCAGGCGGAACAACGGGGCCTCCGAGCGGCAAGCGCGCGAAACGCTGAGCCTAGCATGCCGGTCAGGCTGGGCAACGGCAAAGGCACGCAATTCGGGGCCCCATTGCCCTGGCCGCTTCGCTGCGACTATGCTTGCTGCCATGCTAGGCCCGACCGATGATCAGATTCGCGCCCTTGCCAGACGCGAAGCGGACCCAAGCAACGTCCGGGCGTTTTCGCCGATAGCCCGCGGTCCGGTTTTTGCCGTGCTGGCGCTGCTTGCGCTGGGTCTGCTGGCGGTGCCGTTGGCGTTGGTGCAATTGGTTGCGCACCTGCGGCAGCGAGGCGCGCGCGACAACTGCAAGCCGCACGCCGGCAGGTAACCCGGATCGCCATGGACGACGTCATCGTGCTGGGTTCGGGGCCCGCTGGAGCCATCGCGGCCGCGGAATTGCTGGAGCAAGGCCGCAGCGTCCACCTCGTCCACCTCGGGCACGACGACACCATCTACCGCGATCTGATTCCCGACGCGCCATTTTCCACAGTCCGTCGCGACGTTGCAGACCAGTCGCTGTGGTGGCTCGGCGCGGACGACGAGGGGATTCCGACCGGCAAGGTGCGCATCGGCTCGCAGCTGACGCCGCCGCGGCAGTTTACCGTGCGCGATACGGCGACTGAGTTACCGGTGCACGGCGACAGCTTTGAGCCCATGCAGAGTCTGGCGCTCGGCGGCCTGGGCGCAGCTTGGGGTGCGGCGGCGTACACCTACACGGCCGACGAGCTCGCCGCGTGTGGTTTACCACCGCAAGGCTTCGCCGGGCACTACGCGGCGGTTGCCGAGCGCATCGGCGTCAGCGGCAGCCACGACGACGACACCGCTGGAGCGTGCAGCGGACAGTTGCGCGCACTGCAGCCACCCCTGGACCTCGACAGCAACGCTCAGGCGCTGCTGTCCGCCTATCGAGCACGTGGCACCGCAAAGCGCATGCGACTGGGCCGGATGCCGCTGGCCATCTTGTCGCAAGACCTGGGAGACCGTCGCGCCAACCCCTACTTTGACATGGACTTCTGGTCCGACGTGCGCAAGTCGATCTATCGGCCGCGCTATACCATCGAGCAACTGCGCACCCGCGCAGGGTTTGTCGAAACGCGCGGCGTGCTCGCGGTTGGCTTCGACGAGGGACAGGACGGGCTGGTGCGACTGCACGGCGTCTTGCCGGACCAGGGTCATGGGCGTGTAGAGTTCGCCGCAAGACGGTTGGTGGTCTGCGCAGGAGCGCTCAATTCCGCGCGTCTGGTGCTGGCCGCCCGGGCACAGACAGACTTGCGCGCGCCGCTTTTGTGCAACCCTTACACCTATATGCCTTGTCTGCAGCTGCGGCGACTGGGTCGGCCGGCCCAGGACCGCCGCCACAGCATGGCGCAGTTGACGGGCCTGTACGCGCCCCCCGACGCGCCCGACGACCTGGTGTCGCTGCAGTTCTATTCCTACCGGAGCTTGCTCGCGTTCAAGCTGGTCAAAGAATTGCCGCTGCACCCCTGGGTGGGTCTACAGGTCGTGCGCTTGCTGATGGAGAGCCTTGTCATCGTCGGCGTGCACCACAGTGACGCCCCGACTGCCGACAATTGGCTAGGTGTCGCGCGGCCGCTAGGTGAGCGCGCGTGGCCACTGCGAGTCCACTATCAGCCGCCGCGACAGTGGGTCGAGCGCCGACAGCAGCGCGAGCGCGCCATCGTGGCTGAATTGTGGCGACTGGGCTGCATCGGCGGCGCACGGCTGCGGCCAGGCCATGCGTCGAGCATCCACTATGCGGGCACCATTCCACATCTGTCGCCGGGCAGCGAGAACCGCCATGGCCTGGATCCGCACGGGCGGTTGCTCGGCACGCGCGGCGTGTATGTCGCGGACAGCGCAGGGTGGGGCCACCTACCGGCCAAAGGCCTGACGCTGACGATCATGGCCAATGCCCGGCGCATCGCACTGGCGGCGGCGGTCAGCCTGGAGGCCGCGTGATCCGTCGGTGTGCTGTTGTCACGGGCGCCGGGGGCCTGGTGGGCGGTGCGATCGCCCGGGCACTCGCGCAGGCCGGTTGGCAAGTGCGCGGCACTGCACGCGATCCCGCGACCGCTGCGCGCCGCTCGCAGGTCGACCTGACCTGGTTCGGCGGCGACCTCGACGGCAATGGCTTCGATCCGCAGGCGCTAGATGGTGCGGAAGTGCTGGTCCACGCGGCATGGGCGAGCGACGCGACAGCGCCGGCACAGGCTGCGCAGCGCAACGTCCGCGGCGCCGAGCGCCTGTTTGGCCAAGCCCGCGACCACGGCGTGGTGTCGCGCGTGTTCGTGTCGTCGATGTCGGCGCACGCGGGTGCGCTTTCGCACTACGGCCGGTCCAAGGTGCAGGTGGAGGCTTTGCTCGACCCAGCGCGCGATCTGGTGGTGCGGCCGGGTTTCGTGCTGGGCGAAGGCGGGGTGTTTCAGCGGTTGGCGTCGACACTGGCGGTGGCGCCGGCAGTGCCGAGCTTTTATGGCGGTAGCGCGCAGCTGCAACCCATTGGTCTGCAAGATCTGGCCAATGGGTTCGAACGGTCGATCTCCCGCGGCCTGCGCGGCACCTTGACCATTGCCCAGCCGCAAGCCGTGCCGGTTGTACAGTTCTACCGCGAGGTTGCAGCGAGCATTGGCCGCGCCCGGCTGCCCGTCGTGCCGCTGCCCGGCGATGCTGCCGTCATGGTGCTGGGCTGGTGCGAACGCATAGGATTGCGTCTGCCGATGACGTCGGACAACCTGCTGGGCCAAAAGGCGCTGGTCGTCGCCGACGTGACCGGTGATCTTGCGCGCCTGCAGATGACACCCATGGACTACCGGATTGTGCTGCGCGATCTGGCCACGCGGGCGACCACCCCGCCGTGGAATCGGCGAACCGACAAGGAGTCCCCATGAGCGGCAGCGTGCTGCGCGTCAGCATCGTGATTCCAGTGTACAACGAGGCGCTTCTGGTCGCCGAGATCTTGCGGCGGGTGTTTCAGGCGCCGCTCATCGACCATGCTGAGCGCGAGGTCATCGTCGTCGACGACGGCTCGACGGACGGCACCGTCCGGGCGATCAACGAGTTTCTAGCCGACCATCCGCAGCATGCGCCGCACCTCAAGGTCCACGCCGGGCTCGTCAACCACGGCAAAGGCGCGGCGCTGCGCGCCGGCTTCAAGCTGGCCACGGGCGACATCCTCATCGTACAAGACGGCGACCTCGAGTACTCGCCCGACGACTACCCGGTGCTGCTGGCGCCGTTTCGCGACCCCGAAGTCCTGGTGGTGTACGGATCGCGCTTCCACAGCGGCTTTCCCAAGGGCATGCGCGGCCTGAACCTGCTGGCCAATCTGATCCTGACGCATTCGACTCGAGTTCTCTACGGCCAGCGCATCACCGACGAGGCGACGGGCTACAAGGTGTTCCGCCGCTCGGTGCTCGACCGTTTCGAGCTGCACTGCCGCGGCTTCGAATTCTGTCCAGAGTTCACCGGCAAGGCCATGTTGTCCGGCATCCGCATTACAGAGGTGCCGATCAGCTACAACCCGCGCGGCATCCTCGAGGGCAAGAAGATCCGGGCGCGCGACGGCCTTGTGGCGATCTATTGGCTGGCCAAGGTCCGCTCGGAAGCCGCAGCCGGCATCGTCCGCGATCGCATGCGCAGTTGACCCGCGGCCACAGACGCCCAGTAGAGGCCAAGATGTTGTTGCAAGAACCCAGCCTGCGGGGCTTAGAGATGGGATCGCCCGGTTGGTTTGCAGCGCAGCGCGCGCTGCTGGACAGTAAGCCGCTGCTGCGGGGTTGCTACGACGACTGGTACCGGCGCCTGATTGCCGACGCAGCGTCGGTGCCGTTGGACGCGGGCGGCGAATTGCTCGAACTAGGGAGCGGCGGCAGCTACTTGTGCACGATGCTGCCCGGGGTCATTACTTCAGATGTGGTCGCGGGGCTGGCCGATCGGGTGGTCGATGCGCGCGCGCTGCCGTTTGCCGACGGCGGGCTGCGGGCGATTCTGCTGACTCACTGTCTGCATCACATTCCCGAAGTCACGCGCTTTTTTGCCGAGGCCGAGCGGACGCTGGTACCCGGCGGCGTGGTGTCGATGATCGAGGTTGCCCACACTCCCCTAGCGCGCGCGGTGTTCGGCCATCTACACCCCGAGCCCTATGACGACCAGGCCGGCGACTGGACGTTTGACCAGACCGACGCCATGGCCGACGCCAATCAGGCGCTGTCGTGGTTGGTGTTCGTGCGCGATCGCGCCCGCTTTGAGCGCCAGCACCCGACCCTGCGCATCGATCGGTTGGCGCTTTTGCCGTGGTTTGCCTACCTGGTGTCGGGAGGTGTGACGCGGCGGTCGTTGCTGCCCGGCGCGCTCGGCTTTGTGGCCACTGCGGTGGACCGGATGACCAGACCGGTGGCCGGCGCAGTGGCGCTGCACTGGCACATCACGCTACGCAAAGTTGCCTGACGAGGTCAGGGCCGCCGCGGCGCGTCTGGCGGCGCGGACGGGCGCGGCGGCAAAATCCGTGAGATTTCCAGTTGCACCACGCCGCGACTGGCCCGATACACCACCTGACGCCGCTCGGGGGCAATGCGCGCGTCGAGCCATTGCACAAACGCGGCACTGCCGGCGCGGTAGGCTGCGCTGTCGGCGCGCACACCGTTGACCACGTACAGCGGCGTGCTCTCTGTTGCCCACTTGTTCGCTTGTTGTGCGCTCGGTTGCCCGGCCGGCACCCAAGCGCGCTGGCAATGCCACGGGCCGAGCGCCTTGACGAGCGTCGGACCACTGACGATGGCGCGGGCGCCTGGTGGCACGTGGGTGCAGATGTCCGCCGCAAGCCCGGCGTGGGCGCGGCTCCACCACCAGGACAGCGGGTGAATGGCAACTGTCGCCAGCGCAACCACCGTAAACACGGCAGGCACGCGGCGGTCCACGATTTCGCGCCAGCGCTGCCACCGCCCGGCCAAGCCAGTCGCCGCGCCCGCCTCTTGCGGACGCACCAGCCAAGCCAAGGCCAACGCGAACACGGGCAGGGCGGGCATGACATAGCGTCCGCCGATCACCACCGCGTTGGGTCCGCCGGATTCGCCCGCACCGTACTGGTAAGCCGCATGCAATAACAGCAGCGCCGCCGCGCCGATCGTCAACTCGCGCCAGCGCCACCCGCGGTAGCGCACCAGCGCAACGAGGCCGGCTGGAATCAACACCAGGGTGATACCCAAGTAGAACGGAAAGTTGCGCAACAGCCAGTGCAACGTAAACACGCCATAACCGGGGTGCCGAAACAGCGGATTGTCAAAAATGATCCATGCGGAGACCAGTCGCACGCCGGCGCCGAGGGCGCCGCCAGCGACCAGCGCCCACCAGCCCGGCTCGCGGCGCACCACCGCAACCAGCATGATGGGCGCCAGCACAAGTACCGACGCTTCGCGGGTTGCCAACACTAGGCCCGCCGCGAATCCGGAGAGCGACCACCGCCATTTTGGCCCATTGACCCCATGGGCAAACATTGCGAGCGCGACAGTGACCAGAAAAAGGTTCCAGGAGTCGCTGGTTGCACAGCGCGCAAGTACGGTGGTGGCGGGGAACGCTGGCAGTACCAGCGCAAACCACGGATTGAGACCGACCGACCGCAGTAGCGCGTACATGGCCCAGAGGGCACCCAGGAACCCTGCCAGCGGCACCACGTAGGCGCCGCGCCAGCCGAAGACCGCAACCCAGGGCGCCTGTGCCAATGAGGTTCCAGCAGGGTAAAGGCTGTTGATCCGGTCGTAGGGCAGGAGTGTCGTCGGATCGATCGCGACGCCGGTGCTCCTGCCTTGCGCGTAGTCGGTGGCGGCCGCGACGTAGCTCAGTTCGTCGGTGTTGGTGATGGCATCGGGCCAGGTGACCGCCATCGCAACGCAATGCAGGACGCTAGCGACGATCAGAACTCGCCCACACGGCTCAATGGCGCACCAACGCTGATTGGCCTTGACTGCAATGCCGGGTGATGGCACGGGCTGACTCTGACGGCGCCCGGAGCGTTATTCAGGGCGCTACAAGGGACGGGCGACGACGCGGCAGGGCAGGGGCTGCGCTTCCGCCGTGGATATTTGGCGCGGTCAGCCGCGCTGTCAAGCTGCAGCCCGCCGACGAGTGTGATCGGATCTCGAGGCCCACCAGTCCCGGGACAGGTCTCTAACTTCGCTGCACAGCGTCCGCAGCCGTCCCGGTGGACGCACTGGGCCTGGGACTGCCTTCCCCCGCGATGGTCAAGAGGCCCCTGCTGGGCTGATAGACAGAGCTTTCTAGCGCTTATCAGTGATGCACCCAAGTTCCTGCAGCAGAGTCAGCTTGCAGACTTCTCGAACGTCGCGGTGGCCTTCGGTCCCACGCGAAGCCCGGCACAGCCGGGCGGCCAAAACCCGCTCGCTGTCATAGATTCGAGCAGGCCACCGGTTCATATCGCACTGCACGCGGGCTTTGCCGTCCACTTCGATAGCTGAAACTTCACCGGCGCGCTGCATCGCTGGCCGAGTCCGCGGACTGCCGCAGGGGTTTTCGGCAGCGGCGCGTCCGCAAACCGAGCCATTGCACCCGCGGCCTTTGCCGCCTAATGTTGGCCCGCGCCGCTGCCGGGCGCCGGGATCGCCGTGCCAGACCACCCGCCCATTGCCGTCCAGCGTGTCGATGCCGACCGCGACCGCGACCTGCCGCTACCCGCCTACGCGACGGCCGACGCCGCAGGGGCCGACGTCTACGCCGCGCTAGAAGAACCGCTGATCATGCCCCCGCTCGGCCGTGCCCGCGTGCCTACGGGCCTGCGCTTGCACATCCCCAGTGGTTTTGAAGTGCAAGTGCGGCCGCGCTCGGGCCTCGCTTGGAACCAAGGGCTCACGGTGCTCAACGCCCCGGGCACCATCGACGCCGACTACCGCGGTGAGGTGATGGTGTTGCTGGTCAACCTCGGCGCCGAACCCGCGACTGTGCGCCGCGGTGATCGCATTGCCCAGCTAGTGCTAGCGCCTGTCCAGCGGGCCACGTTTGCGCTGACGGACCAATTGCAATCCTCGGTGCGCGGCGCCGGCGGTTTTGGATCGACCGGTGCGTAGGCTGCTGGCGGGCCTTGTTGCCCTGGTGGTCGCGCCAGCGCTGGCGTTTGCGCAAGTCGAACCGGCGGCGCTGGTGCCTCCGGAGCCGATCCTGGTGGTTGAGCCGACCTACCCCGCCGCTATGGAGGACAAGGGCGTCGGCGGCAC
Organism: Pseudomonadota bacterium; assembly: GCA_005792545.1. GTDB lineage: Bacteria > Myxococcota_A > UBA9042 > UBA9042 > UBA9042 > SXRM01. The sequence continues at coordinate 7,921 of SXRM01000386.1, read as the reverse complement.
GGTGGTGGTCGAGATCGACATCGACGCCACTGGCAAGGTCAAGGCGGTCAAGGTTGCCCAGTCCGCGGGTCCAGAGTTCGACGACGCAGCAGTCCAAGCCGCTAAAAAGATGACCTTTTCTCCGGCGCAGCAGGCAGGAAAGCCGGTTGCCGTGCGGATCACCTGGCGCTTCAAGTTTGGCGCGCGGTTGGCTGCCTACCGCCGCGACAGCGCACCGGGCCAGAGCCGCTTTGAGCGCCGCGACATCGAGCGCGCCCCCGCCGGCTTTTCTAGCCTGGACGGCCAGGTCATCGAGAAAGGCACAGGCAGGCCAGTTATCGGCGCCACCGTGACCATCGCCGCCCAGGGTGCCGAAGTGCTCACGGACGCCGACGGTCGCTTTCGGTTCGGGCTGCTGCGCGCAGGCGCCGCCGAAGTGTACCTGCCCGGCACCGACCACAAGCCACTGCGCCAGACCGTGCAGATCGCCGACGGCAAGACCGCCACGGTCCGGCTGCGCGCCGAGCGCCTGAGCTACACGGTCTATCGCGCCAGCGCAGTCGCCCCGCCCGAGGCCGGTCAGATGGCGCGCCGCAGCCTGGGGGCCGAGGAAATCCAGCGCATCCCCGGCGTGCAGGGCGACGCCTTCAAGGTCGTGCAGAACCTGCCCGGCGTCGCGCGCGGCACCGGCGGATCGGGCTTTTTGGTGGTCCGCGGATCGGCGCCGCTCGACACCTTGATCGCCGTCGAAGGCGTGCGCGTGCCGCTCATCTACCACTTTGGCGGCGTGTACTCGATCATCAACACCGACCTGCTCGAGACCATCGACTTCTATCCAGGTGGCTTCGGCGCGCGCTTCGGCCGCCAGACCGGTGGCTTGCTCAACGCCCGGCTGGCGCTGCCCAAGAAGCAGGAGCGCTGGCACGGCTACCTGGAAAGCAACGTCTACCACACCGGCTTTCTGGTCCAGGGGCCGCTCGGCGAGAACACCACGATCGCCGCGGCCGCTCGCCGGTCGTACATCGACGCGTTCTTGAGCTTGGACATCATCGCCAAGCAACTGCCGCTGACCCTGGCGCCGCGCTACTGGGACTACCAGCTCAAGCTCGATCATCGCTTTAGCGACCGCACTTCGATGTCGTGGTTCTGGTTCGGCTCGGACGACGCGCTGACGGCCGTGCTCAAGAACCCGCCGACGGCCTTCCCGCAAGCGCGCGGCGAATTGTCCAGCCGCACCAGTTTCCACACGTTGATCGGGATCTTGCGCCACAGCGGCGACGACTGGACCTCCAACACCACGCTCGGCGCCACCTACGGCGTGCTCGACGCGGCGTTTGGCGACCTGTTTCGGGCCGAGGGCACCAACCGCGAATACACGCTGCGCCAGGACTTCACGTTCGGCAAAGGACCGCTACAGCTGCGGCCGGGCCTGGACATCTTCTGCAACCCGTTTGGCGTGGATATCTATGCTCCGCCGGTACAGACGACTGGCGAGCGCGGCACTTTTGGCGGTGGCGGCGCCGGCGTGCCGACCCGGCGGCTACAAGTGCGGCAGTCGGGGGTGTTCATCTCGCCGGCAGCCTACTTCGACGCGGTGTTCAACCTGCGCCCAGATCTTGAAGTGGTGCCCGGCATGCGCCTGGATCTGTTTCGCGGCGCCTCGGGCGGCGAAGCGTTGACGCCTCGCTTCAATTTGCGCTGGGCCGCTGACCAGACTTGGACCCTAAAGTTCGCCGCTGGCCAACGAGTGCAGCGGCCGCAGCCCAACGAAGTCGGTGCGCGGTTCGGCAACCCCGACCTGCTGCCGTCGCAGAGCTTCGAGGTGGCAGGCGGCGCCGAATACAAGATCAGCGACGCCGTGGACGTCGATGTCCAACTGTTTCGCAAAGACCTGAGCAGCCTCGTAGTCTACCCCAAGAGCGTGATACCCGAGCCGCCCATCAATTCCGGCACCGGCAGGATCCTGGGCGCCGAGGTGCTGTTGCGCCACAAGCCCGTCGGCCGCTTCTTTGGCTGGATCGCCTACACCCTGCAACAAGCGCTGCGCCGCGACGAACCGCACCTGCCAGAGCGGCCGTTCGGCTGGGATCAGACCCACATCCTGACCATGCTCGGCAGCTACAAACTGCCCGACAACTGGGAGGTCGGCGCACGCTTTCGTTTCGTCACCGGCAACCCGATGACGCCCCTGTCGACGGCCGTGTACAACGAAGCTACCGACACCTACACGCGGGTGCAGTCAGCCGAGCTGTTCACCGAGCGGCTGCCAGCGTTCCACCAGCTCGACTTGCGGGTGGACAAGAAATTCGTGTTCGAAGACTGGCTGTTCAACGTGTACCTCGACATCCAAAATGTCTACAACCACGGCAATCCCGAAGGCATCCAGTACAACTACGACGCGACCGCCAGCCAGTACCAGACCGGCCTGCCAATCATTCCAAGCCTTGGATTGCGCGGAGAATTCTAACGGCACCAGCCCGAGTGCTTGACCGCGCCGGTCGGCCCGCTACCTTGGCGCGCCCGCCGGGCCGCAAGGATCGCCATGCTCGCCGCCATCACCTGGAACTTGGACCCGATCCTGGTCAACCTGGGGCCCCTGCAAATCCGCTACTACGGCGTGATGTTCGCGCTGACCATCTACACCGGGTTTGCGGTGTGGCGGCGCCAGGCCCTGCGCAACGGCGAAACCCACGATTTTGCCGAGCAGTTCTTGTGGTGGGGCGTCATCGCGATCGTCGGCGGCTCGCGGCTGGGCCACGTGCTGTTCTACGAGCCGCGCGAGTACTTCATGCCGTGGACCCGCGACGGCATGCAAAACGGCGTGTGGGAACAACTGCCGCTGTTCTGGGACAAAATCTCGGCATGGCTGGACTTTTTGAAGTTCTGGCGCGGTGGCCTCGCTTCGCACGGGGCGACAGTCGGCCTCATCGTGGCGCTGTGGCTGTTCGCCCGCAAGCACGGCAAGACGTGGTTTCGCCTGGGCGACTATCTGGCGCCGGCCATCGCGATCGCCGCCGGTGGCGTGCGCATCGGCAACTTCTTCAATAGCGAGATCGTCGGCCGCGTCACCGACATGCCGTGGGGCGTCAAGTTCTTGCGCTACTGCAACATCGAACACATTTCTGCCGCGCAATGCCTGCCGCGCCACCCCAGCCAGCTGTACGAATTTAGTTACGGCTGCATCACGTTTCTCATCCTGCTCTTGCTGCAACGTGCCGACATCCGCCGCGCCGGCTCTGGCCTGTACGCAGGCACGTTTTTTGTCGGCTATTTCGGCCAGCGGATCATCTTTGAAAACTTCAAGGAATTTCAGCACGAACAGCTACGCAGCCATGGCTTTTTGGGCACGCTTGAGCAGGCGTTGGGGGTGCACCTGACGACCGGCCAGTGGCTGTCGATTCCGCTGGTGGTGGCCGGCATCGCGCTCATCGTTCGCGCGTTGAGCCAGCCCAAAGATGCCATCCCCGAGCCGGTCCCGACACCCGACTTGCTGCCAGAGCCTGAGGTGCTGGCGTCGGCCAAAGGCAAACCAGACAACAAGGTCAAGGTGCGCAAGTAGCGGGGCGCCGGCATTGCGCCGCCGGCCGTATGTGACGCACAATTGCCGCGCCCGGCAGGCCCTTTGGCCTGCGACTGCCCGCCCAACCCCAAGCGACTGCCGCACGCTCCCCCGCGCGGCCAAGGCTCTGGATGCGCTGCCACCGCTGCGGCCACGAAAACATCTCGTCGTTTCGCTTCTGTGAGGTGTGCCTCGCGCCCCTGCGCAACGACTCGGGTCTGATTGCCCGCAGCGACCGCCCGGTCGACATCGTCGGCCAGTTTTTTGCAGATGCCGACTTGTTGGAGCAGGGCTCGGGCGACAGCTCGCGCGGCACTGTCACGCCGCAGGGCTTTGATCTGCCGTGGCGAACGGCCGCGGACCGCAAGCTCGTGCTGTTCGCTCGCGAGCGCGAAGCCCGCCAAGTCGCCGATCACGCGCTGTCGGCGCTGCGCGACCGCCGGCTCGCTGCGCTGACCGTCCAGGGCGAGGCTGGCTCTGGTCGCTCTACGGTGCTCGGTGCCGTGCGCGATCGCGCCGTTGCCGAACTGCCGGGCTGCCGGGTGCTGGCTGTGTCCGCTCAGGGCTGCGTGCGCGCGTATTCGCTGCTCGAGCGGCTGATGCGGCTGCGCTTTGATATCGGCGAGTTCCTGGCGGGCACCATCGCCGGCGAGCGCTTTGAGCGCAGCGTCGAGGCGCTGTACGCCGACCCCGCCGGCGCGGAGATCGCGCGTACCTGTGGGCCGATGCTGGGCTTCCACTTCTGGAACGACCACGACATCGACTTCTTGGATCGCACTGAGCAGGCGCAGCGCGCCCACGAGGCGCTGTTTGGCCTGCTGCACAAGGTGCTGGCCGACCCGCCGACATTGTTGCTGGTGGACGAGGCCGGCGAGGCCGATGCCGAAAGCCTGGACGCGTTTGCCAAGCTGCTGGCGCAGGCGCCCGAGTTGCCGGTGGCGGTGGTGTTCGCGACCGACCGCCGCGGCGCAGTGCGGCGTAGCTGGCTGGCCGATCGACCGATCCTGGAGCTGTCCCCGCTGGCGCCAACCGTGGTGCGCGAGCTTGCAGTCAGTGCGATCGAGGGCGTTGCCGGCGTCAGCCCGAGTCACATCGACGCGCTGGTTGAACTGGGCAGCGGCCGGCCGGGCCGGGTGCTGGCCGCCATCGAAGCCCTGCACAAGCGCGGCGCCATTGCCTCGCGCGATGGCAAGTGGCAGCTGGACGATGAGGTTTGGCGGCGCGAGTTGCCGGCCCACGATCTGCTCGCCGACCGCGGCGGCCGCTTGGACGGCCTGGACGACTTCCAGATGTCGGTTGCCACCGCGGCGGCGGTGTTTGGCGCCCACTTCTGGTCGGGTGGCGTGGTGGCGCTGCTGCGCGGCGAGGCGGCCGATCACGATCGCAAGGGCGCGCGCACGGTCGATGAACTCGGCCGCGACAAGCTACCGGAACGCGTGGCCAAGGCCGTGCGGTTCCTGGTGGATCGTGGGGTGGTCGCCGCCGAACCGCAGGCGCTGCTGCCTACCGAGAACCCGCACCGCTTTGTCGATGAGGGCGACTGGCAGTCGCTGCTCGAATTGCTCGAACCGACTCAGCGGCAACGCTACAGCCAGCAGGCGGCCGTGTGGCTGCAGATGGTCTCCAACGAGCGCACCGGCGATCTGGCGGAGATTCTGGCGCCGCTGTGGCTGCTGGCGGGCGACCGCGTGCACGCCGCCCACCTGTATCTGCGCGCCGGCAGCCGCGCGATGGATGAGTACCGCAACGCCACCGCGCGCACTTTGCTCGAGAAAGCGCGCGAACTGGCGCCCGAGCACCTGGCCCACGTCCACGCCGAGGCGGCACTGGGCCTGGGCCGGCTGCACGAATTCGACGGCCAGTGGGCGCAAGCCGAGGCCCTGTACCGCGATGCGTTGGAACTGGCCTGGAAGTTCCGGGCGCGAACCCGCGGCGCCCGGGCGCTGCAACACTTGGGCCGGATGTTTCGTACCCAGGGCAAAGCGGTCGCAGCCATCGACCACCTGGCGCCGGCGCTGCGGTTGTACGAGGCCGCGCAGGATCTCAAAGGGTTGGCCTCGGCGTGCGATGACATCGGCCGGGCCTATTGGACCGTGGGACGGCTTGAACCCGCACAGCAGTTTCTCAAGCGCGCCGCTCAATACCGCGAAAAAATGGGCGATCGCGCTGGTCAGGCCTTCACCGTGTGCAATCTGGGCATCGTGCTGTTGTCCAAGGGGCGCTTGGAGCAGGCCCAGACCTATCTCGAGCGCGCGGTCGAGCTGCAGCGCAGCCGCAACAACCTGTTCGGCTTGACCGAGGCGCTCAATGCGCTCGGCGTCTGCCACATCAACGCTGGACACCACGAAGTCGCCGCGGGTGTGATGCAAGAGGCGCTGGGGCTCGCGCAGCGCGTCGGCAACCGCCGATCGGTGGCGCTGTTGCAGAACAACCTGGGCGAGGTCTTGGGCCTGCTCGGCCGCGTGGACGAGGGCGAAGCGCTGCTGTACCAGGCCGTCGAGGGTGCGGGCAAGCTCGGCGACAACGCCCTGTTGTCCGACGCCGCGCGCAATCTGGCGGTCGCGGCGCGTGGTCGCGGCGACGCCGCCCGCGCAATGAAGTGGGCGCGGCGATCGGTCGCCACGGCGGGCGCCAGCGACATGGTCCGCACCCGGGCGTTTGCCCACAAAGTGCTGGCCGAGGTGCTGGGGGATGCCAACGACGAGGCCGGCGCCAACGAAGCCTGGGACAAAGCCGCAGAATGGTTTACCAAGTCTGGAGAAGTGCGCGAGCTTGAGGCGTGCCTGCAAGGCCATGCGGCCTACCTGATGCACCTGGGTCGCAGCGAACCCGCAGCAGAACTTTTGCGGCGGGTTGAGCGTCTGGAGAGCGGCGCCGCCCCCTGAACGGTCGCCCCACACCCCGCCATGACGCGCGTGTCAGCCGATTGACGCGGAGATCGCGGTTCCGTGCGCGTGCCGCCACGGGTCGTTCTTGCAATTCCGTCGGCTTGGACGTACTGCGCGCCGCCCCGGCCAGTTGGCAAGGTCCTTGCATGGCAAAACGGAGCGCGTCCGCTCCCCAGCCGGGCGCCGCTTGCGGCTGGTGCCGCGATGGCCGGTGCCATGTCCAGTGCTGCTGCGCCCTCCGGTGTGCACGCCGCGCGACCGCGATCCCCCGCGTTCGTGCGCGGCGGGCCAGTTCGGCCTCTCCGATCGACCTCCAAACCAGTGGGCGGCAGTGGCCGCCTCGGCAGGCATACCATGCACGATCAGCGTGATTCTGGTGAGTTGCCGCTCGAGCAGATGGACGACATCGACCTGTCGGAGGGGCCGTTCATCTCGGGCCTGCACGTGGTCGATGGCGCGTATCGCAGCTCGGGCATTCGCGATTCCGGCATCCGCGAGTCGGGTGCCCGCGACTCTGGCGTGCGCGAGTCGGGGGTGCGGGACTCAGGCGGCTACGATGGCGACCCGCGGCGGGGCCGCCGCGGCCCAGAAGGCGACGATCACGAGCAACACCTGGACTCGACCGTCTTGTATTTGCAGCACATCGGGCGAGTTTCGCTGCTGTCGCGCGAAGGCGAAGCCGATGTGGCGCGCCGCATTGAGGACAGCTCGGCCGATATCTTGGAGATCCTGGAGCGCGTGCCGTACACGCGGCCGTACATGACGACGCTGCCGCTGGAGATGGCGACCGATCACGAAGTGCTGCGCGAGTGGACCGACGTGGAGTGCTGGCGCGATCGCGATGCCCGCATCACCACGTTGGCGCGCGCCGATCGCTTCAAAGAGCGCGTGCTGGCCCTGGACGCCGAAATCGAGATCCACAGGGCAGAGCTTGGCGACGCGGCCGAGCGCACCCCGATGCTGAGCCAGTCGATGCGATCGAAGTACCGAACATTTTGGGAAGATCGTACGGGTGAGCGCCTGGTTGGCCGCGCGCTCGACGTGCTGCAAGACAAGGCGCGCGAGTTGGTCAAAGCCGAACACAGCCTGCGCAAGCTGTGTGAGGAAGCCGGCACGTCGCGCCAGGAAGTGGTGGAGATGGCGGCCAGCAACGCCAAGCCAAAGGCCGACGGCGCCGGCAAGAAAAAGGCGGCCGCGATTCGGGCGTTGGAGCAAGTGGATGCGCTGGCTCTGGCCTATGGCGCGCCGGCCGAGCAGGCCAGCCGCGACATGCGCAAGGTCGCGACGGCGCAGCGCATCATCGGTGAGGCCCGCAGCGTCATGATCCAGGCCAACTTGCGGCTGGTGGTGTCGATTGCCAAGCGCTACCTGAACCGTGGCATGCAACTGCTGGATCTGGTGCAGGAAGGCAACATTGGGCTCATCAAGGCGGTTGAGAAGTTCGAGTGGCAGCGCGGCTACAAGTTCTCGACCTACTCGACGTGGTGGATTCGTC
>SXRM01000385.1 GCA_005792545.1 Pseudomonadota bacterium | reverse complement strand
CATCGCCCGCGCATTGGTCACACAGCCGCGCATCGTGCTCGCCGACGAGCCGACCACCAACCTCGACAGCAAGACCGGCACCGCCATCTTGGACTTGATGCAGGCGTTGAACAGCGGCGGCACGACGTTTTTGTTCTCGACCCACGACCCGCGGGTGGTGTCGCGCGCCGGCCGCGTGATTCGGCTGGTCGACGGCCAGATTGCCGATCTGAATGCCACTGCCGAAGACGTCGCCGCGCTGGCCGCGGCCGCGCACTGAGTCGGGGGTCGCCGTGATTCTGATTCGCATTGCGCTGCGCAACTTGCGCAGTCACTGGTTCAAGGGGCTGATTGTCGGCGGTCTGTTGCTGCTCGGCTCGGCGCTGTTGGTGGTGGGCCTGTCGCTGCTCGGGACCATCGACAAGTCAATGTCGAAGAGCGTGGTTGGCTCGGTCTCGGGCAACCTGCAGGTCTACGCCAAGAATGCCAAAGACAAGCTGAGCCTGTTCGCAGGCATGACCGAGGGCACCGACTTCGGCCACATCGACGACTTCCCTAAGGTTCGCAAGACCTTGGAGGCCGTGCCGGGCGTGCGCGCCGTGGTGCCGATGGGTTCTGATGTCGCCATGGTCTATGGCGGCAACGTGCTCGACGTCAAGCTCGAAGAGCTGCGCGCGGCCGAAAACGCCAAGGATACCGACAAGTCCAAGGTCGTGCGCGCCCACGTCCGCCGCATGGTCGGCTTGCTCGCCACTGATTTGGACCGCATCAGCGAACTGCGTACCGCGGACAACCAGTCGGACGAGACCAAAAAGGCCATCGCCGACTGCAAACGAGCCGGCAGCGATGCGTTCTGGAAGGAGTTTGACAACGACCCGTTCGGCGCACTCGAGTTTCTGGAAAACAAGGTCGCGCCGCTCGGGCTGAACGCGGACATGATCTGGTTTCGCTACATCGGGACCGATCTCGACCGCTTCCGCGGCAACTTCGAGCTGTTCGAGGTCGTCGACGGCACGGCGGTACCAAAGGGCCAGCGCGGCTTCCTGTTCAACAAGCTGACCTACGAAGAGACCGTCAAACACCGCACCGCGCGCCGCTTCGACAAGATGCGCGATCGCCTCGCCGAAGGCTTCTCCATCGACGGCGACGACGACCTGAAGCAATGGAAAAAGCTGAACAAAGACCAGATTCGCGAGATCACCTACCAGCTCGACGACCGCACCGAGCCGCAAGTCAACGCTTTCTTGCGCAAGCATCTGCAGCAGGACAAGGGCACCACCGACGAACTGCTGGCCCGCTTCATGGACGTGACCGACGACAATTTCGCCGGCCGCTACAAGGCCTTCTACGACGGCATTGCCCCGCACCTGATGCTGTACTCCATCAAGGTCGGCGATGTCATGACCATCAAGGGCTTTACCTCGTCGGGGTATCCGACCTCGGTCAACGTCAAGGTCTACGGCACCTTCCGCTTCAAGAGCCTGGACAAGTCGATGATGGCCGGCGGCATGAACCTGATGGACCTGATGACCTACCGCGACCTGTACGGCTATCTGACCGCCGACCGCAAGGAAGAACTGGTCAAGCTGCAAGCCAACACCAACGTCAAGCCGCCCGAGCGCGACAAGGCCGAGGCCGAACTGTTCGACGATGCCAGCGACGAAGTCGAAGAAATCACGCCCACCGCGCAGGCCGTTGCGGCGCCTTCTGCGGCGACCGACATCGCCGGTGCGGCAACGCCCACTGGTGGCTTCGACGAGTTCGCCAAAGTCGACATGAAAGCGAGCGCCAAGACCTATGGCGAGGACCTGTTCAACCGCGTCTACGCGCAAGGGGACCTGGACGGCGGCGTGGTCCGCAATGCGGCGATTCTGTTCCAACCCGGCGTAGACGAGCGAGCCGTACAGGCTGCGGTGACCAAGGCCGCGGACGACGCCAACCTTGGCGTGCAGGTGATGGACTGGCGCGAGGCGTCGGGCATGGTCGGCCAGTTCCTGTTCGTTATCTACGCCGTGCTGGCCGGTTCGCTGTTCATCATTTTCTTTACGGCCATGGTCATCATCAACAACTCCACGGTGCTGGCGACCATGGAGCGCACGCGCGAAATCGGCGCGCTGCGGGCCATCGGCGCCCAGCGCAGCTACATCCGCAAAATGTTCCTGGTCGAAGCCGCCGTGTCAGCGGTGTTGTTCGGTGCGCTCGGCAGCGCATTCGGAGCGCTAGTCGTCGCCTGGCTGAACAGCCACGGCATTGCGGCGTTCAACGACGTGTTCGTGTTTCTGTTTGCCGGACCGCGGCTGCATCCGACGCTGTCGCCGGTCTATGTTGTGGTCGCGCTGGTGGTGGTGACCATCGTGACTGTGCTGTCGACGCTCTACCCGGCCTGGCTGGCCACGCGGGTGACGCCGCTGCAAGCCATGCAGGACGCGGAGTAGGAGGCGACCATGAAGACCATCGTTCAAATCGCCTTTCGCAACCTGCTGCAGCACCGGCGACGCTCGCTGCTGCTGGGCGGCGCGGTCGCCATGGTGACGCTGCTGCTGGTGATGCTGTCGGCGCTGCTCAACGGCATGCAAGCGACCATGCTGCGCAACGGCACCACGCTGTCGACGGGTCATGTCAACGTCGCTGGCTTCTACAAGATCACGGCTGGGACGGCGGCGCCGCTGGTCACGAAGTACCAGACGTTGCTCGAAACGGTGCGCAAGCAAACGCCGGGTATGGACTACGTGGTCACGCGCGGCCGCGGCTTTGGCAAGATTGTCAGCGAAGAAAGCTCGCTGAACTCGGTACTGACCGGCCTGGACATTGTCAACGAAGCGGGCTTCAAAGAGGTCGTGCAGCTAGCGCACGGCAACCTTGACGACCTCGCCAAGCCGCGCACCGCGCTGATTTTCGAGAAGCAGGCCGAGCGCCTCAAGGTCAAGGTCGGCGACAACCTGACCGTGTCGTCGCAGACCTTTCGCGGCGTCAACAACACGGTCGATGTGCGCATCGTCGCTATTGGTCGCGATCTTGGAATGTTGAGCTCGTTCAACTGCTTCGTGCACCACGACGCCATTCGCGACCTGTATGAGTTGGACGCTTCGACCACCGGCGCCATCCAGGTCTACCTCAAAGACGCCGAGCAAGCCGCAGAAGTCGCCGCCAAGCTGCGCACAGACATCGAGGCCGCCGGGCTGCGCGTGATGGAGCCGCAGCCGCAACCGTTCTGGCGCAAATTCGACACGGTCAAGCGCGAAGACTGGACCGGCCAGAAGATCGACGTGACGACCTGGATCGACGAGATGGCGTTCATGCGCTACACGCTGACTACGCTCAGTGCGCTGATTTTCGTGCTGGTCACCGTGCTCCTGGTCATCATCGTGATCGGCGTGATGAACACCTTGTGGATGGCCATTCGCGAGCGGACCCGCGAAATCGGGGCCTTGCGCGCCATTGGCATGCAGCGCGACCGGGTGCTGTGGATGTTCGTGACGGAGGTCGCCCTGCTGGCGCTCGGCGCGACGGCCGCGGGAAGTGTCGCCGCGACGTTGCTGTGTCTGGCCTTGAATGCCGCCAAAATCGTGGTACCCAAGGCCTTTCAAATGTTCCTGATGTCCGAGACGTTGTGGCTGGTCGCGGACGTGCCGACGGTGGCGCGGTCGCTGGCCGTGATTGCCGTCGTGACCACTTTGGGGTCGCTGTTGCCGGCCTGGCGCGCTAGCCGCCTGCAACCCGTCAAGGCCATGCAAACGGCGAGCTAGGCGAGGGAGAACTCCGATGATTTTGCAGAGGATCCGCAGTGTGATGGGCAGCACCGGACTTGCCGTCGGCCTTGCGCTCGCCGAGGTGGCCGCGGTGGTTGATCCCACCGTGGTTGCCGCCCAGGAAGCGGTCAAGGAGACAGAGGAAAAGGGTGGCGATCCGCCGGCAAAGCCGTTGGACGAAGCTGCAGTCAAAGCGCTCATCAAGCAGATCGACGACCGCCAGAAGAACTCGGGCGATTACAAGACCCTGGTCTACATCGAGCGCAAAGAGAAAGCCAAGAACGACGTGGTCATGGAAGCTGTCGTGTATCGGCGCGATGCCGACGACAAGCTGATGATTCTGTTCACCCAGCCCAAAAGCGAGCGCGGCAAGGGCTACCTGCGCATCGAACGCAACCTGTGGATGTATGATCCCGGCACCGGCAAGTGGGAACGCCGCACCGAGCGAGAGCGCATCGGTGGCACAGACAGTCGTCGCGCAGACTTCGACGAGAGCCGCCTGGCAGAAGAGTTTGACGCCAAGTACGACGGCGTTGAGATGTTGGGCAAGATCCAAGCCCACAGGCTGACGCTGACGGTCAAAAAGGGCGTCGACGTCGCCTACCCGAAGATTGTGCTGTGGTGCAACACCGGCAGTGGCAACGTGCTCAAACGCCAGGAGTACGCCGCCAGCGGCAAGCTGATGCGCACCAACCTGACCCCCAAGTGGGCCAAGCGCTTCAGCGAGTCCAAGAAGGCCGATGTGTGGACGCCCAAGACCATCTACATCTACGACGAGGTCGAGAAAGGCAATTCGACGGTCATCGTGCTCAAGGACATGGACTTGCGGCCACTACAGGCCAACCTGTTTACCAAAGCCTGGCTGGAGTCACAGTCGCGATGACGCCGCACAGCCTGGCTCGGCGTCTGGCCGTCGTTGCTGCTTGCGCCAGTGCCCTGCTGGCCGTCTCGGCGCGCGCGGACGACGAAAAAGCCCGCGATGACGCGGTTTTCGGCGACGACACGGACGACGACGCCAAGGACTCAAAGCCAAAGCCAGCTTCAGCGCCGGCGGCGGCGTCGCCAACGAGTAAAGACCGCGACCCGGATGCGGCTGACCTGGGCGACGCGCGCCTGACCGGGGATGCCAAGGAAAACACTGAGTTGCTGACGCGTGACCGTACGCAGATCGGCGGTTTTTTCTACCAGCGCAATTCATTCAGCCTCGCCAAAGCACAGGCGCTGAGCGACCTGGGCATCGGCAACAGCACGCTGTTCGAGGCGTACTTTGATTCGCGGGTAAACGACCGCGTTCGTGTCTATACCCGCGGCCGCTTGGTCTACAACCCACTGGCCGACGCCCAACCGGCGTTGCCCGCTGGCGTTGCGAGTTTGGGGTTCAGCCAAAGCACCGACGAAGTGCGCGCGGTGTTGACCCAGATGTGGCTCAAGTTCGACATCGGCCGCACCGTGTTTGTCACCGCAGGAAGGCAGTTCGTCCGGTTTGGTGCGACCCGCTTCTGGAACCCGGTGGACGTCATCAACCTGGCGCGCTTCAACCCGCTGACGTTCTTTGACGACCGCGTGGGCCCGTTGATGGTCAAGCTGCACGTGCCGGTGGAATCCAAAAACTGGAATTTCTACGGCATCCTGTTGAGCGAAGACGCCGCGCGCGCGGAGCAGATTGGCGGCTTGCTGCGGGCCGAGTTCCTTGTCGGGCAAACGGAGCTTGGCGTCGTTGGCGCGCTGCGCAAGGGACTCGACCCCAAGGTCGGTCTCGATGTGTCGTCGGCGCTTTGGGTTTTCGACCTCACGGCCGAAATGGCTGCGTGGTTTCCCGACGGCCAGGACCCGCGCTGGCAGCTGTCCGCCGGGCTCTCGCACACTTGGGCCTATGGCGAAGACGACACGCTGGTGCTTGGCGCGGAGTATTTCCACAACCCGCAGGGCGTGACGGCCGACGAAGCGGTGCAAACCATGATTTCGAGTGGCCTCGCCGGCAAAGCGTCGCCGCTGCTGCCCTTGCACACGGGTCGCGACTACGCTGGCGCAGTGGCGACGGTTATTTCGCCGGGAAGCTGGTCAGACAGCGCCGTGACAGCGTTGGCGTTGATGAACTTGACGGACCAGAGCGGCACCGCCCAGTTGAACCTGACGACGCGGGTGCTGACGGACCTCAGCGTCGAGCTGTTTGGCGGCGCGAGCTTCGGGTCTGGGGAATTCACGGGCTACGTGTCGCAGTTCAAGACCGCGCTGCCGGCCAAGTTTGGCCCCATGGCACAGCCCGCGGTCGATGCGATGCGGGTGCCACTGTGGCGGGCTGGGTTGAACTTTCGGTGTGATTTGTAGCGTAGCGTCGAGGGGGTTGACTTCGACTCGAGCTGCCATAGAATCATGGCATGGCTGGCCATCACAACCTGCATGTTCCGCTCGACGAAGCCGCTTGGCTCGCGCTGCGTGCGGAGAGTGCACGCAGTCGAATCCCCGCGACCGCCCTTGCGCGGCTGGCGATCGACAGACTGCTGCGTGAGCGCGAGCGGCAACGCATCCGTGACCAAGTAGAGGCATTTGCCCGGGCCTACGCTGGCACGACGCTTGACCTCGACCCAGCGCTCGAGAGCGCCAGCTTGGAAGCCATTGTGGAGCCAGGGTAGCAGTGCGCCGGGGCGATGTCTGGTGGGCGCGCCTCGAGCCGAGGTCCGGCTCTGAGCAGCGCGGGGATCGGCCTATCGTCATCGTGTCGAGCGATGGCTTCAACCGGGTTGCGGCGTGGCGCAGCCTGATCGTTGTCCCGTGCTCGACTTCGGTGGCGCAAATGGCACGCGCGGCCACCGTAGTCTCGCTACCTGCCGGCACATGCGGGCTTGACGTGGACACAGTGGCGCTGGTCCATCAAGTGACCACGATTGACCGCGCCAAGTTGTCGCGCAAAGTCGGCGAACTGACTGGGGACCAGTTGGCGGCCGTCGAACGCGCAATGGTTGCGGCGATGGATCTGCCGTTGCCCTAGCGCGAAGGTAGCAACCGCGTCTTGCTAAACTGCTGTTTTTCATGACCAAAACCACCATCCTGCACGCCATCGAAGCCGAGTTGCGACGCCAACTCGCAACGCAGGCTGCTGCCTTGCAGTCGGCCGTCGAGGGCGCGCTGGACGAGCAAGCCAAGCCCGAGAACAAGTACGACACCCGCGCCCTGGAGCAGAGCTACCTCGCCGCCGGCCAGACGGAACGTGTCGAGGCCTTGCGGCAAGTGATTGCCGACCTGCACTTCTACGCGCCGCCGGAGGCAATGACCGCGATTGGGCCGGGTGCATTGGCTGAGGTCGACGGCGCTCGCTTGCCGCGTTGGGTGTTCGTGGTGCCGTTCGCCGCGAGCATGGTCGTAGAGGTCGACGGCGAGCAAGTGCAGGTGGTGTCGGTGCAAGCGCCGCTGGCGCGCTCGCTGCTCGGCAAGCAAGCGGGCGATGTGGTGGTGGCCGGGGTCGGCGCTGCAGCCCGAGAGGTCGAAGTGCTTTCAGTCGACGGGCGCTAGGCGATCAGGCGCCAGCCGGTCAAAAGATGCAGCCCGGCACTGTGGCCTTTTGACCCAACAGTAGATTGCGGACCTGCACCAACTCGCGCTCCCAGAAGCACAGCGTGTCAGCCTCGTGCAGGTAGCCGTACGGGTAGACCGTGGCATTGGCCGCGCGCAGCAGCGTACGCTGGCTGGGGCCGTCCCAGAGCCTGGCGTGGCGACGCGCAACCGTCGCCTTGGCGATTTTCAGCGCAGCCTCCGCGCGGCCGATTGCCGCGTCGCGGTCCGCGCCTTTGCCGTCGGCGTCTGCCAGCACAGATTCGTAAAGTGCGACAACGTACTCTCCGCGCAGCGCAGTGACCTCGATGCCGTCAGCCGCTTCGGTCAGCCAGGCGTCGCCGCCATGGTCGGTTGCTGCTTTTTCGGCCAGCACCCGCGTGCCCTTGGACAGCTCGGCAAGCGGCGCGACAACTTTTGTGCGAAAATCAGCGCGTTGTTCGGGGGTCTGCGGTCGCAGCTTGTCAAACGTCAGCCGGTCGGGCTGCGAGACGATGCCGAGCGTGTAGCCGACGTCCATGGTCGCCTCGCGTCCCGCGAGATACGCGGCCAAGCGCTGTTGAATCAGACCCTTGTGCTGCAGATCGCCAAGTTTTGCGATGCGATCGGCCATGCGCGTGCCCTGCTCGCCCCAGGCCGACCAGAACGACCGCAGCCCTGAGTCCCAGGTCGGCGTCCGCGTATAACTGGCGTCGAGCGTCAGGGCGTCATGCTGCCAATAGCCCCACTCCCAGCCCGAGCTGAACAGCACATGGTCGCGCAGTGGTGGTCCTCGCTTGGCGATTTCGTCCAAGTCCAACCAGCGCGAGCGCAGATACAGGGGCACGTAGGTGGGCACATTGACGTCGAACGCCACCCAATAGGCCGTCTCGGGAAAGTAGCCCACCTGCTTGTTGACTTTGAGGCGGTCCAGCAAGTAGTTGCGGTGCGCGTCGAATTCCTTGTGGTGATATGCGCCCCCTGCATCCTCAAACAGATTGTAGTACATTACGGTGTGTACCCAAGGCCTTATGGCCGGATTACAGAATTGCACCAGAAAGTAGTAGATCATCTGCTGGCCCTGGTAGATGACCCGCGTTTCCGCTGTGTCGCCCACGTGGATGGTCGCGGCCACGTCGACGCCCTTGTGCACGGTCTGCATGGCCTCGTAGGCCTCGTTGACACTAGCGATGAACGTCTCGGGCTTGGCGCCGCTGAACTCGCCAAAACTCAGGTTGACGGTGTCAAAGCCGTTGCCGGCGAGCACCAGCTGCAGCCGCCTCGCCATCTCTTTGGCCGGCTCCGGGTCGACGTCGATGAGGTCAAAGCCTTTTTGCAGATTGCTGGCGCCGAACAGCTGGATGGCGATGCCAGTCTTCAGACCGCGGCTGTGCAGGTGCTGGTTGATGGCCCGGGTGTGCTCGCGCCACGCTATTTGAGCCTTGCTGTCGTCGATGATGTCGTCCAGGCCGACCCATTGCAGGTAGTTGCCGCGGTGGCGCAAGACGAACTCTCCGACGGCCTTGGCGTTTTCCAGGTGGTCGAGTCCCGGCATCCAAAAGTCGAAGTAGGCCTCAGTCGGGTGGATGGTGTGCAGGTGCAGCCCGCGACGTTCCGCGACGAATGGCGTTTGCTCTCCCTTGGGCAGCGCCGCGGGCTCGGACGGCAACGACTTGGGCAGGTAGCTGTGGCGGGGATGTGCAAAGCGGTAGCCGAGCGACTCGAAAGCGGCGAAGACGCCATATTGAATGCCGCGCGGCTTGCCGCCCGCGACGTTGAGGGTGCGGCCGGCGCGCGCGATGGAAAAGCAGTCGTCGCAGACCGCGGTAGTCGCGACGCGCACGACCCACGCTTCGGCGGTAGAGGTTGCGGCGTTGGCGAGGCCAGCTGTGGCGCGCGGGTCGCCGATGGCGGCGACGGCGGGTTGCACCCAGGGCAGGGAGACCGCATCGCAGAGCACGATTACGCGGGCTGCCGGTGGTTCGGGCGTCGTGGCGGGCGAAGCGCAGGCAACCAGGCTTACGGCTGCAATTGCGACAGCTGGCCCCAGGACCAGGCGATTGGTGAGGCGGCGGACAACAGGCATCGATCAGCCGGGCCGCGTAGGCGGCGCTTGTCGAGGCTAGCATGGCTGACCGATTCAGCGTACCGTAATCACGCCGGTTCGTGGTCAACCGGGACCAGAGGACCGCCATGCGGCAGCCAGTCGTGATGATGCTCTGCGTGCTTGGCGCCTGCGCCGCGGCTTGCGTGGGGCCAACGGCGAGCGAAACGCTGGCCCCCGGGGCCGCCGAGGTCGAATTCGGCGGTAGCCAGCTGGACGCCGCGGCAGCAGCCGAAACGACGGACGCGGCCGTGCCAGATCAGCGCGCTGAAACGGAAGCGACGGGCGTTGACCTCGTGGCCATCGACGCGCCGCCACAGCCAAACGACGCCGACTCCGACGCAGACGCGGCCACCAGTGGCGCTGAAACCCAGCTAGACGCCATGCTCGTCGCGGACGCTCAGTCACCGGACGGGAGCGCACCAGCCGATGACGGTACCAGCCCGGCCGCGGATGCTGCCCTGCTGCCCGACAACCCGCCGGTCGCGGACGCTGCGCCACCTGCCGACCTCGCATCGACCGCGGACACGAAACCGCCGGCCGACGTTGCGCTTGCCGCGGACGCACAGTCGCCACCAGACGCGCCGGACGTGCCACCCGTCACAGACACCTCGACTGCCGACACCAGCAAGCCCGACGTGCCGCCTGCTCCTATCTGCGGCAACGGCAAGTGTGAGAACGGCGAAACCTGCGCAGCATGCCCCAAGGACTGCGGTTGCGCCGCCGCAATGGTGTGCAAGGACGCCAAATGCGTCTCGAACTGGCCGCCACCGCCGATGCCAGCCAACTGCACCTTTCAGGCCAAAGTGCTGACCTACAACCCCAAAGGCTGGGGCCACCTCGCGCAAGCGTTCGCCGACGACCCGGCGCCGTGCGCGGACTACTACATCCACTTGCCTGCGATTGCCGGCGACAAAACCCAGCCGCGCGGCGAACCCGCAATCACCGAGGTCCATGGCCACGGCAGCCGCTTTCACGCACTCGCCGAGTTCCACTGGGCGGGCTGGTCTGAGGTCGCCGGGATGACCTGGCTGCAAAAAGGCAAGGAATTCCGTAAGCGCATGGTCGAAAAGGGCTACGTTGTCGGCCGCGACCACTGGGCCATCAACGAACTGCCGTCGAGCGTGCGCACGGACAAAGCGGTGCGGCAAGCCGTGCGCGATGTCGTGCAGGGCTTGTACGAGGGGCCCGCCGGCGCTGCCGCGATGGGCGGAGCGGTGTACATCATCGGCATGGGCCAGGCCACCCAGAACTTTGCCGTGTACAAGCCGAACCTCAAGGACTGGACGCTCGACAGGCTTTTGGCAAGACATGAACGCCTACGTCAAGTGGTGGGGCCAGGAGGTCTATGGCGACCCAGCCACCGTATGCGTCGGCTCGGCAACGGTCGCACAACGCTCCGAGGCGGTGAACATGTTCGCCATGCACCACGCGCGGCTCGCCGATGTCGGGCCGGCAGGGGCGGCGGCAGCCAAGGCCTTTTTCGGCGAGAGCTACACGCCGCTCGGCTCGGCGTTCTGGCGCAGCGACATCTACAACACGGACAAGCTGACGCTGGAGCAGATGAAGCACTTTGCCAGCACTTCTGTCTACGCGGCGCGGGCGTGGGCGGTCAACAACACGGCGCCCGATGCGCGTATCGCGCTGGCCTGGAACAACCAACTCGACGGTGCCACCGAGGCCGAGGTCAAGGACCTGGCGGCGCGGGTCGCGAGCGCCTTGCGGCACGCCTACGACGTGGCTGGACCTCCGGCCGCCAAGGCCTGCAGCCCCAGTGGCGCGTACACGTGGTGCGCTTGTAGCGTGAACGGAGCGGCGTTCAACGGGCTGTGGAAGACCGCGTTTGCGGCGTGGTAACCGTCCGCGCAGGGGCTGAGTTCTAGCCTCGCGTAGCTGGCAGAGCGACCGGCTGACGCAGGTCGCCGAAAGCACCTTGCCCCCCAGCCCCTTTTGGCGCATCCTTTCGCCCCTCGCGGCCGCACCCTTCCCTGCGCCGCGCCGCCAAAAACGCGCGTTCGCCCAACCCCTTGCGCGCACCTGGCCCGGAGCCCCGCCCATGGCCGCGATGCCGACCGCCGACGCCACGCTCGCCGACCTGGGCGGGGTGGGCAATCTCGACTTCGCCGAGGACCTCTACCGCGCCTATCTGGCTTCGCCGCAAAGCGTTTCGCCCGAATGGCGCGCTTGGTTCGCCGCTCTGGACGCGCCGCGGTTCGAACCGGCCCGCCCCCAGTCTAGCCTGTATGTCGCGCCGACCGCGGCACAAGTCAGCAACAGCAAACAAGAACGCGTCGACATGCTGGTCCGCGTCTACCGCGTGCGTGGCCACGTCATCGCCAAGGTCAACCCGCTCGGCGGTGGAGAGGATTCGCACCCCGAGCTCGACTTGCCGTACTTCGGCCTGTCAGAAGCGGACCTGGACACCTCGTTTTCGGCCGGCATGCTGGGCGGCGAGCCGACGCTCACGCTGCGCGAGATCATCGCCAAGCTGCAGCGCACCTACTGTGGGCCGATTGGCGTCCAGTTCATGCACATCGACGACCCGGAGAGCAAGGACTGGTTACAAGGTCGCATGGAGTCGACCGACAACCACATTGCGCTGTCGCAGGCGCAACAGGTCCATATCTTCAGCAAGCTCGCGCAAGCCGAAGCCTTTGAGAACTTTTTGCAAAAGAAGTTCGTCGGCGCCAAGCGCTTCTCGCTCGAAGGCGCGGAGTCGCTGATCCCGCTGCTCGACATGGCGTTGGAGCGAGCCGCCGAGACTGGGGTCAAAGAAGTGGTGCTGGCCATGGCCCACCGCGGGCGGCTCAACGTGCTCGCCAACATCATGGGCAAAAGCCCGTCGGACATCTTTCGCGAATTCGAGGACCAGGATCCGCACAGCAAGCTCGGTCGCGGCGACGTCAAGTACCACATGGGGTACACAAGTTTCTGGCGCACCCAGGCCGGCCGCGACGTCAAGCTGCAGCTATGCTTCAACCCGTCGCACCTGGAATTCGTGGGCCCGGTGGCCGTAGGCCGAGCGCGAGCCCGCCAGGACCGCCGCGGCGACACCCAGCACAAAGAGGTGATGCCGCTCTTGATTCACGGCGACGCTGCTTTTGCCGGCCAGGGTGTCGTGCAAGAACTGCTCAACATGAGCGAGTTGTCCGGCTACCGCGTCGGCGGCACGGT
>SXRM01000384.1 GCA_005792545.1 Pseudomonadota bacterium | reverse complement strand
GACACCAACTTTGCGCAGTTCGAGCTGCTGAAATACCTGACCAGCGCGCACAACAACCTGTGCGTAGTCGGGGACGACGACCAGAGCATCTACTCGTGGCGCGGCGCCGAGGTCGGTAACATCCTGTCGTTTCCGCAGATGTACGACCCGACCACGGTCATCAAGCTGGAGCGCAACTACCGGTCGACCAGCACCATCCTCAAGGCGTCGACGGCGGTGGTGCAGGGCAACCGCAACCGCCATGGCAAGGTGCTGTGGACGGAAGCTGGCGACGGTGAGCCGATCACGCTCGCCGCTCTGCCGAGCGACCGTGACGAGGCGGACTGGGTGGCGCGGACCGTGGAGCTACTGCGCGGCCAGGTAAAGCTGAGCCAGATCGCGGTGTTCTACCGCACCAAGGCCTGCTCGCGCGTGCTCGAAGACTCGATGCGGCGTTTTCGGTTGCCGTACGTGCTGCTGGGCGGCATGAAGTTCTACGAGCGCGCCGAAGTCAAAGACGCGCTGGCGTGGTGTCGCCTGCTGGTCAATCCGGATGACTCGGCGGGCTTTTTGCGCGCGGTCACCAGCCCCAAGCGCGGCATTGGCGACACCACGCTCGACGCGGTGCAGGCCCACGCGTCGCGCGCGAACCTGTCGGCCCCGGCCGCGGCCCGCGATCTGCTGCGGCGCGGCGAGGGCGGGCGCAACCGCGACAAGCTGGCGGCGTTCTTTCACCTCATCGATGGCATGCGCGATGGCCTGGACCAGTTGCGCGCCAACCAGGTCGGCGAACGCGTGCTGGAGTTGAGCGGACTGCGCAAGTCACTGAAAGACGAGGGCTCGCCCGAGTCACAGGATCGACTGGAGAACCTGCAGCAGCTGCTGGCCGCGATGAGCGAGCACGCCGACTCGGCCGACGAGCCGACGCTGCGGAGTTTCTTGGAAAATGTGGCGCTGGTCGCCGACGTCGATGCGCTCAACGCCGACAAAGAGCGCATGGCGCTGATGACCATGCATAGCGCCAAGGGCCTGGAGTTCGACGTCACCTTCGTGGTCGGCCTGGAAGAAGGCCTGTGCCCGCACGCCAACGTCATCAACGAATCGGCGCGCGACGGCCGCGATCTCGAAGAGGAACGGCGGCTGCTGTACGTGGCGATGACGCGGGCGCGCCAGAAGATGCACCTGTCGTATGCCAAGCAGCGGCGGCGCTTTGACGGCCTGGACATGCCGACCCAGCCCAGCCGCTTTTTGCAGCAGGTGCCGCGCGAATTGGTGCAGGTGGCCCGCATCCACGACTGGCGGTCCACCTCGTCGTGGGGTGCCGGCGGCGATGTGACGCGACCGACGGTTGCCTCGGTGGTGCGCACCGGAACTTGGGGACAGCCACGGCCGACGCCGCTGACGGGCAGCTTGCTGTCGCCCCAGCAGCGGGCCGCGGGACCGGCCGACGACGTGCCGGTGATCGACCGCTCGGAGACGAGCGGTGGCTTTCGACCGGGCGGCAAGGCCCGCCATACGCGGTTTGGGCTGGGTCAGGTCCTCGACGTCGCGGGCTACGGCGGCGAGGCACAGATTACCGTGAATTTTCCCGGCTATGGCGTCAAGAAGGTGGTCGCCCGCTACCTGACGCCGGCCTGAGGTGCGCATGGCTACGATTACGCTGCGGCACTTTGCGGCCGCCAAAGAACTGGCCGGCTGCGAGACCGAACCCTTGGATTGGACCAGTGGCACGGTCGCCGACCTCAAAGCGGCGCTGGGGTCGCGCGGCGGTCGGTGGACGTTTCTGGCGACTTGTTCGCGGTACGCCCGCGACGACGAGTTCTTGCGCGACGCGGATGCCGTGCAGCCGGGCGACGAGGTGCTGGTGTTGCCGCCTGCCTCGGGCGGCACGGTGCGGGCGCAACTGGTCGAGGCACCGATCGAGCCGGGCGCGGCAGAGCGGTTGGTCGAACTGGACGGCACCGGCGGCATCGCCACTTTTGTCGGCACCGTGCGCAAGCGCAGCCGCGGGCTGGACGTGGTGCATTTGGAATTCAGCGCCTATGCGCCGCTGGCAATCAAGGAACTGGACGCCATCTGCGCCGAGGCGATCGCCCGCTTTGAGTTGGTCGATGCCCGCGCCATCCATCGGCTGGGCCTGGTGCCGATTGGCGAAGTGGCTGTCGCGATTGCGTGCGCCGCGCCGCACCGCGGGGCCGCCTTTGACGGCTGCCGCTACGTCATCGACGAGCTCAAAAAGCGCGTGCCGATCTGGAAGCGCGAGACCACCACCGACGGCGTGGTGTGGATCGGCAGCACGCCGTGACCAGCCAGCCCCGCATCCTGCTGGCGCCGCGCCTGCCCAACCGCGTGTGGCCGGGCGAGATCGAGGCGCATTGCCGCGACTTGGGCCTGTGGCCGCTGCTTGGCGCGGATGAAGCGGGCCGTGGACCGCTCGCCGGACCGGTGGTCGCGGCGGCGGTGATTCTGGGCGACGACGCGGCCCTGTCCGGCACGGGCCTCGCCGGCCTCGACGACTCCAAGAAGCTGACCGAGGCGACCCGCGAGTCGCTGGTGCCGGCCATCGAGCGGGCGGCGCTCGGCTTTGCGGTCGAGTTCGCCGAAGTGGACGAGATCGCCGAGCACAACATCTTGTGGGCGTCGGTGCGGGCGATGACGCGGGCGGCGCGACGCGCGGCGGTGATGGCAGCGGCGGCGGGTCACCCGCCAGCCGTGCTGTGGGTCATCGACGGCAACCAGGCGCTGCGCGACGCGCCCGATGTGCAGCAAATGCCGGTGGTGCAAGGAGATGGGCGCAGTCGAACCATCGCCGCGGCGTCGATCCTGGCCAAGGTTGCGCGTGACAGGCACATGCAAGAGCTGGACCTGCGCTACCCCGGCTATGGCCTGGGGCGCCACAAGGGCTACCCGACGCCGGACCACCTGGAAGCGGTGCGCCGGTTGGGACCGAGTCCGTGTCACCGGCTGGGGTACGCTCCGGTAGCGCAAGCGGCGCGGCAACTAGGCCTGTTTGGCTGAGCCTGCGTCCGAATCGCGCGCCCGCAAGGCCGCCGACCGGGCACTGGGCCAGCGCGGCGAAGCGGTGGCCGAGGCGACGGCGTGCACGCGCGGCTGGCAGCCGTGGCAGCGCAATGCGCGAATCGGCGGCATCGAAGTGGACCTGGCGATGCTGCGGCAGCGCGAGGGCCGAACCGAATTGCTGGTCGCCGAGGTCAAGGCGTCGCGGCTGCCGATCGAGGATCCCGTTGGTCGCTGGCCGCTCCGTCGGCAGCGGCGGTTGTGGCAGGCGGCGGAGGCGCTGTGTGTGGCTTGCAGTGCCGACCGGGTTGAGCTGGCGCTGATCGGCGTAGTGTTGCAGGCCGATCGAGAAACGGTGACTTGGTGGGTGGTTGAGGCGCCGAGTGAAACTGTGGAACGCTGGTAGCGTGGGCGCTCGTGCGCTCGCGACGGACTCCGCGCAGGTCTACTTGCAAACCCCGGACTTGCACGCCTTGCCGGCCGCGCAGGCGATGCCATCGGGTAGCGCTTCCTGGTAACAGCCGCCGTGCGCGGCGTCGCACAGGTCGGATGTACACGGGTTGGTGTCGGCGCAGTCGGCGTAGGTGTAATTCCAGCAGGGGCCGGAGGTGGCGCAGGTTTGGTTGAGCCACAGGTCCATCAAGCCGGCTCTGGCCTCGGCGTACTCGCTGTGGTTGAACGTCATCCACCAAAACTGGCGGCCGCTGTTCGCAAGCATCATCCGACTTGTTGGGACCTTTGCAGTTTGGTCCAACTGCCGAACTCCGTCCACGTAGCCGGTATCGGTGATCAGGGCGATCGCTAGATCGCTAACCTCCGAAACAGTTGACAGATAATGCCTACCGCGATCAACTGGTTTGCCGCAGACCTGTGATCTGCGGCGGCCCGCCGTGACACCTGGCGAACTAATCAGTGAACTATACAAGGTTT
>SXRM01000383.1 GCA_005792545.1 Pseudomonadota bacterium | reverse complement strand
GGGCGCCGTCGGGGTCGCCGGCGACGGCGGGTGCCGGCTCGGCCGCGGGCGGCGCGGCGAGTGGTTCGACGGCCTCGGCAGCGACGGCCTCGGCCGCGGGTTCAGAGGGTTCGTCGGAGCCGACGACACGCTCATCGGCGGCTGCGACAACGAGCGGCGCGGCTGGCGCGGCTGCAGCTTCTTTGGCGATCTGCGCGGCGTCGTCGAGCGCGGCGAGCATGGCCTCAGCGGACGCAACGGCCGGCGCAGCGACGGCCAGGGGCTCCACCACGGGCGCGGGCACGGGTGCCGATGGCGGGTTCGCAACGGTTTCCGCGGACGCCGCAACCGCGGCGGCGCCGGCCAGCCAGGTGGGGCGCCAGCCCTGCACACCGGCCATCCAGCCACCCACGAACGCTCCCGCAGCGACCACCACGCCAAACAGCGTCAATTGCACGGCACGGCCGAGCTCAAGCTGCACGTAGCGGCGCTCTTGGACCTTGTCGAAGTCGCGCAGCCGCGTCGGCCGCGGCAAGGTGTCGGCCAGGGCAATGGGCAGCGGCGCCGGATGGGCGGGGGTCATGCCGTGTTCCTCTGGCGACCGGGGCGCGGTCATGCGGGGGCTCCGGCGGCCGCGGCCGCGGGCGAGTCATCGTCTTCGGCGAGCACGGCCATCCGTTCGGGTGCGCTGATGCCGAGCAGGTGCAAGCCGTTGCGCACGACCTGCGCCGCGGCGGCCACCAGCGCCAGCCGCGCCTGGGTCAGCGCCGGGTCCTCGCCAATGACGCGACCGGTCTGCTTGCCCTGGGTGTACCAGCCGTGGAAGGCGGCGCACAGGTCGCGCAGGTAATACGCAACTTGGTGCGGTTCGCGGCTGCGGGCGGCGCGGGCCATCAGTTCGGGGTACTCGCAACAGTGCAGCGCGAGGTCGCGCTCGGCGGGCAGGCGCAAAGCGCCCAGGTGGGTGCCGTCCAGGGCTGCGCGCTGGTCCAGCGGCTGGCCAACGGACGCAGCGCGCGCCAGGATGCTGCACATGCGCGCGTGGCCATACTGTACGTAGTACACGGGATTGTCCAGCGACGCGCGTCGCGCGACCTCCAAATCGAAGTCGACTTGCGCGTCGGCCTTGCGGCACAGAAACGTAAACCGCACCGCATCGGGCCCCGAGCGCGGGTTGCCCGGCGTGGTGACCTCGTCCATCACGTCGGCCAGCGTCACGAACTCGCCAGAGCGCTTGCCCATCGGCACGGGCTTGCCATCGCGCAAAAGCGCCACCATCTGCACCAGCGGCACTTCGAGGCGATCGCCCGACCACAGCGCGGCGTTGGGATCGCCTTCCTGCCGTCGCAAGTCGCCCAGCGCCACCAGCACGCCTTTGAGGCGCGGCACGTAGCCGTGGTGGTCAGCGCCCAGCACGTTGACGAGGTGGGTGTAGCCGCGTGCCAGCTTGTCGTCGTGGTAGGCGATATCCGCCGCGAAGTAGGTGGGCCGGCCGTCGCTGCGCACGATGACCCGGTCCTTGCCATCGCGGAAGGCCTTGGGGATATCCTCGCGCGTGCCTTTGAAAAACAAGGCCTTGCCGGCATCCGGATCGCTGTCGTCGTCGTCCTTGCCCGCGCCCTCGTAGGCCCAGCCGGCGCGCTGCAAGCGCTGCGCGCAGTCGGCCACGCGATCAGGGCCGCCGTCCAGACCGTGCAGCGCCCGCTCGCTCTGCCAGCGGTCAAACCGCACCCCCAAGCGCCCGAGATCGGCGGCGATGCGCACCACCATGGCCTGCCAGGCCCGCAGCGACAGCCGGCGGTTGTCGGCGCGGCCGCTCGGGTTTTCAGGTTCCGCTGCGCCCCACGCCGCGTTGTCGTCCCAGTCTGGCAGTGCCACACACGCGGCCATCGCTGGGTCGTTGGCGAGGTCCCGGGCGATCTGGGCAATGTAGGCACCGCGGTAGCCGTCTTCTGGAAAGCCCGCCGGGAAGCCCTCGGGAAACGCCACCGGATCGCCCGCCGCCCACACCGCCAAGGCTGCCGTGCGCCGCGTCGGATCGCGCAGCCAGAACCACACGCTCTGGCCGAACTTGTGTATCTGATTGCCGACGTTGTTGATGTAGTACTCGGTGCTGACCTCGTGACCGGCAGCCCGCAGCACCGCCGCTAGCGCATCGCCGAGCACCGCGCCGCGGCCGTGGCCCACGTGCAGCGGCCCGGTTGGATTGGCACTCACAAATTCCAACAGGACTTTTTGCGGTGCTGGATTGCTGGTTCGACCGAAGTTGTCGCCCGCCGCTGCGATACCGCGCAGGCCATCGTGCCACGCCACGGGTCCCAGCCACAGGTTGAGGAACCCAGGCCCGGCGACCTCGATCTGCGCGATCGCGTGGTCGCTGTCGACCTCGGCGACCAGCGCCGCCAGCTTGTCGCCGAGCGCACGCGGATTGGATCGCGCGGCCTTAGCCAGTGAAAACGCCAGGTTGGTAGCAAGATCGCCGTGGCCAGCTTCTTTGGGGCGCTCTAACGTGATATCGGCGGCGAGCACCGGTGCGGGCAGCAAGCCAGTAGCGGCCGCCCGTTCGGTCGCAAGCGCCAGTAGGGTGCGCACCCGGTCGAACGGCGTGGGCAGCACAGCGGCGGGTTGATTCGGCGAACTGGAAGGCATCAGGCGGGGCAACAAGGGCGCATGCCGCGCCGGCTGGCAGCGACGTTATCCGGGCCGCACATTCTGTCAACTTTGCAGTGCAAAACGGGCAGCGCCGATGCATTCCCGTGTCAGTGCTGAGTCTGCTTCAAGAGCTTGGCAACCAGCGCCGTCCACCCGGTCTGGTGGCTGGCGCCCAGGCCCTTGCCGGTGTCGCCGTGGAAGTACTCGTGAAAGAACACCAGGTCTTTGTAGTGCGGGTCGAAGTCGAAGCGGTCATCGCCGCCATTGCAGGCCCGTCGCCCGGCCTCGTCGCGCACGAACAGGTGCTCCAAGCGCCTGCCCAACTCCGCGGCGGCCTCGCCGAGGCTGACCAGGTGCCCAGAGCCCGTCGGCATCTCGACCTGCACGCGGTCGCCATAGAAGTAGTGAAAGCGCTGCAGTGCCTCAATGACCAAAAAGTTGACCGGAAACCAGATGGGGCCCCGCCAGTTGCTGTTGCCGCCAAACATGCCGGTCGACGACTCGGCGGGGTCGTAGCGCACCTCGTGGCGCGAGCCGTCGAGCACCAGCACGTACGGCCGATCGGCATGGGCCCGCGACAGGCTGCGCACGCCGTAGGGACTCAGAAACTCAGACTCGTCGAGCATCACCTGCGCGATGCGCCGCAGCCGGCTCTCGTCGAGCACCGACAGCAACCGCAGGCCGCGGTCGTTGACCTGGGCGATCTGGCTGACCGTCTCGTGAAGATCCCGGCGGTTGTCCAAGAACCACTGCAGTCGGGTGCGAAAGCGCGGCAGCTTGTCCAAGACCTCTTCGCTGATGGTCTCGACCGCGAACAGCGGAATCAGACCGACCATGCTGCGCACGCGCATCGGCATCTTCTGGTGACCGGGCAGCGCCAGCACGTCGTAGAAGAACCCGTCCTGGTCATCCCACAGGTGGGTAGTGCGCATCGCATCGGCGATGTACATGAAGTGCTCAAAGAACTTGCTGGCGACGTCTTCGTAGGCCTTGTTGGTGCGGGCCAATTCCAGCGCGATCGCCAGCAGGTTGAGCGAATACATCGCCATCCAGCTGGTGGCGTCGCTCTGCTCGATGCGGCCGCCGTTCGGCAGCGGCGCGGAGCGATCGAACACGCCGATGTTGTCCAGGCCCAAGAAGCCGCCCTCAAAGACGTTGTTGCCCTCGGCGTCCTTACGGTTGACCCACCAGGTAAAGTTGATAAGCAGCTTGTGGAAGATCTTCTCCAAGAAGTCGGTGTCGCCCTTGCCGGTCGCGCGCTGCTCGATCTTGTAGACGCGCCAAGCGGCCCAGGCGTGCACCGGCGGGTTGACGTCGCCGAAGTTCCACTCGTAGGCCGGAATCTGGCCGTTGGGGTGCATGTACCACTCGCGCAGCATCAGCCGCAGTTGCCGCTTGGCGTAGTCGGCGTCGACCAGCGCAAACGGCACGCAGTGGAATGCCAGGTCCCAGGCGGCGTACCACGGGTACTCCCACTTGTCGGGCATCGACAGCACGTCGTCGTGGTACAGATGTTGCCAGTGGGCGTTGCGGCCCTGTTTGCGGCTGGCCGGCGGCTTGGGCTGCGCCGGGTCGCCGTCGAACCAGCGCCGCAGGTCAAAGCCATAGTATTGCTTGGTAAACAGTAGGCCGGCCATCGCCTGCCGATACACCCGCGTCTCATCGTCGGTCATCGCCGGCGAGCCAACGGCGGCATAAAAGGCGTCGAGGTCCGCAACGCGCTCGGCAAACACCTGGTCAAAGTCGCCAAAAGGCGTCGAGTTCGGTTGATCACGCAGGCGCAGCCGCAGCACCTCGGTTTGCCCCGGCCCAAGTTGCAGCACGTGCCACGACGCTGCCTTGGTGCCGTGGTCCGGGTGACAGGCACCGGCGTCGCCCTGGATCACCGCATCGGCAAACGCATCTTTATAGTGTGCGCGCGGCTGCCGCACCGGCCACCAGCCCAGGCGTTCGCCGTTGCTCTCGTTTTCGGTCAGTAGCCACTGGCCGTGGCGCTCGGCGTAGTACCAGCGCTGCCCGAGCGTTGGGTGCGCGAGTTCAAGCTGCCCGAAATCGGCGCCGTCCAGCGCGGTGACAATCGAAGGCTTGGCCGCGTCGTGGTCCCACGACCAGGTGTTGCGAAACCACACGGTCGGCAGCAGGTGCAGCGTCCGCGGCAGAGCGGAGCGGTTGGTGACGGTCACCCGCACCAGCACGTCGTCGACGTCCGCTTTGGCATGCTCGATGACCACGTCGAAGTAGCCGTGGTCGAGCACGCCGGTGTCCTGCAGCTCGAATTCCGGCTCGCGCTTGGACAGGCGCCGGTTGTTGTCGCGCAACTGTTCGTAGGGAAAGCGCTCGCACGGATACTTGTAGACCATCTTGCCGTAGCAGTGGCTCGGCAGGGCATCGGTGTACCAGTACAGTTCCTTGGGATCTTCGCCGTGATTGCCTTCGGGACCGCCCAGGCCGAACAGGCGCTCTTTGAGGATCGGGTCCTTGCCGTTCCACAGCGCCAGCGCCCAGCACAGCCGCTGACGGTTGTCGCACAGGCCGCCAATGCCGTCTTCGCCCCAGCGGTACGCGCGCAGGTGGGCGTGGTCGAACGGCAGGTAGTTCCAGGCGTTGCCGTCGGCCGAGTAGTCCTCGCGCACGGTGCCCCACTGGCGCTCAGAAACGTACGGCCCCCAGCGTCGCCAGTGCACTTTGCGCTTGTCGGCCAGCGCCAGGCGCTCGCGCTCGCGCGCTACCCGTGCGGCGGCATCGACTTGGGCCGTCGCTTGCGGCACGTTCGGGTCGGCTTTGGCCATGCGCGCCATCATCTCGGGCGGCAAGTCGACCATGCCAGGCGTCAACAGCAGCGTCGACGAGTACTTGTCGCGGCGGCGCTGACCGGCTGCGGAGATCGCCGGGACCGGTGGCGTGGCTGGGTCATGCTGGTCGTCGTTGCTGGCCATGTGCGCCCCCTGCGAAGGCGGCTACCGTAGCGCAAAACCCCAGGCCGGCCAACGCGCCGGACGCTGCCCGGGCTAATTAGGGCATTCAAAGAATAACTCAGTCGGCCTCAGCAGACGGCGGAGCGGCGAGTCGGCTTGCAATGACACGCGCTTGCGACCCACTGAGCTGGCAAATGGGCGCCCGTAGAAAATCGAGTAGATTTTTTACGAGCACTAACGTTGCATGGTCGTCGTCAGTTGCGCGATGTAGGCGCGGTCGCCCGTGCCACAGGCCGTCTCAAACGCCCGGGCAAAGGTCAGACCGCGGCGCAGCCCACGCTGCAGTGCGCCAAGACTGCGCCGGCCAAACTGCGCAGTCCAAGCGTCGAACGCCACGGCGGCCGCCGTGTAGGCGACAGGACCCAGGGCCACCAGTTGCGCATCGTCGGCGTAGGCCGCGTCAGCGACAACCTGACTGTCCAGTTGCCGGCGGATAGCGGGCGCGGGCGGCCCTTCGGCGACCACCACGGCAAAGCCCTCGCGAAACCAGGTCGGGGGCGTTGCGACCACACCGCCAGCAGCGGGCGCCGTATTTTGATTCCACAGGGCGTGCGCGAGTTCGTGCAGCAGCAGATCGGCCAGTTCGCGATCGCTTGGCGGATCAGGCCACGCCGCCGGATCGAGCAACCACACGCTGTCGCCGCGACACAATCCGCGCAAGTCCAGGACGGTGGGCAGTTCGGCTGCGCCCCGCAAACTGACTTGATCGGCCGCTACGCACAGATCGACAGGCCGCAGATAGCGGCCCCAGCGGCCAAAACTGCGAACGGGGCCGGACAGGTCGCGGGCGAGGACGCGCGTCACCGCCTCGGGCAACCGATCCGCAACGCGTAGTGCAAGCCCGGGCAGGTGCAACACGGCGGCGAGCCCTGACCAGCGCCAGGCTGGACGCGACGGACGACGAAACCGGTCAGCCGGTCGGCTGGGCAGGTGCAGGTCGCGCAGATTGTTTGGGGCGGAGCGGACGGGACTTGAACCCGCGGCCTCTGGCTTGACAGGCCAGCGTTCTAACCGACTGAACTACCACTCCGTAACTATTCGCCGCAGCATCATCGATTGACCGCAGCATGGATGCGCTGCAGTCCGGCTAATTGCCGCACGGTGGGCGAAGCAGGGATCGAACCTGCGGCCAACGCCGTGTAAAGGCGCCGCTCTACCGCTGAGCTATTCGCCCTTCAACGAGATTTTTCGCCCCACAGGCCTTTGGTCCAAGGCGGAACCGGACGATGATGCAGCGCCTGCGACCCCGCACGGGGGCACGCGTTGCCGGCCCGGAGGCCAGCGGCGGGCCAAAATAGTACGCCCGACGACCCGGCGTGTCAACGGTCGGCTGCGCGTTTTGCTGTTCACATCCTGACAACAGGCGACGCCAGCGGCGTGAGTTTGCGAAAACCGTCGCATCCGCGCCAGGCTAGCCATGGCCATCCCCAGGTAGATGAACGGGCCTGTGTAAAAGCCTGTGGATCACGGTGCAGTTGTCCCCGGGCCTGGGGAACAAGTTGGGCGCACGCCGACCGCCTGGGGATCAATCGCCGTTGCTCCACCGCGTCATCCACAGGGCGATCGTCAGCAAAGCTCGACAGCGACATGTCTTTTTGCATCCGTCCCCGCCATCCACAGGCCCTCCGCCACCACCTCTCTTAGAGAGAGAAAATAGAATTCTCACTGTCGAGCGCCGGTGGACCCGTGCTCTTGTCGAGGCGCACAAGCTATGCTCCGGGCCCACCCAGAGGAAGCAATGGCAAACCAGGGTAGCGGGCGCACAGCGATCAAGACCGCGGCAGGGCTCGCGGCTTGGTGGGGCCTGCTGTGTTGGTTTGCCCACGATCGGGGCGTCGGTGTGTTTGCGCCGCTCGATCGCACCTGGCAACTACTCGATCTGCACTGGCTGCACGTCGACCCCTGGGGCTGCTTGTGGCGACTGCACGCCCAGCCGCCGCTCTACAATGCCGCAATCGCCGGCATCCTGGCCGCCGATCTCAACCCGACCGGCGCGGTCGTCCATGCGTTGTTGGACAGCCTGGGCTTGCTTGGTGGGCTGCTGACCTGGCGCCGGGCGCTGCGGTTCGGCGCTGGACAGTGGTCGGCAGCGCTGGCCGGTGCCCTGCTGATGGCCAGTCCAGGCTATTGGCTGGTCGCGCACTGGCTGTTCTACGACCAGCCGGTGACGGTGTCGCTGTCGATCTTGTGGTTGGCCACACCAGTCGCCGCACAAGGCCGAACCGCTGCTTGGATTACGGTTGCTGCGTCAGTGGTTGCGCTCGGCTGGTTGCGCAGTCTGTTCCATCCGGCGTGGGCCGTTGGCGTTTTCGTGCTCATCGCCTGGACCAGGCCACCATTGCCCCGCCGCACCTGGGTAGTAGCCACCTTGACGCTTGGTTTGATGACGCTGCCCTATGCCAAAAACTTCGCGCAGTTCGGCACAGCCAACGCCAGCACCTGGGCTGGCATGAGCCTGCTGCGCACCGCCCACGCGGCTAGCGCGCCCGAGATTCGTCGTGATCTTGCCGCGCGCGGGCAGTTGTCGCAGGCCGGCGTAGTGGGTCCCTTTCGCGACCTGCATGCCTACGTTGCGCCAACGAAAAATCACCATTGCCCGGATCCGCATCCTGCCGTCTGCGCACCCCACAAGTTACAAGGTGGACCCAACTTCAACCACGCCGACTACATCGCATTGTCGCGTCAGATGGTCCACGATGCGTTCGCGATCTACGGCGCCGAACCGACCGCCTGGCTGCGCGCCCAGCTTGGGTCGTGGCTGGCGTGGTTACGACCCGTTGGCGTCTACCCATTTCTGCGGCCGGCGCGGCAGCCGATCGAAGACGTTCACACCGCGTGGGCGCAGATCGTGCTCCTCGAAGTCGACGGCGCCGCCGTGGTGCTGACGTTTGGCGTGTTTGGTGCGCTGACGCTGGTCGGTGTGCGCCTTGTGCGCAGCGCGCGCCGGGACCAGCACGGACCTGAATTCGCGCTGCTCGCAGTCTCGGCATGGACGGTCGCCTGGGTAGCGCTCGTCGGCAACACCTTGGAACACGGCGAGAACTACCGATTTCGCGCCTACCTCGATCCGCTGCTGCTGGCCGTCTGTGCCAGCGCGGGATCGCAGGCCTGGCGACGCCTTGCCTGTAACCGCTGAAAAAGCGCCGCGTTTGCGCGCGCGCAGGCGGCGTGTACACTTGCGGCGCCGTGGTACGGCGGGGCGGCCGCGACAAGGTGAAACCATGAATCGTTTGTATGTTTGGATGACTGGCGCCCTGCTGGCGCTGTGCACGGCCTGCGTGGCCAGCGGCGGCGCTGGTGGCGGCGGCGGGTCGAGCGGCGGCACCGACTCCGTCGATGCGACCAGTGCCGGTACCGACGGTGGTTCGAGCGCCGATAGCGCTTCGAGCAGCGACGCCGGCACATCGGCCGATGCAGGAACGTCCACCGCCGATGCCGCTGGCAAGGACGGCAGTTCGACCGATGCGGTCACCCCGGGCGATGTGGCCAGCACCGACGCGGCGCTCGATGCGCAATCGGGCGGCACCGACGCCGGTCCGGCCCCAACCGATGGCGGTCCAAAGCCGAGCGACGGCGGACCGGTACCCACGGACGGTGGCCCCAAGCCCGTTGACGGCGGCCCGTCGGGACCGGCAACGTGCGAGACGGTGTGCAAGAACATCGCCAAGGCCAACTGCCCCAACGACGATCCGTTCGACAAGTGTCTGGCCGGCTGCGACGGCTTCCTCAAGGAGACCAGCAAGTGCCCGCCCGACAAGGTCCAGGCCTTCTTGGCCTGCGCCACCGACAGCGTGCTGACTTGCGGCCCCGACGGCGAGGCCGAACCGCCGGTGGCGTGCGCGGCCGTCATGCTGCAACTCAAAGACTGTCTGGGCGGCGGCGGCCCGGACCCACCGCCTCCGCCAGACCCGTGCACCATGGGCACCTGCTATGCCGGCGGCATGGACCCCGGCAACCCCAACGCCAAGCCGCAGTGCGGCTGCAGTTCAACTTGCAACGGCACCACCATCGCCATCGACTGCGATGGCAGCCAGTGCTTCTGCTCGGTCAACGGCCAGAAACTACCGGGGTTTGAGCAGGGCAACACCTGCGACAACCCGCAAACTGCGATGACCGCCATTTGTGGCAAGCCGTAGGGCCGGGAATGATTTACTCAATCATTGCCTTCGCCCCTTTGCTGGGTTCGTCGGTTGCCAGTTCGCGGCTTCCAAGACCGACTCGCGGCTCCGCCGCTGGCCGTGAGCGTTCAACTTATTGTTTTTTAGTCGCTTAGTCCGCTTCCGCCGGCCCAGCACAAGGAAACCCAATGTCCATTGACGCCCTGCCCGCAACGGGCTGGCCGGCCGAGCGCGTGCTCAGCACCATCGACCATTACCGCACGGGCGACGCCAACTGGCGCGACGGCCGCACCTTCAGCCTGGTCTACCACGCCGGTGACGACGTCAAAGCCGTGCTGGAAGCGGCGTTTCTGCGCTGCTTCTCCGAAAACGCGCTCAATCCCATGGCCTTTCCGAGCCTGCGCAAGATGGAGACCGAAGTGCTCGCCATCGCCGCCGGCTTACTGGGCGACCCCAACGCGGTGGGTACGCTGACCTCTGGTGGCACCGAGTCGGTGCTGATGGCGTGCAAGACCGCCCGCGACTGGGCCCGCGCCGAAAAAGGCATCCGCCAGCCGCAAATGTTGCTGCCAACCACGGCCCACCCGGCTTTCGTCAAGGCGGCGCACTACTTCGACATCGAACCCGTATGGGTGCCGGTGCGCGCCGATTTTCGTGCCGACCCGCTGGCTGCGGCAGAACTCGCCAGCGATCGCACCGTGCTGGTGGTCGGCAGTTCGGTGGCCTATCCGCACGGTGTCGTCGACCCTATCGCCGAGTTGGCGGCGCTTGCGCAAGACCGCGGCTTTCTGTGCCACGTCGACGCGTGCCTGGGCGGCATGATCCTGCCGTTCGTGGAGGTGTTGGATCGCGAGCAGGGTCGCACGCTGCCGCCTTGGAATCTGGCGGTCACTGGCGTGACGTCGATTTCCTGCGATCTGCACAAGTATGGCTACGCGGCCAAAGGGGCATCGCTGGTGCTGTACCGCGATCGCGACCTGCGTAAGCACCAGTTCATGGGTCACGCCGACTGGCCGGGCGGCCTGTGGGGGTCGCCGTCCGCCGCGGGTACGCGACCAGGTGGCCCGATCGCGGCAGCGTGGGCGGTGCTGCACCACCTGGGTCAAGCGGGTTACCTGAGCCTGGCGCGCAAGAGCCTCGGCGCCGCACGTGCGATGATGGAAGGCATCGCAGCGATACCAGGCTTGCGCATCCTTGGGCAACCCGACGCCACCGTGTTTGCCTTTACCTGCGACGACGGCGACGTCTATCAGCTGGGTGATGCGATGCAGGCCCGCGGCTGGCACCTGGATCGCCAGCAGTTGCCGCCGGCGTTGCACGCGATGATCACCGCCGCCCATGCGCCGCACGTCGAGGCTTTTTTGGCGGACCTGCGGCAGAGCGCCGAACAGGTGCGCGGCAAACCCGCTGCCGACGACGGCCAGGCGGCGATGTACGGCATGATGGGCAGCCTGCCCGACCGCGGCATGGCCGCCGAGCTCATCGTCGGCTTCCTGGACGCCTTGGACGATCCGAGCGCGAACTGACGGTGCCCGCCGTTGTAGATATCCCGGCGCCGCTGTTTGCGGTGGTGGCGCTGGCGTTCGCGGCCGAGGCGCTGACCGGCTTTGGCGGCACCGTGATCACCGTCACGCTCGGCGCGCAGCTGCTGCCGCTCGACACGCTGCTGCCCCTGTACGTACCGGTCAACTTACTGCTGTCGGTGTGGATTACGTTGCGCGACCGCAGCTACGTGGCCCGACCGCTGCTGCTGCGCACGATGTTGCCGCTGATTGGCGCAGGCATGGCGGCTGGTTTGGTGATCTATCGGCTGGCGCC
This sequence comes from Pseudomonadota bacterium, assembly GCA_005792545.1. Taxonomy (GTDB): domain Bacteria; phylum Myxococcota_A; class UBA9042; order UBA9042; family UBA9042; genus SXRM01. The sequence goes on along the minus strand of SXRM01000383.1, from coordinate 68,555 downwards.
ACCCGGACCGTGGCTGATCTTGGGCTATGCGCTGCTGGTCGCGGTCCTGGCCGGCCTGGAGTTGGTCCGCGGTCCGGGCGGCGCCCAGCTGTCGCTGCGCGCACAGCGAGCGGGCCTGGTCGGTGGTGGCCTGGTGCACGGCATCTACGGCTCCGGCGGGCCGCTCATCGTGTGGGCGACCAGCCGGCAATTGCAGGACAAGTCGGCGCTGCGGGCGACGCTGTCGGCGCTGTGGCTGGTGCTCGGCAGCGTGCTGGTGGTCCAGTATGCGTCGCTTGGCCAGCTGACGGGTCAGACGCTGCTCGGCAGCGCGGCGCTGTTGCCGTGTCTGCTGGTCGGCAAGTGGATTGGCAACCGCGCCCACCAGCGCATCGCCCCAGAACCCTTTCGGCGGCTGCTGTACTGGATGCTGCTGTTCGCGGCGCTGTCGCTGTTGGTTCGCAAGGCCCTGCACGCGTTCAGCCCTTGAAATGCGGGCCGGCCTGGCAGGTGTTGAACGCTTGACTTGCGGCCGCGGTCGGGCGTGCAATCCGCGTCCGGTCGCCGTCTCGGCCCCCTGGAAGCCGCTGTGGAACTGCACAAGATTCTTATCATTGGCGCTTCGTCGGGCATCGGCGCGGCGCTGGCTGTCGCGATGGCGCGGCCGGGTCGCACGCTTGGTCTGGTGGCCAGACGCCGCAGCGAGTTGGATGGCGTTGCTGCACAGGTCGGCGAAAAAGGTGGTAAGGCGGTCGTGCACACCTGCGACGCCTCCGACGACGCGGCCGTGGCGGCGTGCTGGCAGGCGATCGTGGCCGAGATGGGCGGCTGCGACGCCCTGGTGTACAGCTCGGGCGTGATGCCCGAGGTCGGTCCGCGCGAATTCGACATCGCCAAAGACCGCCACATCATCGAGGTCAACGTGATCGGTGCCATGGCCTGGCTCAACCTCGGCGCCGCCCACATGGCCGGCCAGGGCAAGGGTGTGCTGTGTGGCATCGGCTCGGTGGCTGGCGACCGCGGTCGCCGCCAGGCTCCGGCATACGGCGCCAGCAAAGCCGCGCTGCATACCTACCTGGAATCGCTTCGTAATCGCCTGTCGGTGCTCGGGGTCGACGTCGTCACCATCAAGCCCGGTCCGGTACAGACGCCAATGCTCGGCGCGCGCAAGCTGCCGCTCACGGTCTCGGCCGAGGTGGCCGGCCGCCGTATCGCCCAGGCAATAGAGCGCGGCGAACACACCGTGTATGTGCACCCGGGCTATCGCCTGATCATGGGCATGATTCGCTGCATCCCGTCGTTGCTGTTCCGGCGGCTGGCGATCTGACCGGTGACCGCGCTGCTGCCCGCTCGCCAGACCGTGCTCGGCTGGGGTATGGCCGTCGGCGGTCCGGCCGACGTCGTGCGTCCGACCGATGCGCAGAGTCTGCCGGCGCTGTTCGAGGCAGCGCGTACTGCGCGGCGACCGCTGACCCTGCGCGGCGCTGGCTGTTCCTACGGCGACGCGGCCTGCGGCGACGTCGTTTGCGATTTGTCTGCGTTGGACCGCATTTTGCACTTCGACCCGCAGACTGGCGTCGTCCGCGCCCAGGCCGGCGCCACGTTGAGACAGGTATGGCAGACCGCGGTGCCGCACGGCTGGTGGCCGCCCGTGGTGTCGGGCACGATGGCCCCCACGCTCGGCGGCGCCGCAGCGATGAACATCCACGGCAAAAACGCGGCGCGCGTGGGGCCCATCGGCGACCACCTGCGGGCGATCAAAGTCGTTTTTCCGAGCGGCGGAGTACAGGAGCTGACCCCAGCCGATCCGCTGTTCTTCGCTGTGGTGTCGGGTGCCGGCACGCTGGGCGTCATCACCGAGGTCGAGCTGCAACTCAAGCGTGTGCATGCCGGGCGACTCGACGTGTGGGCGACCACGGCCGCTGATCTCAATGGGTTGTTTGCGTTTTTCGACGCCCACGCCGCCACGGCCGATTACCTCGTGGCGTGGCTGGATGCCTTCGCGACCGGTAAAGCCATGGGCCGCAGCCTTATCCACGCCGCCTACCACGTGCCCGCCGGCGACGAACCGGACACGGCGACCGCGCTGCAGGTGACCAACCAGCAGTTGCCGAGCCGGCTGTTCGGCGTGGTGCCAAAGTCGTGGATGTGGCGGTTTCTGAAGCCATTTTCTAACAGCTGGGGCATGCGGCTGGTCAACCTGGGTCGTTGGTACTCTGGGCTATTGCTCTCCCGCGACAAGCGTTACCGCCAGACCCACGGCGCCTTCCACTTTCTGCTCGACTACGTGCCGGACTGGAAGAAAGTCTACAGCCCGGGCGGCCTCATCCAGCATCAGGTGTTCGTGCCGGCCGATCGCGCACGGCAGGTCTTTCAAACGGTGCTGGAGCTCCAACAAGGGCGCGGGCTGGTCAACTGGCTGTCGGTGGTCAAGCGCCACCGCGCCGATCGGTTCCTACTCAGCCACGGTCTGGACGGCTACTCGCTGGCGCAGGACTTCGCGGTAACCGCTGAAAACCGCGTGGCATTGTGGCAACTGTGCCACGATATCGACGACATCGTGGCGGCGGCCGGTGGCCGGGTGTATTTCGCCAAAGACGCCACTGTGCGACCCGAGACGGTCCTGGCGATGTTTGGCTCCGAGCGGCTGCGACAGTGGGCCGCGTGGCAGCAGCAGTGTGACCCGGACGGGGTGCTGCAGTCGGCGCAGTGGCGGCGGGCGGTTGGGCCGGCCGTGGCGATGGCGCAAGCCAATGGGCCTACTCTGGACACCCCGCAATAACCTCCGGCACATCGGTGGGACTCGATTGGCCGGGCGGCGCCTGCAGCTTGCCCGCCCAGCGACCGTTGGCCGCCAGCGTCGGCAAGCGGCGGTAGAACGCGCAGACCTTGGCGACATTGTCGGCGTGGTGTGGACCTTTGCGCAGCAGCACCACCGCCTGGCCGTCGCGCCACGCCAGCGCAAACTGGATCGGGTCCGGCGGCGGGACCTGCAGGTAGTCGGCCGTGCGCTGGACGAACACCTCAATCCCGTAGCGATCCCATAGCGCGGCGTGGCCTGGCTGGCGGATCTGCAGCGCCAGGCCATCGCGCACCACCTGTTCGCCGGCCAGCAGCCAGCGACCGTCCAGGAACACCTGCTGCCGGGGTGCCAGCTGCCAGCTCAGGTAGCCACCCCACGGATCGGGGTTGAAAAGGCGGCCCTCCAGCTCGGAGTGCGCCAAAAAAGCGGCCGCCTTGACCGGAAAAGCGCCGCCGCTAACCGCGGGACGCGACCGTGCCCGCTCCGTCAGCCCCGGCAGCCACAACAGGCAACTCAGCGCCACCGCCGCCCAGCCGATCGGCCGCCAGCCGCGCCAGTGCGGCCAATGCCCCCCGGCCAAAAGCGCCGGCACAAACAGGAACACGGTCATGCGGCGAGTCAGCGCCGCGTGCAGCACCGCCAGGCCCGCCGCAGCTGGCCCGGGAAAGCCCGGCGACGGCGACCGCATGGCCAACGCGGCCGCCGCCAGCGCGACCGCCCACAACCCCAGGATTTCCGGGTGGGTCTGCAGCACGTCGGGGCGCAGCAGACCTTGCCACTCGTCGCTCAGCCGGCCGTTGATCGCCTGCGACCGCAGCACGTAACCGACGATACCCGGACCCATCGGCTGGCACAGCGCCCCTACGCCCACGGCCAGCAGCCGCAGCAGCGGCTGGCGCCACCAGTCCCCGCGCAGGTCTGCGCGCGCGTGCCACCCGGCATCGACGAGCCCAAAGGCGGCATACAGCGGCGCCGCCACCGCGCTACTGTGCAGATTGGCCCACAGCGCCGTCGCCAACCCCCAGCCGATCGCCCGCCCGGTCGACCACGGTCGCGGATCGGCCAGGCCCAGGCCCAGCACGGTCAGCGCCATCAGCCAGCCGAGCACATGGGGGCGCATCGCCACGTGCGGCGCGATCGCGGCCGTCCAGCCCACCAGCAGCGCAGCGACCTGGGCCGGCTCGGCACCGGCCCGCCGCAGCGACCGCACCAGCACTGCCGCGCAAGCGACGACCACCGCCAGCAGCAGCCAGCGCAGTGAACCCAGACCACCCAAGTTGGCCACAGCGCCGATGGCGATCTGCGCCAGCCACTCGTGCGGTGCATCGCCGCCTTGATCGGTCCACACCAGCGGGTCGGGCGTGGGCAGGATGGCGCCGTGCTGCACCATCCAGCGGCCGACCGCCGCGTGCATCGGCACGTCCGAGTCCGCAATCGGCTGCAGCGAAAGCGCGCACAGCGGCACCGCCGCCAACCACGGCAGCACGGCGTCCAGTCGGGAAAGCGGGCTGAACTGTGCTCGGTCGGCGTTGTCGGCCATGGCGGCAGTCTGCCATGGCTGACCCTGGCCTCCAATCGCCGGCAGCAGCGCCTTGTGCTACCGTCCACCGGCAGGAGGTGGCAACCGATGACGACGGGGCGATCGATTGCGGTGGCGGTGCTGGCGGCGATGCTGGCGACCAGCGTCCGTTGTGGCGACGATCCTGCACCGCAGCTGGGTGACCTCGACGCGCTGTCGGCCGCGGCGGTCAGCGTCCGCTACCAGTTCCGCACCGACCAGTACGGCTTTTACGCGGCGGCCAATGGCGGCAACTGGCAGCCACTGTGGCCGTATGGCCTGAACTTCTCGACGGCGCTGCCCGGCCGCAGCCCCGGCGAATACGACGCCGATCGCGCGCAAATTCGCCGCTGGCTGGAGACCGCCGGCGAGATGGGCGTCAACACCTTGCGCGTCAAGACCATCCAGAGCCCGGCGTTCTATCAGGAACTGCGCCGTTGGAACCTCAATCACCCCAAGCGCCCGCTGTTCCTGCTGCACGGCGCCTGGCTCAAAGACCCGGCAGACGACAAAGACGCCGCGAAGACCAAGGACTACCTGCACCCCAACCTTGTCGCGGCGATCAAAGACGAAATCGACAAAGCGGTGGACGTCGTGCACGGCCGACGCACGATCGAGCCAGGCTCCGAGCAGAACCCGGGCAACTGGGGTCGGGCCTTCGGCACCTACACCGCGGACGTGTCGCCGTGGACGCTCGGCTGGCTCATCGGCCGCGAGTTGGACCCGATCACGCTGCACGAGACAGCGCTCAGCCATGCGCCGCAGGGCCATCCGCAGGGCAAGCACGTCGCGCTGCCGGTCGGTCGGGCCATCGAGGGCTTCATCGTGCAGATGATGGACCTGGTGGTGGCGACCGAGTTGTCCCGCTACGGCCAACAGCGACCCGTCGGCTGGCTGAATTGGCCAACCACCGACCCCATCAAGCACTACACCGAGCACGCGTTTCCGGCCAGCGCCGAAGAGTACGAGACACTGGATCTGAACAACGTCGAACTGCGCGGCGGCTTTGCGGCCGGCGTGTTCATGGCCTACCAGAGCTTTCCGTACTACCCCGATTTCGTGCTGCACCAGCCCGAGTACGCCGCGACCAGCGACTCGGACGGACCCAATCCGTGGCTTGGCTACCTCAAAGCTGTGCGTGCCGCACACTCCAAATTCGCGGTGCTCGTCGCCGAGACCGGTCACCCGTCGAGCCCTGGTTGTGCGCATTACTCGCCGGGCGGCATGAACCACGGCGGCTACAACGACCTGGAGCAGGGCTGGGCCAACCTGCGCGCGCTGCGCACCGTCTCGCAAGCGGGTCTGCACGGCGCGATGATCGGCGACATGGTCGACGAGTGGTTTCGTGGCTCGTGGCTGACCGGGCCGGTGGTGCTACCGCCGGGGCGCCAGCGCCTGTGGCACAACCCGCAAAATCCCAACCAGCACTTTGGCATCGTGGCGCTGTTGCCCGGCGACGCTACCCGCGGCCACCAGGTCGACGGCAGCGACGCCGACTGGGCCGGCAAGGCGCCGCAACTGGTCAAGGCTTTTCCGCAACTGGCGCCGCGCGGCGACGGCTTTGACGCGATGCGCAGCCTCAAAGACGTGACCGTCGACCACGATGCGGGCTATCTGCACCTGCGCCTGCGGGTCGACAGCCTCGACCCCGATGGCGACGGCAAGGTGCAGTGGGACCGCGTCGACTACGTCATCGGCCTGGACACCATTGACCCGGTGCGCGGCGACAGCCGGTTCGATCCGCAGGGCGTGCTGCAGACGGAGCGCCGCATCGAGTTCCAGGTGCGCATCCACAGCGACAGCGACGTGCAGTTGTGGGTCGACCAACCGTATGACCTGTTTGGCATTGGCCAGGGCACCCAGCAGATCTGGCAGAAGTACCGGACCGTGGCCAACGACAACGGGCAGTGGCTGCTGGCGCAGGCGCGCACCAACGGCGACTACGCCTGGCACGAGATCCTGCCGGACAAGAAGGTGGCGTTTCATCTGCTGGCGACGTCGCTGGGTCAGGAGACCGGTCGGCTGCGCAGCGGGCCGCAGAGTCAGAATTCGGCCAGCCACTTCTGGTACGACATCAAGACCGGCGTCTTGGAGTTGCGCATTCCCTGGGCGCTGTTGCAGTTCGCCGACCCGAGCACCCGCGCCGCCATCGACCACGCCAACCAGAGCACGGTAACCATCGACACCACTGCGGTCGACCACATTGGCCTGGTCGCCGCTAGCTACGGCGGCACCGGCGAGGCCGAGTTGGATCCGAGCGACACCCTGCCGCTGGCTCAGCCGGCCCTGGCCGCCGATGGCAAGACCAAAGCGTGGCGCATCCCAACGCAAGGCACGCTGAGTTACACCTGGGCCACTTGGGACAAGCCGCCGGCGTGGCACGACCGCCGCAAGCTCTCGTTTTTCGTGCTGCGCGACGGCGCCGCCAAGGTCCTGCCCGCCGCAGCCGCTTATCAAGCGCCCTAGGCCAAACCGCCCGCTGGCGCGTCGCAGCCGGCCGGGAGGGGGACGATGACGCTGCGCGATCAAGGCCCGTTGCAACTGTGGTGGCGCGACGCCAAGGTCAACGTGCGCCGCGCAGAGCGGCTGTGGGACCATGTGCGCCGGCCCGCTGCCTACCCGCCGCCGCGCTATGCCTTCGCCGATGGCGGTTTCGACAAGCTGCACGGTTGGCGCACGGTAACCATCGACCGGGGCGACGCGGCGGCCGACCCGCGGCTTGAAGCTGGCAAGCACGCCAATCTGCAGCTGGCCGCGCCGTGCTTCGACGGCCTGGTGCTGGGCCCGGATCGGCCGCTGTCGTTCTGGACGGCGCTCGGCCGGGTGACCGCCGGTCGCGGCTTTCGCTACGGCATGGAGTTGCGCGGCGGCTGCCTGGTGCCCGCGCTCGGCGGCGGCCTGTGCATGCTCTCCAACGCGCTATTCGACCTCGCTGCGCACCTGGGCTGGACGGTGCTGGAGCGCCACGGTCACAGCAAAGAAGCGGTGCCGCCGCCGGCCGATCAGCCGTGGGGTCTGGACGCGACCGTGTTCTGGCCCCACGTCGACTTGCGAGTGGCGCCACGCGACGAGGTGCGGCTCGCTTGCCGCGTGGGGCAAGGCCAGCTGCTGGTGGACGTGCACGGCCGCGCGCCGGCCGAAGTCCGCTGTGAGATCCGGGCCTGTAAGGACCAGACGCGGGTGCAAGCCGGCGTGCGGCAACGCGAAAATGAGCTGTGGCGCAAGACGTTCGCCCTGGCAGACGGCCGGTTGCTCGCAGACGAGCTGCTGGTGCGCAACCACAAGGTGCTGCTGCACAGCTGGCAGCAGGCGCGCAATTGCCTGACCTGTGGCGAAGTTGGCTGTCACGCGCGGGTCAGGCCGGCGGAATTGGTGGCGGGCTGACGGCGGCTCGGCCAGGGTCAGGCTCGCGGTCAGGGTCAGGTTCAGATGGCAGACCGGCCGGTCAGTCGCCCCAGCGCGCCCGCGCCTCGTCTTGCCACTCGTCTGGCCAGTAGTAGAAGCCCTCGCAGGCCACCGCCATCGGGCAGTCCTCGCAGGCTTTCTCGTGGCGGCGCCGGCTCTGCAAGTAGTCGAACAGGTTGACGTCGTCCATGGTGACGAAAATCATGTGCCGCTGCAGCTTGCCGATGTCACTGAGCCCATACTCTTCGTAGCCGGGCAGGTAACAGAGCGGCAGGTTGATGATCTGAAAGCGGATCTTGTCGCCGAACTGGTCGATGAGGCGCATGACCAGCTGCGCCGCTTCGGCCGGATCCGGCTGGCACTCGGCACTGGCCCGGCCAAACGGCGTCAGGAACTGCACGTTGCAGAGCTTGACGCCCATATCGACCAGCAGCTGCCCGTATTCCAGCAGCACCGGCGTATTGACCTTGGTGAGCGTCACGTTGACGCCGAACTCGACGCCCAGCCGGTCGCACAGCGGCCGCGCGTTGCGAATGCCAGAAATAGTCTGTGCGAACGCGCCCTTGGCCTGCACGTTCTCTTCGTGCACCGCTTCATTGGGTCCGTGCAGCGACACCAGTAGCGAGGTGATGCCCGAGCGCACCACTTTTTCGGCGTTGCGCTCCAAGGCCATCATCCGGCCGTTGGTGGTCAGGTTGACCTGCTGGTAGCCCATGCCGCGGGCGGCGCGAATCAGCTCGAACAGCTTGGGGTTGGTGGTCGGCTCGCCGCCATCGAAGTCGCACAGGTCAAAGCCCTGCTCGCGCCGCTCACGCAAGAAGCCGATTTGCTTGTCCGTCTCGCCGTGCCAGTCGCTGCGGTTGCCGGTGGCGCAAAATACGCAATGATTATTGCAGACATAGGTCGTGTTCATAATGACCTTGCGCGGCTTGTGCATCGCCAGCTTGGTCTCGAACACGCGCTTGTAGGCCCACAGGTCGGCCGGCCCCCAGTTGGGGCCGCGCAGCAGCGGGCGACCTTGAAAAAGCGGACCAATGTCAAGGTCTTCGCGAGTTGTCCACAGGTTGTTGGCGGTGGCTGTCTTGTGCAGCGCGGTGCCCAGAATCGGCGTTGCGAACTGCAAAAGCGGCTCAGCACCAAAGGCTTCGTACAGATCCCAGGCGGTCTGCAGCGTGCGCTTGATCTCGGCGCGGGTCTCGCTCGGCTGGCCGATCATCCAGTGCACCACCAGCCGCAGACCGTACTGCCGGCACCAGCCAGCGACCCGTTCGGTGGCCGACAGGTCGAATTTCTTGCCGATGACGTCATTGGCCACGCGCTCGTTGGCCGACTCGGCCGAGATCGACAGCACCGGGCACAGGCTGGCCAGCCGCGCGACCTGGCCCTCGTTCAGCCGGTCGGCGCGCATGCCGTTGGGAAAATCCAGCCGCAGCCCATGCCGCTCGGCCACGTCGAGCAGCGCGTCAAAGTGCCCCGGGTGCACGTTGACCAGCTCGTCCAGCACCACCCAGCGCCGGATGCCGTAGGTCTGCGTCAGCAACTGCGCGTGGGCGTCGAGCTGCGCCGCGCTGTGCCGCCGGTAAGCCTTGCCCGCAAGCCCCGCGCGCTGCCACGGATTGCTGGTGCAAAAGTTGCATTGGTACACGCAGCCGCGGCTGGTCTTGATGGCGACCATCGGCGGGCCGAGGTCAAAAATCTCTTGCTTGTGTCGGGCCTTGGCCGTCCGCCCCAGGAACTTTTGAAAGGCACCCAGGTCCACCAGGTCATAGGCTGGCAGCGGCAGGTCGTCGAGCGCCTCGTCGCCGGGCGGACCGACCGCGAGGCGATCGGCCGGCAGCTGGCCCGCGGCCAGCTGCGCCACCAGGGTCGGCAGGGTCACGTCCGCTTCGTACTTGCAGCCCCAGGTAAAGCCCAGCTCGTCGAGCTCCGCCTGCCCCCACTCAATGTAGTGCATGCCGCCGACGTCGCAGTCGGCGAGCACCAGCTGGGCGTCTGGCCATTTTTCGTGCAGGTGCGCGGCCAGGCGCTTGAGCTCCGCTGCTGCCGGTCGCGCGCGCAGCCACGGGCTGTGGCCGACCACCACCACTTCGGGCGCAGTTGTCGGCAGCTTGGCCAGAAACCCCGAGAATGGAATCCCCAGGCGAACCATGCCGCCCGATTCGGCGAGCAGCCCCGACGATGGCTGACACAGCGCATCGATGACGGCGACCGTGTGCCCCGCCGCGCGCAGCGCCGCCGCCGCCTGCCACAGCCCCAGGCTGGCGAAATACGGGTAGTCGATGAACGCGCCGTGCAGCAGGATCGGCGGTTGCAGCAAGTAGACCGAAGCCACGCATTCCTTGGCGGTGCCCGGCGGGGTCGGCGCGGGTCCACGGGCAGTATTGGCTGCGGCGGCGCCCTAAGCAAACGGCAAGCGCCAAACCGCAAGCGCTGTGCGCGGTTGTCAGTTGACGTCGCGCGGGTCGGCTACGCTGCCATCGCGGTCCGGCTTGTAGGTCAGCAGCGCTAGCGCCACCAGCTTGGCCCGCTCGACGACCGAGTGGCGCTGGATGCGTTCGTCAAACGTGTGCGGTTTTTCGCCCACCGGCCCCAGGCCGTCGATGGTGGCGATGCCGAGCACCGCCGTGAAGTTGGCATCGGACCCGCCGCCGGTGTCTTCGGCGCCGAGCTTGATCCCGTGTTCGTCGGCCACCCGCTGAAAATGGGCGATCAGCTTGTCGCATGCCGAGTTGCGCTGCCACGGCGGCCTGCCGATGCCGCCCACCAGCTCAACACGCGCACCTGGCACCGGTTCGCCCTTGCAGATCTCGCGGACCCTGCGCTCAATGCGTTCGCCTTCGTCGAGCGTCTGCACCCGCACGTCAACCTCGGCCTTGGCCTCGTCGGGCACCACATTGCGCTTGGTGCCGCCCTTGACCACGCCGACGTTGACCGTGGTGCCGCGGCTCGGGTCTGTCAGCTCGGCCAACTGCACGATGATCTTGGCCAGCCCCACGATGGCGTTGACGCCAGCGCCGTGATCCATACCGGCATGGGCGCTCTTGCCGTGCACGGTCACGAAAAACCGCCCCACACCCGAGCGCGATCGCACCACCGCCCCGGTCTTGCGGCCGATCTCGAAGTCCAGGCACAGGTCGCGGTCGGCGGCGCACTGTTCGATCAGCTCACGCGACGTCGGCGACTGAATTTCCTCGTCGGCGTTGTGGCAGCACACCCAGTCAAAGTCGCCCAGGTGGCCGACGTGATAGAGCGCCTCCAGCGCGGCCTGCGCCACCACCAGACCGCCTTTCATATCGCCAACGCCCGGACCAGCCAGCCATGGCCCCTGTTCGCTGAAGGTCTGAAACGAGCTGGTCGAGTCGTACACCGTGTCAAAGTGGCCGAGAATCAGAACCTTGGGTGCGTCGGGCTTGGTCGCCGGTCGGCGGGCCACCAGGTGGGTCATGTCGCCTGGGCGCGCTACCCGCTCGCACGCAAAACCTAGCGTTTTGTAGACGATTTCCAGTTGTGCAAGGATGCGATCTCGGCCCGCGGGGTTGTCGAGGCCGCTGTTGATGTCGACCAGCGAACGCAGGCGCGACAGATAAGTAGCCTCGCGGCGTTCCAGGAAAAAAACGATTTCGTTCATGGGCTTCCGTTGGCGTCGGTCAGGCCACCGCGATCGGGTGCAACTGACACTGGTGGGTGTTGCCGTCGCAGTCCAGGTACAAGGTGCCGTCCGATAGCGTGGCGGTCCAGTCCATGTTGCGGCGGCCGTGGGCCTCCAGCCACTCCAGGAACTCCGGATCCACGAAAAACAGTTCCACGCGCTCCAAGTGGCGCGGCTTCTCCGCACGCAACGCTTTGCGCAAGTCCGTCGCCTCCGCTTCTGTGGCGCACAGTGCAACAAAGCGCGCGGTCCGCGACCGGCCCAGGGCCTTGCACAGGCGCTTGAGCGGCGGCGGGCCGCACTCGATCCACAGCGTCAGCGCCCCAGTCAGATCCGCGGCCCACAGGTCGGCCTGGTTCTGGTCGAGCCAACCCTGGCCGTCTTGCAGCGCCTCGTCGTAGAACCACACCCAGCACAAAAAGCGCAGCAGCACGTGCTGGTCCGGTTCGTCGGGAAACTGCGCGATGGCGACCGTGCGCTGGGCGTACACGTTGCGGTCCAGGTCGGACAGCCCCAGGCGGATTTGGCAGCGAAAGGGCGTGGACACGGCACGTGCAGGCCCGCGGCGGCGGGTCGTGGCAGTCTACACCAGGCGAGGCGGAGGGGCGATCGGTCAAAAAATCGACACCCGCCCCCCGCGATGCACAATCGCCGCATGGACGGCTCGACCCCACCTTTCGGCTACCGCGCACCGGCGACCCCGGCCAAAAAAACCACCGCGCGCGACCCGGTCGCCGCGTTTCTGGACGCGTTGGTGGTCGAGCGCCACCTGTCGGAGCACTCCGTCCGCGCGTACCGCGTCGACCTCCAACACTTCGCCGAGTTCTGCAAGCAGCGCCACGTCGCCGCCGAGGTCGCCAGCCGCGACGACCTGCACGACTACGCCGAGGCCTTGCACGACGCCCTGGCTCCGGCTTCGGTGGCGCGGCGGCTCAGTGCCCTGCGCACCTTCTACCGGTTCCTGCTGCAGCTGGGCTGGACTGAGAGCAACCCGCTCGACGGCCTGCGCGGCCCGCGCCAGCGCAAGAGCCTGCCGCGGATGCTGAGCATTGACGAGATCATTGCACTTTTGTCGCGTCCGCTCGACGGCGACGACGGCGATCCGCTGTTGCAGCTGCGCGACGTCGCCATCTTGGAGCTGATGTACGGAGCGGGGCTGCGGGTGTCGGAGCTGGTGGGCCTCGACGTCGTCCACGCCCGCGACGATGAACGGCTGCTGCGCGTGCGCGGCAAAGGCAAAAAGACCCGCATCGTGCCCTACGGCACCAAGGCCCAGGCGGCGCTGCAGGCGTGGCTGCCGGCCCGCCGCGAATTGCTCCAGCGCGGGGTACTGTCGGGGTCGCTGACCCTGGCGCAGCGCCCGGACGCCGAGCGGGCGCTGTTCTTGAACTGGCGCGGCTCCCGGCTGTCGACGCGCTCGGTCGCCCGCATGCTCGACAAGCGCTGTTTGATGGCCGGTCTGCACAAGACCATCAACCCGCACGCGTTGCGCCACTCGTTCGCGACCCACCTGCTGGATGCCGGCAGCGACGTGCGCGAAGTCCAAGAACTTTTGGGGCACGCTCGGCTGTCAACCACCCAGCGCTACACCCACGCCAGCACCGCGCACCTGATGCGCGTGTACGACAAGGCCCACCCGCACGCCAAGCTGCCGCCGGAAACCAGGGCATGACCAGCGGTTGGAAGGCGGCTGTCGCCGCGGTTGCCGTCCTTGTTGCCGGTCCAGCCTTCGCCGACGACACCAAGGTTGGTGCTGGAGCCGAATTCGGCACCAGCTTTTTGGGCAGCGACGGCTTTGTCGATCTCAGCCCTCAGCTGTGGCTGCAGTCGGGCGCTTGGCAATTTGGCCTCGGCGCCCCCTTGCGCTACCGCGTGCTCGACGGCGACCCGAAAGACGGCTGCAAGACCCCGGGCTTGCGCTGCCCCGACTGGGACGAGATGGGCGACTACGGTCGCATCCTGCGCTTTTTCGACTACGGCGGCTGGTCCGGCGATGTCAATGTGCACCTGGGCGACTTGACCGGCGTCTCGCTCGGCCACGGCGAGCTGGTCTACCGCTACTACAACAACTGGCAGTACGACAGCTGGCACACTGGCGCCCTGGTCGACGTGCAGAAGCCCGACTTTGGCCTGTCGTTGCTGACCAACGATGTGCTGCGCTGGGATCTGCTGGCGGTGCGTGCTTGGGGTCGGCCGGTCAGCTCGGGCTACTGGCGTAAGCTGCGGTTCGGGCTGCAGGCGGCCTGGGATCGCGAGGTCACCGGCCATGACGGCAAGGAGTCCTCGACCCATCGCGACGACGGCCCGTGGCGGCCAGAGGCGCCGGCGCTGGCGATGGACCTGTCGCTGGTGGCCTGGGGCGACGACCGCCGGGCGCTGACCACCTATCTGTCGGTGTCTGGCCACGCCACTGATGCGCTGGCCGTGCACATGGGCGCCAGCTGGCACCGCCGCGGCGATCTGGCCACCGTGCTGACGCTGGAGAGCCGGGTGGTCGCGCCGTTTGGCAGCCCCTACCTGCCCGGCTGGTTTGGCACGCTCTACGAGCTGCAGACCCGGAGCTTGCGCGGCCCGACTGCCCGCAACGCGGCGGCGACCAACAAGGCGACTGCCGGGGTGCGGGCTTCGGTCGAGTGGGCGCGCGCCTACAAGTTTCGCTTTGCCGGCGTGGTCGACTGGCTGCACGACCGGCGCCTGGACGCGACGGCGTGGCTGGGCACCGATCCCAACAAGAAGCTGCAGCTCAACGCCATGGTGGCCAAGGTGTTTTTCGACCGCGGCCCAGGCGACCCGCTGCAATGGACGGGCAACCTGGCGGCCAAGCTGTGGGTGCAGGGTCCGTGGTACGCGCAGTGCGCGGTCGGCCGCAAGTGGCGGGTACGCGAAGTGGTGCCAGAGGGCACATCGCCGCTGTACAGCGAGTTGGAAGTGCGTCTAGCGGTGGGGGCGGACTTGAGCTGGTAAGGGCATGTCAGAGAATAACTCAGTCGACCTCGGCAGACGGCGGAGCGGCGAGCCGGCTTGCAAAGACGCGAGCTTGCGACCCACTGAGCTGGCAAATGGGCGCCCGCAGAAAATCGAGTAGATTTTTGCGAGCCCTAACGGATCGGCTCAGTAGTCCGGGTCCGGCAGACACGCCTCGTTCCAGGTCCGCGGCAGCAGCTGATCGCGGTACAGCTTGGCCTTGTCGGGCCGCTCGTAAATCGCCAGATACCGCAAGAAGTGGCCTATGACCATGCGCACATAGTTGCGCGACTCGTGCGGCCCGAGGTCGTCAATCATCTCGTCAAAACTGCGATTGAGGCGGGCCTGCTGGCGCATGTGGTAGCTCATCAGCATCGGTCCGCCGTTGTACGACGCGATCGCAAACGGCAACTGCCGGTGAAACTTCTTGTACAGCCCCGCCAGATACTGGGTGCCCCAGCGCACGTTGTGGGCCGGCTGCATCAGCATCCACAGCTGATAGTCCTCTTTGGCTTCGCTCGCCAGCCGCACGGCGGTGCGGTCCAGCAATTCCAAGAGCCCGTAGGCCGGCGCGCCCGAAATCAGCTCGGGCCGATACGCCGACTCTTGCAGCATGTGCGCGTAGACCATCCACTCCGGCGCTCCCCACCGCTCGGCGGCCGCCACGACGTGGGTGGCAAACGCCCGCGGATAGATGCCGCGCCAGGCCGCGACGGTTTCGCGGGTCGGCGGCCGTTGCAACACTTCGCGGTGATTGCGCAAAGCGTCGCTTCTGGCGTCGGCGAATTCCTCCAAGGCGTCGGCGAGATCCAGGCGCAGTTTTTTGTGCCGCTCGGCGCCCAATTCCATGCGCAGACCCGCCTGCAAGGTGTCCCACGCCGCCCGTGCTACGTCCGGCTCGCCGAGCGCAGTCGCTAGCCGCAGCGCGCGCAGGTTGTCGGTCATGCGCATGCCGGCAAACGGGTCGGCCGCCTGCACGGGCACCTTCGAAAAGTCCTCGTGCGGCAGCAGCTTGTCGGCAAGTCCCCAGTCTTGCAGCAGGTTTTCGGCCAGCCCGCTGTAATAGGTCAGCGGGTACTTGTCCACAAGCTGCAGCAGCGTCTCGACGGCGGCCTTGCGGTCGCCGAGCTTGTCCTGCGCCTTGGCGACCCAGTAGCGCGCCTTGGCGCCGACCAGCGGATTGCTGTTGGGCATTAGCGGTCGCAACTGCTCGATGGCCTCGGCCGGCTTGCCGCCCAGCAGCGTCCAAAAGCCGACGAACCAACGGTACTTGCCGACATCGATGTCTTTTTCGTTCTGGTCGAGCGCCGCGCCCAAGTCGCGCGCGGCCTGCAAGCTTCGTCCCGCCATGTGCAATGTGCGCGCGCGGTCATAGTGCAGGTCGATGCGACGGTCGTTCTTGACATGGGCAAAGTGCCGCAGCCACTGGTCGTAGCGAGCGATGGCCTCGTCGGTCTTGCCGATCTTGCCGAGCACCAGCGCGTACGACGGCAGCGCGTTTTGGTAGAGCGGCGCCTCCGGCGTGGCCGCCTCTGCCAGGTACATCGCTGCATCGGGGTAGTTGTCGCGCAGCCGCTCGCTGCCGATTTTGCCCAAAAAGTAGCCGACCTCGTTGCGCCGATAGCCCTGGACCCACAGCAGCACGCCGACCGACCGGCAGCGCTCGTAGGCCCGCCGCGAAAACAGCGTCACCATCCGTTCGAACTGCTCGGCCTGGGTCAACGACTCTAGCGGCACTGCCTGCGCCGCCTCGTCCACGTACTCCGACTCAGGATGAGTCAGCAGCAGCTTTTTCCACAGTTTGTGGCTGCGGTCGCGGTCCACGCCGGCCAGCATGCGCGCCGCCCGCGCCAGCAGTTCGTCGCGCGGCAGGTGCTCAGCGCTTTTGTCGTAAAGATCCAGCGCAGTTTGTGCCGCAGCCCCGGCGGGTCCGACCTTTTCGTGCAGCCGCGAAAACAGCAGGTCGGCAGCCGCCCAGCGAAAACTGCCGAAATCGACCCGAAACGTCCGCAGCTTGTCCAGCGCCTGCTTGGTCTTGCCCTGCGCCTGCGCCACCTCAATGGTCGCCCAGCGATGTGCCGCTGGCGCGCTGTCGGCGACGATTTTGGTCTTGCTCAGCGCCTTGGCGGCGGCAGTGCCATGACCCTGGCGCGCCCACAGTCGCGCCAGCACGTGGGAGGCGGCGGCGGCGAGATCCTTGTCCTTGGCCCGTTGCAGCCGCTGCAGGTCGTCCGCAATGCGCCCGCTCTTGCCGACCCGCCACAACTGCACTACCCGGTGCAATTCGCTCCAGGTCGCCGCGACGGGTAGCGCAACCGCCTCGTCGGCGGACGCGTCGTTGGCCTCTGGCTCCGGGACGGCTTTGGCGCTTTTGGCGGCGGGGGCAGGTCGTACCGTGCGCAGCTTGCCGGGCTTTTCGCGCACCCGGGCCGCCCGACGTGTGCCAGTTCGCTTGACGCTAGTCTTGCGCCCCTTTCCGCTTTTGGCGGCCGCCCCTTTTGCCTTGGACGTAGGTGATTTGTCGTGAGCGCTGCTCGCCTTTTTGGCCTGGGCCTTGGAGCGAGCGGCCGCCGGTTCGGCGCCAGCCAGCACGCCGACCAGGCACGCGGCGATGGCCAGTGCCAGCCACGCGCGCAGGCGTGCACCCCATCCCGGCGGGGCGGTGGTCGCGCTGGTCGTGGCGTGCCTGGCGAAATTCAAGGTCAACTCTCGCGGCGTCGCGCGCCCGCGCCAGCGACCCTACCATGGCGGCTGCGCTCTCGACCACGGAGGCGCGTGGTTTTGACGTTTGGTTAGCAACCCATCGTGCGATCGGCATTGCGCGCAGCGTGTGATCACGGTGCGCTGGCCGTGATCATGGACCGTGTTTGACTCGCGCGGCTTATGGCTGCACAGGCGGGCGTCCGAAAAAACATTGAAATTTCAATACTGTGTTTTCCCATGTGCCTGATCTTGTCGGGTTGGTACGCTGACGGGTGTCTGGATTTTTTCAGCGAATCTGCACCCCCAGACGCGCGCCCCCTTGCAATCTTGCGCGAATCGGCCGATACAGCGGCGCAAGGGCGCAATGCGCGCCGCGACCGTGATCATGCGCTGCGGCCGGCTGACGGGAGTCGGTCCGACACGGCGCGATCGACGGATCGCCGTACTTTCGTCGCGACAGGGTTGCCTCCGAACGGGCGCCCTGTTCCTCGACGGTGGTACGCCAAGCAAGGTTACCTGGACCGACCGCCGCACCCGCGGCCGTCGCACAACCGACTGCGCGCAATGCAGTCCAAAAGCAACGGGAGGCATCATGGCCGACGAGAAAGCCGCCAAGGAAAAGAAGAACTTCGTGCTGATGGAGGACGGCAAGGACACCAACATCGTGTTCTCGAACGCGCAGCCGCGCGGTGCCGCGCTCAAGGCCGCCGCCCGCGGCTACACCGAGATCCGTCTGCGCGAGCGCGGCACCAAGCGCGTGCACGTGTTCAAGGGCGGACGCAAAGAAGTCACCGCGCCGACCAACCGCCCCAAGTGGCTGCCCGAGAAAGTGTGGAAGGCCACCGTCGAGAAGCAGGGCGTCGAGCACATCAAGTAGCCAGACTGTTCTGCGACCTGGGGCCAGGCCCGACACCGGTTCCGCCGCTGCGGCGCCGACACCGGCTGGTCGACCAACGCGCAACCGATCCGACCGCGACCGCCCCCAAAGCGGCTGCCTCGGACCGGGGGCGCGTTGTCGTTTTTGGGCATGGGATCGCACCGCCTGCCGCTGACCGACCTGCCACCAGGACGATCAGAACGTGCGCCGTGCCTCGAAAAGCACCTGATCATCGGCGCCGAACCACCCGCCCATCGAGTTGGTCGGGCCATCGGCCACCACAGCGCCAACGGTCGCCTGCCAGCGATCGCCCAGCTGCCACGCCACGCGCGGCGCCACCGCCCAGTCCCGCAACGTCACGCCGTAGTAACCGCCCAGTTGCGCCGACCAGGCGTCGGCCTCGCCCCAGCGCACCAGCAGTCCGCCGCCTACTTGCCACTGCAGCGCCGCTGCCAGCATCAGCTCGGTGTCTTTGGGCACCAAGTAGGCCCACTGGCCGCTGAATTCCACCACCGCCGCGGCGCGGTCGCCCCAGTTGCGCTCCAGCCCGACGCCTCCCTGCGCCAGGGGCGACAGCAGCGGTCGGAAGCCGGTGTCCATGAATACCCGTTGGTGGCTCCACGCCAATTCGCCGCGCGCCATCCACCCCTGCGCGAGTTCGCCTTGGGCCTCCACGCCCACGATGCCGCGTCGACGCCAGGTCGCCTCCGCCAGGTCCGCCACGGTCTTGCCCTTGGCGCGCTCGGCGGCCGCCGCCACCGCCGGATCGGCAAACATCGACGCCAGCTTGGCCGTGTCAAAGCCAGCGTCGGCCGTGCGTGACAGCAACAGCAGCAGGTCCTGATCTAGGTGCAGCTCGGGCAGGCGGTCCCAAGCCCACGCTGCGACCAGCGCAACGTCGAATTGGCCAAGTGTCGTCCGCCAGCGCGCTGCCGGCGTGCCATCGAGCGGCGTGTCGCTGGCAGGCCGCAGCGCGCTCATCAACGCCTGCGACAGCTGGCGGTCTAGCCGCAGGTCCAGCCTCCGCAGCAACACCGCGAGCGACCCCGACAGCTCCGGACCCTGGCCGGGCCGCACGAAGGCGGCGTCAGTGGCAAACGGCGAAAACCGGTGCTGATCAAAGAACGGTAAGAACACCACATCGAGCTGGCCTGGCCCCAGCGGGCGCTCCAGGCGCAGCAACCACGACGGCAGCAGCGGCGACTCTTCGGCGTTGCCGAGGCTGCCGACCAGGCCGTTGCTCAAGTCCATCGGGTGTAGGAACCGCAGCGCGCTTTGCAGCTCCAGCGCCCCCCAGTTGACGGTGTCGCGACCGACGGTGAGCCGACCCCAATCGGCGGACCACTGCAGGTTGGCGAAGCGAAGCTGGCTGTCCAGATCGTAGCGCATGCCCAGATCGGGCAAATCGGCCGCAAAGGCAGGCTTGGTGATCGCACCCTGGTGGCCTACTTGCGCCCGGTGCAGCATGCGGGCGGAGAGGCGCACCTGCAGCCCACCGGGCAGCGGGTGCTTGACGTCCAGATCCAGGCGATTGCGCAGCGCCAGCACGTCTTCGGCCGGGTCTTCGGCAGCGATATCCAGCCCGAGCACGCCGACCCAAGCGCCCCAGAACAGCGTCGGCCCGGCTGGCGGTGCCTCTGCCGGCGACTCCGCCACGGCGCCGCCATCGCCGAATTCATCCAGCACCGTCGCGGTCGCCGTCAGCGCCGGCACTATGGCTTGGGCGAGCGCATGCGCCGGCCAACTGGCCACGCACAGCCAGATCGCCACGCGGATCGTCGGCAAGTTGGCGCGTGTGCGCACCGCACACCCCTTTTGCACCATCGCGACCTCTGCCACAATTGCGCGCCCCGCGGCCGGACCCCTTTGTCCCCGCGCGCCAGGAATCATGCTGCACTATACGCTCGACGGTTTTGGCGGTCACCGATCGCGCTTTGACGACATCCGGCTGATTCACGAGCTCATTGAAGAGCTGCCGGTGCGCCTTGGGCTGCAACCCGCCATGCCGCCGATGCTTTTACCGTACTACAACGGCGTCGAGCCCGACGACTGCGGCATCAGCGCGTTTGTGTTTCTGCCGGGCGGGCACCTGACGCTGCACACGTTCAGCTTTCGCGAGTGCTACTTCGTGGACCTGGTGGCGCCGCGGGCGTTCGATGTCCATGAGGCCAATGCGTTTATCCAGAACGCACTGCCGGTGCGCTCGGTCGAGGTCCACACGGCGCGCCGGCCGCGGCCGTTCGACGAAGTGCCGGTGCATCCCAGCGAAGACTTCGGCCCGCACCTGCTGCTCAACATCGACGGCTACTCGGGACCGCGCGACATGGACGGCCTGTTCCGGCTGTTCGACAACCTGCCGCCGCGCATCGACATGACCCCTATCATGCGGCCGTATGTGCTGCGGTCCAACGACACCAACGGCCCCGATGGCGGCGGCTGGCTGTCGGCCATGACCATGATTGCCGAATCGCACATCGCGGTGCACATCGAACAGGCCAGTGATCGCGCCTACTTCGACATTTTCTCGTGCAAGTTTTTCGACACCGATGCGGTGCTGAGCGAGCTCAAAGCCGCGTTTCCCGGTCGGTCGCACACGGTGCAACTGATCTCGCGCGGCTGTGGCTACCGGGTCAAGCGCACCGAGCGCGCCCCCGAGCACGCCCGCACCAAGGCGTGGCTGCACGCCCGGCCGGCGTAGGCGAGGTTCCCATGCGCATCTTGCTGGCCATCGCGATCGCACTGACTCTTGTGGCAGCCGATCCCTGTCTGGCGGCCGACGACCCCGCTGCGCGCAAGGTCCTGCAGGCCACCAACGACCGCAACGCCAGCGGTTTTCAGGCCGGCCAGAGCAAGACTGCGGTCACGTTGACTCTGGCCAGTGGCAAATCCAAGACCTGGCTGACCCAAAGCCGCGTGGTGCGCGGCAAGGACGGCCGGCTCAAGTCGCGGGTGACCTTCTTGGAGCCCGCCGACGCGGTCGGCACCGAACTGCTCATTCTCGAAGAAGGTGGCGGCGCCGCCAGCCAGTACCTGTGGCTGCCCAAGACCGGGCGGTTGCGGCGCATCAGTGGCTCACAGCGCAACGAAGCGTTCATGGGCACCGATTTTTCGTTCGGCGACCTGCAAGGCCGCGGCTTGCAGACCGGTGAGGCCAAGCTGGCCGGCAGCGAGGCCATTGGCGGCGCGCCATGCACCCGAATCGAGGTTGCCATCACCGACAGCGAAGACGCCTACGGCAAGGTGCAGTTGTGGATTGACGACCGCCTGTTTGTGGCGCGCCAGATCAAGTTCTTCGACAAAGCCGGCGCCCACGTCAAAACGCTGGTCGTCGAACAGGTGCAGGCCGGCGAGCCCGGCAGGACCGTGATGAAAAAGTTCCGCATGCTCAACCACCTGCGAAACTCGGTCACCACCGTCGAGACCCGCGACATCGACACCCGTACGCAACTGCCAGACGCGCTGTTCGTGCCCGAGGCGCTCGGCAAATGACCGCAGCCCCGCAGTTGCGCGTGATGCTATGCACCGGCTGTCCGCGCCCCGCGCCGATGGCGTCGTTGGCGCGGTTGACCACCGCCGCCAAGAAAGCCGCCGCAGCCCACGGTCGCACCCTCGAGGTCGGCAGGTCGAGTTGCCTGTCTGCCTGTAGCTCTGGACCAAGCGCGATTTTAGAAGACGAAAATGGCGTGGTTCGCTTGCGTGCCGTCAGTGATCCCGGGCAGTTGGCGCGGGCCATTGCCGCGGCGCCGGTGCTGTTGAGCGCCCAGCCCGTGCCCGATGACCTTCAAGACCTCGTGCTGTCGCGCCTATTGTGGGCCGACCTCGACGGCGACCTGTGATTTTGCCCCCTTTGCCCCAAGGCTACCCATGACGTTTCGCCTGGCGCTTCTGGTCACCGGTCTTGCCGGCTACATTGCCCTCTCGTATGAGATGGTGTGGTTTCGCGTCTACGGCTACCTGACCGGCGGCGCGCCGTCCAGTTTCGGCGTGATGCTCGGCGCCTACCTGGCCGGCATCGCCTTTGGCAGCCTGGGCGCGCGCAAGGTTTGCGACGAGGTCGGCACCGGCGGCGATCCCAAGCGGCTGCGTTGGCCGGCGGGCCTGGTGCTCGCCTCCACGGTGGTCAGCTTTGCGCTGGTGCCGGCAGTGGCGCACCTGGTGACGTTTGCCACCTACGCGTTTTCGCTCGCGGCGGTGGCCCTGGCTGCGGGGCTGATGGGCGCGATCTTGCCGCTGGTCGCCCACTACGGCATCGAAGCCAACGCCGAGGTCGGCGAAAAGCTGAGCTACCTGTACCTCGCCAACATCGCCGGCAGCGTGCTTGGGTCGCTGCTGACCGGGTTCGTGCTGATGCAGGTGCTGCCGCTGCAGCACATCTCGGCGCTACTGATGGTGCTGGGCGTCATGCTGACGTCGGTCTTGTGGTGGGCCAGTTGTAGCGAGGCCGTGCCCAAGGCCGTGGGGGCGATGGTGCTGCCGCTGTTTGCGGTGGTCGGCGCCCTGGCTGGGCCAAGCCTGCACGCCGGTATGTACGAAAAGCTGATGTACAAAAAGAAGTACGAGGGCCAGCGCTTTGCCCACGTGGTCGAGAACCGCTCGGGCGTCATCACGGTGTCGCAGGACGGCGCGATCTTTGGCGGCGGCATGTACGACGGCGTGTTCAACACCGACGTCGTGCACGATCGCAACTTGATCGTGCGGGCCTATGCGCTGGCAGGCTTGCCGCGCAAGACCGGAAAAGTGCTGATGATTGGCTTGTCGTCGGGCTCCTGGGCGCAGGTGCTGGCGCACCTGCCCGGCGTGACCGATCTGACCGTAGTCGAGATCAACCCTGGCTATCCCGAGCTGGTCGGCAAGTTCCCCGAGGTGCAGTCGCTGCTAAAAAACCCCAAGGTGCACCTGGTGTTCGACGATGGCCGCCGCTGGCTGCGCGCCCATCCGACCGAGAAATTCGACACCGTGCTGCAGAACACCACCTGGCACTGGCGCGGCAACATCACGGACTTGCTGAGCATGGAGTACTTGCAGCTGGTCAAGGCCCACCTGAACCCCGGTGGCCTGTTCGTCTACAACACCACCTGGAGCGAGACCGCCCAAAAGACCGGTTGCTCGGCGTTCAAGCACGGGCTGCGCATCATCAATTTCGTGTACCTGAGCGATGAACCGGTGGTGCTCGATCGCCACCGCTGGCGCGCGGAGCTGGAGCAGATCGTGGTCGACGGTCGCAAGATCTTCGACCTGACCCAACCGTCGCACCGCGCGCGGTTGGACGAAATCCTGCGCCTGGCCGACCAGAGCACCTATGGCCCGGACGGCGGCCAGGCGGAAACCTGCGCCAAGCTGGTTGAACGGACCTTGCATACGCCGTTTGTCACCGACGACAACATGCTGACCGAGTGGACGCGCAAGTGGTACCAGGTGCCGACCGGCGGCGATTGATTCCGTGCGCCCGGGACTTTTTTACCCCAGGCGATCTGGTGTGCGTTTTTCGGTGGCTTTTTGTGGTTGACGGGTTGCGGACCCGCCGTTACAGTCCAGAGGTTGTGCCTGCGGCCACCGCCGCGGCATGACTTCGCGCGCAACGGCGCGCCCCACGAACGCGAACGACCTCGACGACCGCAGCAGATTCCGCAACCGCACTCGTTTTTGCAGGAGTACCGCCATGGACACCCGCCTTGTGAACCGCCCGACCCGCGTGCTCGCGTTTGCAGCCGCAACCATACTCGGCTTGGCGTGCACAGCCACTGGGCCCACCGACAACGGCGGCGGCGGCGGTCCCAACACCAACCCCAATACGCCAACGGGCGGCGAATTTGCGTGCGCGTCGGGCAAGGGCGTCTCCGCCAGCGGCTTCGTTATCGACTGCAACGCAGCCATCCAACTGACCGTTCCGTCCACCGGCAAGACTGTGACCCGCGGCGGCACCGTGGCGCTGTCCGTCGGTTCGGTCAAGCTGACTTCCAGCACCGAACCGCTGCAGATCGTGATTCGCAATACCAAGACCGTAACCGACGCGGCGCCCTTGACGATCAAGTCGGTCAAATTCAACTACACACTTGGCAGCCCGGACGAGACGGAGGACAAACAGGGTCTGGAGTGCTTCCAGGATCTTGCGGCGACGGTCAAGTGTGGCAAGGCATCCTGGAAAGCGGTCGTGCCTGTCGGCCTGGCGCCCAAGTCCGGTCAGTCTGACAAAGAAACCTTGTACTTGCGCTACACGCGCTTTGACGCCAAGGACCGCAACGCGATCGTGACGCTGACCCTGGGCGGCATCAAAGAGGAGGCCGACCGCACCTTCACCTTCAACGTCAAGACCGAGCAGGGCAAGCCCAAGCTCGAGCTGCAGCCGGCCGACGGTCTGCTGTTCCCGTACACCCAACCCGGTCAGACCGAGAAGAAGACCTTTGCAGCCGTCAACGGCGGCGACGCAGTGCTGACGCTGTCGTCGATCAAGATGGCGGAGGTCGATCCTGCGTTCTCGATCAAGCTCATCGACCCGCCCGATCACGACAAAGACGTCCACGTGGGCGGCAAGCCCTGGTTGTTTGCCAAGCCACTCGAAATTGACGTCGGCAAGTCGGCGCAGTTCGAGGTCGTGTTCGCCCCCAAAGATGACAAGAAGAAGTCGGGCACACTCAAATTCGAGAGCAATGACCCCGACAACGCCAACCGCAAGCTGGTCTTGGATGGCAACACCCAGGTGCCGGCGCTGTGCATGACCCCGACCGGCAAGTACAACTTCGGCGGTGGCGTACCGGGCAGCACCCCAGGCACGGCCGACGTCAAGATCAAAAACTGTGGCTCGGTGGACCTGGTCGTCACCAGCATCGACTTCATCGCTGAGGAGACCAAGAGCAACGAGTTTGCGATCGACCAGACGCCGCTGTTCTCCAAGACCAAGAACGGCACCGGCCCCATCAGCCCAGATAACCCGATGACCCTGCCGATCAACGGCGAGGCCACCTACAAAGTCGCGTATGCCCCGAGTGACCTGACCGAGGACGGCGCGCCGCCGGACGGCGCGGTGCTGACCGTCAAGTCCAATGCGTTTGTGTCGCCCAAGCTCCAGCTTGAAGGCGTCGGCGTCAAGGTCACCTGCCCCATCGCCAAGGTCATCGTCACCGAAGGCGAGCAGGTGGTGCCGCAGACCACGATTCACTTGAAGGGCGACAAGTCGCAGGCCCCGGGCGGCGGCTCGATCAAGAAGTACAAGTGGACGGTCAAGCAGCCGGCCGGCTCCAACCAGGCGCTGACGCCCAATGCCTCCTTCGTCAATCCGTCGCTCTTGGCCAACGCGTCGGGCGAGTACGAGTTCTGCCTCGAAGTGTGGGACGCCAACGACAGCAAGTCGTGCGTGCCGGCCTGCCAGAAGGTGCTGGTTATCCCCAATAACGCTTTGCACATTGAGCTTTTGTGGGACACCCCTTCGGATCCCGACCAGACCGACAGCGGTCCCGCCGCCGGCGCGGACCTCGACTTGCACTTCGCCCACCCGCTGGCGTCCACGCTCGACCTGGACTGCGACGGTCAGGCCGACCCGTGGTTCAGCAACCCGTGGGACACCTTCTGGTTCAACGCGGCGCCCGAGTGGGGCGGTAGCGGCAACACCAAGGACAACCCGACCCTGGACCTGGACGACACCGACGGCGCCGGCCCTGAGAATCTGAACCTGGTCGATCCCGAGGGCACCGTCGACGACCCGGTCGCTTACCACGTCGGCGTCCACTATTGGAATGACCACGGCTACGGCACGTCCTACGCCACGGTGTCGATCTACATCCAAGGCGGTCTGGCGCTGCAGTTCACCAAGGTCAAGATGGATCCGCTCGACATGTGGTTCGTTGGCCGCGTCAACTGGCCCAACACCGCGTCGGGCGGCAGTAAGAAGGTGTTCGACACCTGCTACCAGTCCGGCTACTCGTGCCCGGCCAAGAAGAACCTGATGTGGCAGCCCAAGGGCGATTGGTGCATCACCAAGTGCTACGTCAACAAGGTGTTCAACGGCTCGGTGGGCGGTGCCGCCACCCAGTGCAAGACGCCGACCGGACCCTAGGGCCTGGAAATGATTTGCTCAATCATTTCTGCAGCCCCTTGCTTGCTTGGTGGGTCGCCAGCGCGCGGCCTCGGAGGCCGACTCGCGGCTCCGTCTTGTGCCGAGAGCCTTCAAATTCCAATTTTCCAGTCCCCTAGCCCTTGAACAGGCGGGCGGCGTTGAACCGCGCCAGCGTAGGACCAAGGACATGATGCAGATGCGTAGCAAGGGGCGTTCGGTCACGCGCGCGGCCGTCGCCATCGGCTTGGTGTGCCTGGCCGGCGCGGCTTGTTCCTCGGATGGCCCCGGCGGCGCCGATACTGCGGGCACCGGCAGCGCCGATGGCGGGGCGACCGTCGCCAAGAAGTGCAGCTTTGACAAGGACAACACCACCGCGCTCGACCGCCAGGCCAAGTTGCAGCTGCGGCAAGGCCTGACCGCGGTCGATCCCACGGTGCCCGTCGTCGTCAACGCCTCGTTGACCACGCAGGGCGGCCCGCCCATCGATACCGCATTTCAGATCAGCAACGTCGCCGTCGCCAGCAGTGCCCTGGAGCTGTTGATCACCAAGCTGGATCTGCTGGTGCCGGCCGGCGAGACCGCGTTTTCGTGCCTCGCCGCCGACAGCGACGGCAAGGTCATCAAAAAGAACGGCCTGCCGGTGCTGTGCAAGGACCACATATGGGGCTCCGTTGTGCCCAAGGACTTTGAACCCGCGTGCACTTCGCGCAGCCCCGTCGACGCCGCCCGCTTCGTGGTGCGCTTCGAGAAGACCGACAACTTGCCCAAAGCGGTCAAGGTACAAATCAAGACCGACGGCGATCCCGACCATACGTTCGTCGAGTTCACGGTGCAGACCAAGCAGGGCAAGCCGGCCATCAACGTGGCGCCGCAGTTCGTCGACTTCGACGTGGTAGCGCCGGGCGCGCCGCCGGCTAGTCTTGCGGTCGCCGTGCAGAACACCGGCGAGGCACCGCTCGAGATCTCGGCTGTGCAATGGCCGCTGCAAGACAAGGTGTTCACGCTCAAGCTCGGCGGCAAGACGGTGACCGGCGACAAGGACGCCACCTTCGCCCCGCCGCTCAAGATCGACCCGGGCAACAGTCTGGACGGCGAGGTGCTGTTCGCGCCGATCGACGACAAGGGCCGCAAAGCGACCTTTACGCTGGTCAGTAACGCTGCGGGCGCGGCGACGGTGCAGCTGCAGGGCAACATGAACGTGCCGTGCTTGCTGGTCAAGCCCGAGAAGACCTTGGATCACGGCCTGGTGTACGTCGGAACTGAGTCGGTCAAGACCGTTACGCTGACCAACTGCGGCGAGGGCGAGGTCCAGGTCAAGTCGGCCAAGATCGCCGACGACAGCCTGAGCATCTACGCGTTCAAGTCCGCCAAGCTGCCGACCGACGCCCAGCCGCTGACGCTCGCCAAGAACGCCAAGGTGCTGCTGGACATCGCTTGCACGCCGCCGAGCGAAAACAAGGACAAGGACGGCAAGAACCAGCCGTTCACCGCCAAGCTCGATCTGGTGGACAGCACGGCCAAGCCCAGTAAGTCAATTGCGCTGACGTGCACCGGCAACGCTGCCAAGTGCCCAACGCCGGTCATCGTGCCCGACCCGGGCGAGCAGATCGAGCCGCAGAGTCCGCTCAAGCTCAAGGGTTCGGCCAGTTACGCGGCGCCCCCCGGCAAGGTGGTCAAGTATAAATGGACGCTCTTGGAAGCACCGGCGGGCGCGACCGGCGTCAAGTTCTACCCCAACGACTCCACCGCTGATGTCACGCTTGGCGTCCCCGGACTCAAGCCTAATGGCGATCCGGTGACCTGGCTCACGGTGGCGGGCGAGTACAAGGTCAAGCTGCAGGTTTGGGACGACAGCGGCACCGAGAATTGCCTGCCGGCGATCTTGTCGGTGCTGGTGGTGCCGAGCGTGGCCTTTCACGTCGAACTGCTGTGGAACACGCCAGAGGACACCGTCCAGGACGACGGCCCGACCGCAGAGGGCGCCGACCTCGATCTGCACGTGGTCCACAGCAAGGCCTACGAGGCGCAGCAGTGCAGCGCGACGGTGACCAAAAACTGCCAGCCGGATCTGGACAAAGACGGCAAGACCGACCCGTGGTTCAATGGTGTGTACGATGTGTATTGGATCAACCCCAGTCCCAAGTGGGGCAACGCGGCGCTGCAGACCGACGATCCGAGCCTGGACCTGGACGACACCAACGGCTGGGGCCCCGAGAACATGAACCTGCAGCTGCCCGAAAACGGCGTCGACTACGGCGTGGGCGTGCACTTCTGGGATGCACACGGCTTCAACAGCAATTCGCCGACCAAGGCCACCGTGCGCATCTATTGCCTGGGTACGCTCAAGGCCACTTTTGACCAGCAGATGAATCAATGTGAAATGTGGTGGGTGACCCAGGTCAAGTGGCCCAGCTGCGACCTGGCAGACTTTGGCGGCGCCAACTTGCAGGCCCCCTCGGCGGGCAAGATCGTGCCCAAGTACTGGAGCCTGACCTCGATTACGCTCAAAGCTTGCGCGAAATAGCCGATTTGGACCGCGGACCGGCTGCATGGCAAACTGCCGGCTTGCGGCCGGTCAGGTCGCGGGCGGTGCCGACTTGATGCGTAGCGCAACTAGGGCATGTCAAAGCACAACTCAGTCGACCTCGGTAGGCGGCGGAGCGACGAGTCGGCTTGCAAAGCCGCGAGTTTGCGACCCACCGAGCAAGCAAACGGTACACGTAGAAAATCGAGTAGATTTTCTACGGGCCCTTACCCTTCTGTTCGGCGTCGCATGCGCAGTTTCGCTTGCGGGCTGCGGCACGGAGGCGCCGACCAACACGGCATGCAACAACGAGAACATCGACCACAACGCGGTGCTGCGCATCTCAGACGGCTCGGGCAATGCGGCCGCGCTGGCCTACGACATCGACATGGTGGCGATGCAGCCAGGCGGTGTACGCGAATTCGGCTTTCGCATCATCAACAATGCCCAGGCGGTCTCTGGTCGGGCCCTGCTGGTCAAGACCGTTGCGGTGCAAGAAACCGATGCCGATGGCAAGCCGGTGGCGGCGCCCGCGTTCAGTTGTCTCGGCCACGACGGCAAGCCGTGCGCGCCCGCTGGCTTTCCGGCGGTTATCCCGGTCGGCTTTGACGCGGCCTGCGCGCCCAGCGGCGCCATCGCTTTGGCTAATTTCACCGTCCGCTACACCCGGCCAACCAGCTCAGAGCTTCGCAAGTTCAAGGTAAGCTTTACGTTTTCAGGCGACACCAAGCAGGCGGACACGCCGTGGACGGCGGTGTTCTCGACTCGGCTGGGCTCGCCCAAGCTCGACTGTACGCCGCCGTACACCGACTTCGGCAAGGTTGGGCTGGCCCAGGGCGCCACGGCGACCGTGTTGTGCGCCAACGACGGCAAGGGCGCGGCCGTGATTTCGTCGGCCACCATGTTGGGGACGCTGCCGCTGCAAGCGCAACTCGGCAGCTACCTCATCGCCAAGGGCAGCGATCTGCCGGCCGGCAAGACCATCGAGATCCCTGCCGGCACCGCGCTGGAAATTCCGGTCGAATTCAAGAATTTGCCGAGCGAGGAGAAGGCCCAGGCGATTCTGCGCCTCGCCACCAACGAAATCGGCAAGGAAAAGGTCGACTTGAGCTTCGTAGTCAACACCACTGGCCCATGCTTGAAGTTCGTGCCGGCAGGACCCCTGGACTTTGGCGTGGCACCTGTCGGCGTCCCGCAGCCGCGCGAGGTCCTTCTGCAAGCTTGTGGCACCGAAGACCTGTCGCTGACCAACGTCGCCGTGGCTGAAGGCGCCGACCAGGGCTTTGCGGTCAGCTTCAATTCGACCTGTTTTGGCGGCAAGGCGCCGAGCACCGCCAGCCCGGTGGTCGTTCCCAAGGGCGCGACATGCAGCCTGGGCGTCAGCTACACAGCGCCGCAGTTGGGCGCTAGCAACAAGGGCAAGGTCGTGGTCACCAGCAACGCTGGCAAGGGCGAACTCGGGGTCGTCGGCAAGGCCGCCACCACCGTGCAGTGCCCCAAGGCCTGCATGTCGGTCAAGCTCGCCAACGGCGGGTCGCTGACGGGCGACGTGTTGCCGCAGAGCAAGCTCAAGTTCGACGCCAGTTGCTCAGTGCCGGGCTCGAGCGGCCAGCCGGTCAGCAAGTACAAGTGGTCGCTGCAGCAACCGGCCGGCTCCTATGCCACCTTCTTGCCGTCGCCCAACGTCAAAACGCCGCAGCTGCAGCCCAACATCGCCGGCAAGTACATGGTCACATTGGACATCGCCGACGCGCTCGACACGCCCGGCTGCGGGCCGACGACCTACGAGTTGAATGTGGTCAGCGACGACAAGCTCTACGTCGAGTTGACCTGGGATACCCCGGCAGATCCCACCAAGACCGACGAGACCGATCCGACCCCGGGCGCAAAGGCGGTCGGCTCTGACATGGACGTGCACCTGGCCCACGCCGATGCGCCCGACGAGCCTGGGCAGCCCGACTTGGACAAGAATGGCGAGCCCGACCCGTGGTACGCGCCGTGCCTGGACTGCTCGGTGTGGAACGTCGTCGGCAAGTGGGGCAAAGGCGGTGATTTTGACGACGACGCAGCGCTCGACCGTGACGACAAGGACGGCTGGGGACCCGAAATCATCGCCGTGCACGTTCCGCAGCCCGCACTGGCCTACTTCGTGGGTGTGTACTACTTCTCCGCCAACGCATTTGGCAAGTCGACGCCGACGATCAAGGTGTACCTGGACGGCAAACTCCACACCACCAAGATCGGCCCGGTGATGGATATGCAGGATATGTGGTGTGCCGGCGTGGCGACGTGGTCGCCGGCCAGCTTCAAGCCATGCAAGGGCGCGGATTCAAAAGGCGATTTGTTGAGCAAGAAGTATCCTTTGCAGCCGAACAAGAACTTGAAGTGTCTGTAGGCGCCGCCGCCGCCGGCCGTTGCCGTTGCCGCGGTCCGCTGCAACCTGCCGAAAAAACATGGCGGCCTCTTGCACCTTGGGTGCAACAGCCCTAAACTCCGCATCCCCTTGCCGCGCGGGGTCGCGCAGGCGAGGATCTCGCAGCCAGTTCAAGGGGTTGGGTCCAGCGCCCGATGCTCCGACGGGCTGCAAACCGGTTTCGGGGCCGCCACCGCCGCAGCGCCTCGCCGCCGATGCAACGTCCCGCGACCGCCCAGACGGCGCGCTTGTCCGCATCCGTGGGCGAGCGCATTTGTCCCAACGGTTCCGCTGTCCATGCTATCAACCGGTTGCCGCACCCGCTGCGCAACCCGCCAACCCAGAGGCCCTGCCATGACCAAGTCCGACCTGATCGAAGCCGTCGCGTCCAAAGCCAACCTGACCAAGGACAAGGCGTCCACCGTTGTCAACAAGATCTTCGACCTGATGGTCGACGCGATGAAGAAGGACGAGCGCATCGAGATCCGCAACTTCGGCAACTTCACTGTGCGCAACTACCCAGCGTACACCGGTCGCAACCCCAAGACGGGCACTGCGGTCAAGGTTGGCCCCAAGAAGATGCCGTTCTTCAAAGTCGGCTTGGAGCTCAAGAACAAGGTCGACGGCAAGTAAGCCGCCGCCCCGATCTTCGTCAGTCCCTGCGGCCGCAGGTCGAGGTCCCGCGCCCACGCTCGGGCCGCCGGCCTGCGGTCGCTGTGTTTTTCGCAAAGCTTGGACCAACGCCCATGACCACTGACACCGCCCCAGCCGACGCTGAACAGGCGCCGCGCTCAATCCACCTGCCGACTGCGATCAGCGACCTGCCGGTTGCGCGCATTGCCGACATCGCGGCCTTTGCCAGCCAACGCGTGCAGATCCGTGGCTGGCTGCACAACCGCCGCAGCAAGGGCAAGCTGCACTTCCTGCAAGTCCGCGATGGCAGCGGCATCATCCAAGCGGTCATGTTCAAGGGCGATTTCGACGACTCGACCTTTGCGCGCGCCGACCACCTGCAGCAAGAGTCATCGATCATCGTCGCCGGCACTGTACGCGCCGACGAGCGTGCGCCCAGCGGCTTTGAGCTGCAGGCCGATGGGCTTTTGGTGGTCGCGGAGGCGCGGCCGGACTACCCGATCTCGCCCAAAGAGCACGGCGTGGCGTTCCTCATGGATCATCGCCACTTGTGGCTGCGATCGCGGCGTCAGGCTGCGATCCTGCGGGTGCGCGCCCGCATCGTCAAGTCGATCCGCGACTTCTTCGACAGCCGCGACTACGTGCTGGTCGACACCCCGATCTTTACGCCCAATGCCTGCGAGGGCACCAGCACCCTTTTCGAGACCGACTACCACGACCAAAAAGCCTACCTGAGCCAGTCCGGCCAGTTGTACAGCGAAGCGACAGCAATGGCGCTAGGCAAGGTCTACACCTTTGGGCCGACCTTTCGCGCCGAGAAGAGCAAGACTCGCCGCCACCTGACCGAGTTTTGGATGGTGGAACCAGAGGCGGCGTACCTGACGCTGGACGGTGTCATTGATCTCGCCGAAGACCTGGTGTGCACGATCGCGGCCGATGTGCTGCGCGACCGCGGCGCCGAACTCGACCTCATCGACAGCCTACGCAGCGAGGCTGAAGAACACCGGCAGCTCAAGCCGCGCCGGCAGGCGCTGGCCGACATCCAAAAGCCCTTCATTCGGCTGGACTACGCGCAGGCCGTCGAGCAGTTGCACCAGCTCGGCAGCGACATTCCGTTTGGCGACGACCTCGGCGCGGACGACGAGACCATCCTGACCCAGCAGTACGATCGGCCGATCTTCGTGCGGCGCTACCCGGCGCAGGTCAAGGCGTTCTACATGAAGCGCGATCCGGCCGATCCGCTGCGCAGCCTGAGCGTCGACATGCTGGCGCCCGAGGGCTACGGCGAGGTCATCGGCGGCGGCCAGCGCGAAGACGACCACGACACCCTGCACGCCGCCATTGTGCACCACAAGCTGCCGATGGCGGCCTTCGACTGGTACCTGGACCTGCGCAAGTATGGCAGCGTGCCGCACGGCGGTTTTGGTCTGGGCCTGGAGCGCACGGTGGCGTGGGTGTGCGGTCTTCCGCATGTGCGTGAAACAATTGCATTTCCGCGACTGATGGATCGCTTGCGCCCGTAATGGCCCGCTGGACATGCGACGTCTGTGTGGCGTTGTTTGACACCCAGCCGATGCCAAGGTACTTTCGCCGCGACGCATCGCCCGGTGCGCAGTCGGTGGACCCCACCGGTCGCGATTGGGTCGGTTGCGCAAAGGTTGGTGGCGATCCGGTTGCCACCTCCCGCGTACGCGCGCCGTTGGTCTTTGTTCGCGCCCGCCTCCTTTGACCGCTTGCCGATGGGAACCGCGCATGGCCGAGTCGAAACCCGCCGCACCACCGCCCGCCGCGGCCAAAGGCAAGCGCGCCAAGGCAGAACCGCCGGCGCCGCCAGCTGTCGGAGCGCCGCGCGCACCCAAGCAGGCGCGCTTCAAGTTCGAGACCAACGGACTGACCGACGTCGGTTTGGTGCGCGACGGCAATGAAGATGCGCTGTTGCTGCTCGAGGGCGACAGGTTGTACGTGGTCGCCGACGGCATGGGCGGCCACTCGGCCGGCGAGGTGGCGAGTGCGTTCACGATCGAAGCGCTGCGCTCGTTCTACGGCAACCCGGACCTGACCCGGCGCGTGCGCTCGGCCTACTTGCGCGCCAAGCGTGCCAAGACCGAGATGACACCTGCTGAGTCCAGCCCTCACGCGCTGCGGCTGCGCAAGGCGGTCGAAAGCGCCAACATCAGCGTCTATCGACTGGCCCAGCAGCACGAACAACTGCGCGACATGGGCACCACGCTCGTCGGCGCCGTGTTCGAGGGCAACCGCATTCACATCGCCAACGTTGGCGATAGTCGGATGTACCGTCTGCGCGCTGGCAAGCTGCGCCAGCTGACCGAAGACCATTCGCTGCTCAACGAGTACATCCGCATGAACTTGTTGCAGCCCGAAGAGATCGAGAACTTTCCGTACAAGAACGTCATCGTGCGCGCGCTCGGCCTGCAAGAGCAGGTCATCGTCGACTTGTTCGTGGATACCGTGCGGCAGGGCGACCACTACCTGCTGTGCAGCGATGGTCTGACCGATCTGGTGCGCGACGAAGAGATCGAGTTGGTGATGCGCAATGCGCCGAACGCCCAAGCCGCCTGCTACCGACTGACCGATCTGGCCAAGGCGCGCGGCGGCCACGACAACATCACCACTGTCGTGGTCAAGGTCCATCCGCCCACCTGGGCGCCACCGGCCCCGGCGATTCCGCCGCCGCCGCCCCCGGGTATCTCTGGCGCGCCAATGATTCCGCCCCCGCCGCCAGGTGCAGCGCCGGTCATCATTCCGCCGCCACCGCCTGGGCGCGCGCCCACGAATTAGGCCGGGGCCGATCGGGCCCCTTCGCGCTGCGGGCCTCGCCAGCGGATTGAAACCTTCCATGCAAGACAAACGCTACAAAGTCGCCGTGCTCGGCGCCACGGGCGCGGTCGGCCGCGAGATGCTGCGCGTGCTCGACGAGATGCGCTTTCCGTGCAGCGAAGTGCTGGCGCTGGCGTCGCCGCGCTCGGTCGGTGAGACCGTGGACTACGGCGCACGGCAACTGGACGTCCAGGTCGCCGAGCCCGCCGCTTTCGATGGCGTCGACATCGTGCTGGCCTCGGCCGGGTCGGCGGTGAGCAAACAAATGCTGCCCGAGGCCGCCCGCCGCGGCTGCCTGTGCATCGACAACAGCAGCGCCTTTCGCATGCACAGCGACGTGCCGTTGCTGGTGCCTGAGGTCAATCCGACTGCGCTCATTGGCCACAAGGGCATTGTCGCCAACCCCAACTGCAGCACCATCCAGATGGTGGTGGCGCTAAAGCCCCTGCACGACCTGGCTGGCCTGCGCCGCGTGGTCGTCTCGACCTACCAGAGCGTATCGGGCGCCGGCCAGAAAGGCATCGAAGAGCTCGCGACGCAGACCGCTGCGCTGCTCAACGGCAAGCCGTTTGACGTCGTGGTGCACAATGCGCGGATCGCGTTCAACGTCATTCCGCACATCGGCAGTCCGGGCGAGGGCGGCTACACCGAAGAAGAACTAAAGCTCGTCTACGAAACCCGCAAGATCATGGGCCTGCCCGACCTGCAAGTCTGTCCGACCGCGGTGCGTGTGCCGGTCACCTGCGGTCACAGCGAGTCGGTGGTCGCCGAATTTGACCGCCCGATCACGGTCGCCCAGGCCAGGGAGGCCTTGGGCCAGGCCCACGGCGTGGTGGTGGTCGATGACCTCGCCAACAAGCAGTATCCGATGCCCATGGACTGCGCCGAGACCGACTCGGTCTATGTGGGCCGCATCCGCCAGGATCCCACCGTGCCGCACGGTCTGTGCCTGTGGGTCGTCGCCGACAACCTGCGCAAAGGCGCCGCCACCAACGCCGTGCAAATCGCCAGGCTCGCCGTTGCCGGTGGTCTGGTGCATGGCGCGTAAGTGCGATCTTGCCATTTTGGCACGTTCAAGACCGACCATGGCGTTGGCGTGAACGATTTGGCCGCGGCCCGTTGCAGGACTTCGGGAACAAATGCCCGCCCGCAAGGCTTTTGCCGCTACGCCGCCTTGGCACGGCGCGTGCATGGCTGTGGCGACAGGGCCGCGAACCGCGGTCGCCGCGCGTAGGAGAGGCATGACCCGTTCGACCCCAAAGCTGGCTGGCGCGTGCACGGTTGCGTGTGCGGTGCTGACGTGGGCCACCGCGGGCTGGGCCGTACCCACGGTGACCATCCAGAGCATCGAGACCGCGTCCGGCTCAGACTGGGCGCCGCCGACGCATTTTGGTGTGGGCCCGTCCACGCCGGGGCAGGCCGACGACGTCCACTACATCAACCGCGCGGACTGCAAGGCGATCATGGCCGCCAGTCAGCCGGCAATCAAGATCAACTGGAACTGGACGCCGAGTTCGATCGGCAATTTCAGCAGCGCCTTCAAGGTTGCGCCGCGCGGCAAGTCGTGCGGCGAGGCCACGCTGCAAAAAGACGACACCAACACCTCATGCATTGTCTATAGCGAGCAGAGCTTCAAGATCGGCACCTTCAGCATGGAGGTCAACCTGCACGATCTGCTGGGTAAAAGCGCCAACTGCGACGACAACAGCGAGCAGGACGCGTTCGTGTACTTCCTGGTCCAGGATCAGCCTCAAGTGGGCGCAGCCCAGCAGGTGGTGGCGTTCAAGACCAAGATCGTGGTCGACCTTGCTGGTCCGCCGGCGCCCGAGCTGTCGTCGATCGCGCCCGGCGGCGGCAACCTGACCGCGACCTGGAAGCACAGCGACGACAGCAAGGTCTCGGGCAGCCACGTGTACTGGGCGACACTGCCGATCGACCCGAGCGCCGTGGCAGCGGGCACCGTCAAGGTACAGAAGTCGGCCAAGGTCACCACCAAGACCTACCAGATCAAGGACTTGACCAACGGCACACCCTACTACGTCGCGGTGACCGCAATTGACTCTCACGGCAACGAATCCGGCTACTCGGGCCTGGGCAAGGGCACGCCGATTGATGTCGTCGACGCCTGGCAGCACTACCAGGCCTCCGGCGGCACCGAAGAAGGCGGCTTTGCACCGTGTAGCGCGGGGTCGCGGCCGGCGACGGGCGGCTGGTGGCTGGCGGCGCTGCTGACGCTGTTTGCGTTGGCTGGCCTGCGTTGCCGTGCTGGTGTGGCAACAGCGATGCTGGCGGCGGTTGCTGTGGCGCTGGCGCCGACTCCGGCCCATGCCGACTCGCCGCTGGACAACAGCGCCGAGTTTCGCGCGACCCGCTACCTGCCCGGGATCGACGCGCCGTTTGCCGGCAAGGCCAAGCCGTACGCCGACATTTTTGGCAATGCCGACTGGGAAATCGGCGGCACGGCCGACGTGCGCCTGTGGGACCGCTTTGGCTCGCTGTCGATCGGCCTGGGCTACGGCTGGTTCACCAAGGAAGGCAAGGGCCTCGAACGCAGCACCGGCAAAGCGAGCACCGACGCCACCACCCTCAAGATCGTGCCGTTGAGCCTGGACCTGACCTACCGGCTCGATCCGCTGGCCCACAAGGCCGGAATCCCGTTCGTGCCGTACGCCAAGATCGGCGCCATGTACGCGTTTTGGTGGATGCTCAACGGTAGCGGCGACTACGCCACCTACACGACCACTAGCGGCACCAAGCTGGAGGCGCTCGGCGGCACCGGCGGCTGGCATGCGGCGGGCGGCCTGCGCTTCTTGCTGGACGTGCTGGAGCCGAGCGCCGCCCGTAGCTTCGACATCGAGATGGGCGTCAACCACAGCTACCTGTACCTGGAATACGACCGGCGCGTACTTAACGACTTTGGCAGCGGCAAGAGCATCGATCTCAGCGACGGCGTGTTCTCGTTCGGCCTCGCTTTCGACCTGTAGGCCGCGTGCGCGACGAAGCAGCAGCAGCCGATTTCGGCCAGCGCCCGATTCTGCTGTGGGTGCAGTTCGACGGTGGCGGATTTTGCGGGTTCCAACGACAAGCCAATGGACTGCGCACGGTCGGCGGCGACCTCGAGGCGGCCTGGCAGCGCAAGTTTGAAGAGACCGTGATCATGCGCTCGAGCTCGCGCACCGACGCGGGCGTGCACGCGCGCAGGATGCCGGTGCTGGTGCGCACGCGGCTGACGGTGCCGCCCAAAGGCGTGCAGCTAGGGCTGAACGCCTACCTGGGCGAGGACCTCAAGGTGTTGGGTGCCGAAGACCTGCCGGCCGACTTCGACGTGCGCGCCGACGCGATCGGCAAGCGCTACGTGTACCGCCTCCAGCCGGGGCCGGTGCGGCTGCCGCTGTGGCGGCGCAACAGCTGGCACTGCAAAGGGCGGCTGGACCTTGACGCGATGCGCGCGGCGGCTGAGCGGTTGGTGGGCGCCCACGACTTCGCGGCGTTCCGATCGGTACAGTGCACGGCCGCCACGACCTTGCGCACGCTGCATCGCATCGATGTTGCGACCGTTGGCGATGTCGTCGAGCTGACCGTCGAGGGCAACGCCTTTTTGCACAACATGGTGCGGATCCTGGCCGGCACACTGGTCGGCGCTGGACGCCTGCGCTTCGGCCCGGCCGATATCGACGCCATGCTGCACGGCCGCGACCGCAGCCTCGCCGGTCAGACCGCGCCCGCGCAAGGACTCACGCTCGACGATGTGTTCTATGGTGCTTTCGGCGCTCGCGAAGGGCTGCGCTACAAGCAGGAGCAGGCGCGCGCCGTAGGCCGCTGATAAGCCAACTTCAACGACGGAACAGCGCCCTCGCACCGCCACGGAGCGGCGAGTCGGCCCCGCAGCCGCGAGCTTGCGACCCACCTAGCCAGCAAGCAGGGCAACGTCCAGGAACACTCGTCCTTGGACAAGCCCTCAGAGGCACTCGAACTTGCCGGCCGCAGCGTTCCAACCGCACTTGTCCATGCCGGCGGCCTTGCAGTCGACGAACTTGAGCTTGCCGGTATTGCAGTAGATCCAGGTGCTACCGCTGCACTGACCTTCGGGCGGAAAGTTGCTCGGCGTGCACGAGGCGCCTTCGGCGGGCGCGCAGGCAGTGACGTTGCACTTCCAGCCGTCGGGGCAGGTGCCGCACGGCTGGCCGCAGGCGTTGTTGCCGCACACCATCTTGTCGCCGCTGTCGGTGGTGCAGCTGGGGTCGCAGGCCTTGGCGATGCAGGCGTTCTTGTTGGCCGTCGCGTCCCAGCCGCAGGTCAGGTTCTGCAGGTTGGGCGGGGCGGCGCAGTCCTTGACCAGCTTCTTGGCCGCGGCGCCCGTGCCGGTGCAGGTCAGCAACAGGTCGCCTTCGCAGTTGCCTTTTTGGGGGTCGACGCCTTTGCAGGCGTTGGCCACACAGGCGCCGGCGTCGCAGTAGTCGGTGCCGGCGCACACGCCACACGACTTGCCACAGCCGTTGTCGCCGCAGACCTTGCCCGCGCACGAGCCCTGGCAGGCATCGGCGTAGCACTTGAAGTCGTCACCGCACGCAAAGCCCTTGTCGCAGGTGCCGCACTGGCCGTTGCAGCCGTCGGAGCCGCACGCCTTGTCCTTGCAGTTCTTTTCGCAAAAGCCCTGGCACTTGGCGCCGTCGGCCGAGCAGAATTCGCCCGACTTGCAAAACCCGCACACGGAACCGCAACCGTTGGGGCCGCAGACCTTGCCTTTGCAGCTGGGCGTGCAGCCAGCGGCATCGACCACCGTGGCGCCATCGAGTACGACATCGAGCACCGGCGGTCCGTTGTCTGGGGCGGTGTCGGGGCCGCTGTCAGCGTCGGGCTGGCTGTCCAGGATCAGTCGGCCGGCGGTATCAAAGGCGGTGGCGTCTTGCGCATCGGCACTGGCCGCTGCGGCGTCCGCGCCAGGTAGGTCGGCCTGACCACAGTTGGACAGCGCCAACGCCATCCACCCGAAAACGCTCCACCAACGACAGCTAGGCACTGGCGATCTCTCGGACGACATGCTGCTCATCGGTGCCCAGGCCGCCGAGCGCTCGCCGCCAGGCCTCGTCGCCATCGGTACAGAACAGCAGGTCGAGGTCGGGCTCGGTGGTCAGCCACGCGCCCTTGGCCAGTTCGTCTTCCAGTTGTCCTGGACCCCAGCCGGCGCGCCCCAAGTACAGCCCAAAGGTCTTGGGACCGGCACCCGCCGCCACGTCGCGCAAGACGTTGAGCGAAGCGGACAGCCGCAAGCCCGGCAACACCTCGATGTCGTGGTCGTAGCGTTTGCCGCCTTCGTCCAGGTACAGCACCAGCCCGGCTTGCGGCGACACCGGGCCGCCCACCCACACAGGGTGCGGGCCGCTCGGCGCTTTTTCCAGGCCGGTCGACTTGAGCAGCGTATCGAGGTCGAGCGGCGCCACCCGGTTGAGCACCACGCCGCCGGCGCCCTCGCTGCCGTGCTCGACCAGCAGGATGACGGTGCGCGCGAAGAAGCCATCTTCCATGCCGGGCATGGCGATGAGCATCGACGGCGCCATCGCGCCGGTTCCGGGGTGGCCTTGCCCTGCGTCGGGTTGGGCCCTGGTCGCGGCCATCTCGGGGTCTCCACGGGCATCCGCCCTGGTCGCAAGATAGCCACATCGCAGCAAAACGCCAACAACGCCGGCGTCTGACCGATCGCGCTGTCGCCCCTGCCCGCAACTGTGCAACTCTGCTAGGCTCACCGCTGCGGAGGTGGCATGGCAAGCAGGCGCACGTGGCAAACATGGTCGGCGACCGTGGCATTGGCCTGCGGCGCGCTGGCCTGTGGCGAATCGGCAGCGCCGGCCGCGAGCACTGGCGACGGCGCAGCGA
This sequence comes from Pseudomonadota bacterium, assembly GCA_005792545.1. Classification (GTDB taxonomy): domain Bacteria; phylum Myxococcota_A; class UBA9042; order UBA9042; family UBA9042; genus SXRM01. The sequence goes on along the minus strand of SXRM01000383.1, from coordinate 28,285 downwards.
CGGTGACCGATGCGGTCGCGGTCGTCGACGTGCTGGTAGACACGAGCCCAGTTGATGCCGCCGCGACCGACGCGTCCAGCGGGCCTGACACCGCGCCATTGCAGGAAACGGAACTGGAAACAGTGCCGCAGGACCTTGCGCCCGATGGTCCCGCCAGTGCGTCGGATGCGGTCGACGCCGCTGCACCCATCGACGCCGGCCCCCCGTGCACCAAGAACAGCGATTGCCCTGACCCCAAAGTGCCGTGCTTGGAGGCGCGCTGCCAGGTCGCGACCAAGACCTGTACGGTGGTGCAGTCGGTGGATGCGGTCGCCTGCGACGACGGCGACATCTGCACGGTCGGCGACAACTGCCAGGACGGCGCATGCAAGTCCGGCAAGCCCGGCTGCGGCTGTCCCGACGACGACGCTTGCGCGGCGCTCGACGACGGCAACCTGTGCAACGGCAAGCTGTACTGCGACAAGAAGCAGATGCCAGCCGTGTGCTCGGCCAAGCCCGGTTCGGTCGTGGTGTGTCCGCCGACCGACAGTCTGTGCCTGCTCAACGTGTGCAACCCGCTGACCGGCGCCTGCGACGCGACGCCCACCAACCAGGGCGGACCCTGCGAAGACGGCAAGATCTGCACCGACGGCGATCTGTGCTTGTCTGGCGCGTGCGTTGCCGGCCCCGACAGCTGCCTGTGCAAGCAAAACGGCGACTGCACGGACGACGGCAACCTGTGCAACGGCACGCCCTACTGCGACAAGTCGGCGCTGCCGTGGTCGTGCCAGATCAATCCGGGCACGGTGGTCAATTGCTCGGCCGCCACCGACACGCCTTGCAGCAAAAACACCTGCAACCCCAAGACCGGTGCGTGTGCGTACGTTGCGGTCAACGACGGCGGCCCGTGCGAAGACGGCCAGGTGTGCACGGTCGGCGACAACTGCAAGGCCGGCGCGTGCGCTGCGGGCGGCAACGCCTGCGGCTGTCAGGCCGACGCCGACTGCAAAGCCGTCGAAGACAACGACCTGTGCAACGGCACCCTGTTTTGCAACAAAACCCTGGCGCCGCACTTGTGCCAGATCAACCCGGCGACCGTCGTCACTTGCCCCAGCGCCGACGACACCGCATGCAGCAAGAACCTGTGCAACGCCAAGACCGGCAAGTGTGCGGCTGTACTCGCCAAGGATGGCACGCCTTGCGACGACGCCAACCCGTGCACGCCTGACGACGCCTGCCACAAAGGCGCCTGCAAAGCCGTCACCAACCTGTGCGCCTGCACCGCCACCGACGACTGCAAAGGCAAAGACGACGGCGACCTGTGCAACGGCACGCTATACTGCGACAAAGCCAAGCTGCCGTATGTGTGCGCGGTCAACCCGGCCACGGTCGTCAGCTGTCCCAGCGGCGGCGACAGCGCGTGCAGCCACAACCTGTGCCAGAAGGCCAACGGCCAGTGCGCCATGATCGCCCTGCCAGACGGCAGTGCCTGCGACGCCGACGGCACGCCGTGTACGACCGGCGACGCCTGCAAGGCCGGCGGCTGCAAGGCTGGACCCAACGTGTGCGTGTGCCAGACCGACGCCGACTGTGCAGGGCAGGAAGACGGCAACCCCTGCAACGGCAGCCTGTACTGCGACAAGCTTGCCGGGTCGTGCAAGGTCAACCCCAACACCGTGGTCGCCTGCAGCCCGGTGGCCGACACCTTCTGCATCGCCAACCTGTGCAACCCGCAGACCGGCAAGTGTCAGATGACCCAGCGCAACCAGGGACAGGCCTGCGACGCCGATGGCAACCCGTGCACCGAAGCCGACGCCTGCGACGCCGGCATGTGTGTGGTCGGCGCCAACATCTGCAGCTGCACCGCCGACGCGCAGTGCGCGCCGTTTGAAGACGGCAACCCCTGCAATGGCTCGCTGTACTGCAACAAGGCCAAGGTGCCGTTTCAGTGCGCGGTCAATCCGGCGACCGTGGTCAAGTGCGACAGCGGCAACCCGCCCGCCTGTCACCTCTACGCCTGCGATCCCAAGGTCGGCAAGTGCGGCAACTTGCCGCTGGTCAACCAGTCGCCGTGCGAAGATGGCTCGCTGTGTACTTTTGGCGACACCTGCCTTGGCGGCCAGTGCATCCCCGGTAGCGACTTGTGCGGCTGCTACGCCGACGCCGACTGCGCCAACAACGAAGACGGCAACCTGTGCAACGGCACGCTGTACTGTGACAAGACCCAGTTGCCGTTCCAGTGCAAGGTCAAGCCGGCGACGCTGGTGGTGTGCAAGCTCGACAACGACACCGCCTGTACCAAGGCCCAGTGTGACCCCAAGACCGGCGTGTGCAAGCAGGCGGCCATCCCGCCGGGCGCTCCGTGCAACGATGGCAACGCCTGCACCGGTGGCGATGCGTGCCTGGACGGCGGCTGCGCCGGCAAGAAGGTCAGCTGCGACGACCAGAATCCTTGCACGTTCGACAGCTGCGACGTGGTGGACGGTTGCATCCACGAACTGAACGCCGCCGCAGCTTGCGACGACGACAACGCCTGCACGGCCGACAGCTGCGGGGCGGGCGGCTGCAGCCACGCGGCCAAAGGCGGCAGTGCCTGCGACGACCACAATCCGTGCACGGGCGGCGACGCCTGTGCCCAGGCGCTGTGTCAGGGCATGACCGCCACCGGCTGCGACGACAGCAACCCCTGTACCGACGACGCCTGCGCCGGCGACGGCAAGACCTGCCTGCACACCGCCAACGCGGCGCCATGTAGCCTGGATCGGCTTTGCCATCAGGGCCAGTGCGGCGGGTGCACGGCATGGCGGCGCATCGCGCGCGGCGGCTGCGCCGAGGTTTCGCTGCTGGCTGTCCCGCCGAGCACGGTACCGGCCAACTGCAAGTACATCAGCAAGGCCCAGCGCGAAGAACTCGACGAGGTTGCGGTGCTGTCAACTGGCCAGCTGCTTGCCGTGGGTGCGGCGTCGACCGACGGCACTCAAGCCACCCGCGGCTGGGCGGTGTGGCACGACGAGCAGGGCGCCTGGCAGTTCGAGCGGACCTACCTGGCCCTGGACCACACGCCAGCGACGGGCGTCGATCGCTTGCTGGCGGTGGCGCCGCGCCAGCAGGGCGGCGCGTGGCTCGCAGGCGTGGGGCAAGGCCCTGCGCCGACGCAGCGACCGTGGTTGCTCCGCGTGGACGGCAAGGGCGACGTCCAGACCCAGCTGCTGCTGCCACCACCCGCGGGCAGCGGCGCCACTGACCTGGGTCGCTTCGACGGTGTGGCGGCACTGCCCGACGGCGGTGCGTTGGCGGTCGGGCGCCTCGACAACCCCAAGGCGGGCGCCACCGACGCGCTGCTGGCCCGCGTCGACGCGGCGGGGCTGGTGCTGTGGAGCAAGCTCATCGGCCAGCAGACCGGCTCGCAGACCGCGGTGGCCGAACAACTGTGGGCGGTTGCCGCGCAGCCCGACGGCCAGGGCGTGTGGGCGGTCGGCCAGCGCGGCAATCCCAAAGCGCCGAGCCAGCAGCAAGACGCCTGGGTGCTGCGGCTGGACTTGCAAGGCAATCCCCTGTGGTCCAAGTCGATGGGCACCACCCAGCACGAGGCTTTGTTCGCCTTGATGGCCAATACGGACGGCACTTGGACGTTGGGTGGCGTGCGCAACGCCCAAAACGGCTTGGCGCCGGGCGACGGGTGGCTGGTGCAGTTGGCCGGTGACGGCAGTGAACTGGCGCAGTGGCTGTTGCCCGACGACGGCGGCGAGGTCGTCCGCGCGCTCGGGTCGCGACCTGGAGGCGGTTGGATTGCGGTCGGCACCCGCACACGCGACTTTTCCGGCGACAAGGCGATGGTGGCCAACAATTACGACAAGTCCAACGCTTGGGCAGTCGCCGTCGATGCCGTGGGCAAGCCCGTGTGGCAGCGCGAATTCGACCAGTACGGGCTCGAAGACGGCCGCGGCGGCTGCACGCTGCCCGGCGGCGACATGCTGCTGGCCGGTGCTACGCGGCCCGAGAAAGCCAGCAACGCTCAGAGTCCGGACATGCCCGACGGGCTACTGCTGCGAATTGACGGGCCGTCGGGCCAGGACGGCTGCGACTGCCATCTTTTCGTCGACCTGCCGGCGCCGTCGACCCAAGCCGACCTGCCGGGCGCGGCGACGCTCGATGGCAACGCGGTGCTGGCTGTCGGGCACACGCTGGGCGGCAACGGCTTTGCCGACGGCTGGCTGCACGCGGTCAGCGCCGAGGGCAAGGTGCTGTGGGACAAGGTGCTCGACAAGCCCGGCATCGATCGCTTGCTGGGCGTTGCGCGCGGACCGGGCGGCACCTGGCTCGCCGTCGGCAGCAGCAGTTCGGCGGGCGCTGGCAAGCAAGATGGCTGGCTGTTGCTGCTCGATGCGACCGGCAAGGTGCTGGTCGACAAGACCGTGGGTGCCGCCGAAGACGACGTGCTGCTGCGCGCGGAACCCTTGCCCAATGGCGGCTGGGTCGCGGTCGGCTATTCGTACTCGGCGTCCAAGGGCCTGGCCGACGGCTGGATTATTGGCGTCGACAACAACCTGGCTGTGCAATGGGAATTGCGGCAGGGCGACGCCAAGTACGATCAGTTTGGCGGTGTCGCGCTCGTCGGCTGGGGAGCCACAGCCCGCGTGGTCGCGGTTGGCTTTCGCAGCTTGTCGGCGCCCGGCAGCGCTGCGCTGCAAGACGAGATGGTGACTGTGCTCGAACAAGACGGCAGCATCGCCAAGGGCAAAGATGGCATGCCTCTGCAGTACTACTACGACTACACGACCGGCAAGAATGGCAACAACGTCGCTTTCGACGAACTGGACGGCATTGCGCGAACGAAGGACGGCGGCGCCGTCGCCATCGGCCGGGCGACAGCGGCGACGCTTTCGAGCATCCTGGTCACGCGATTTGACGCCCAAGGCGAGCGCATCGCTGCGACGGCCATCGACAAGTCCGTGGCCGGCGCGATCCTGCCCAATGCCGGGATCCTGTATGGCGTGGTCCCGCTGCCAGATGGCGGGCTGGTCGGCTACGGCATGGTCAACTACAGCGGACCCGACGTCGTGGCGCCGTCGTGGACCCTGCGCCTGTCGGCCAAGAACGCCCTGGTCTGGCAGCACGTCGGTTCGTTTTCTGCAGTGGGCGACGCGCGTCTCAAGGGTGGCGTGCGCCTCGCCGGCCAGCAGCTGGTGTTGACCGGCGTACGACAGACCGCCGCTGGCCACCGCCACGGCCTGGTCGCGCGCCTGGAGCTGGTCACCGGCGAGAGCCAGCTCGATCCGACCGTCGCGAGCTACGACCCGCCGTGCCTGCGGCAGCAGTGCGACCCGTCCGCCGGACCGCGTCCGGTGCGCCAAACCGGCAATTGCGACGACGGCGACGCCTGCCTGGACCTGGAGCGGTGCCTGGATGGCGCCTGCATTGGCGCCGCCACCCACGATTGCAACGATGGCAATCTATGCACCACCGACACCTGTACCGCGACCGCCGGCTGCCTGGTGACGCCATCCAGCTCCACCGCCGCCTGTTCGGGCGACGCCCTATGCGCGTCTGGCAATTGCGGCGTCTGTCCGTGGACGCTGCAGGCGTTTGGCGATCCCAAGGTCAAAGAATTCGCGGTAGCCGGCGCGCCGGCGACCCAAGGTGGCTGGTGGCTGGTCGGCTACCACACCACCGGTGCGCAGGTCTCCGATTACGACGGCAGCCTGGTGGCCCGCGTCGATACCGACGGCGCCAAGGCGATCTGGCAGTTCCACGACTTGTTGTCCAGCGGCGAAGAACTGCTGCAGGGGGTTGCGGCGACCAGCGATGGCGGGGCGTGGGCGGTTGGCTGGAGCCAGGCCAAAGCCGCTGGCGTGCGCAACAAGGTGTGGGCGCGCGTCGACGCGGTTGGCAAGCTGGTGTCGCTCGAGAATCCCGACGAAGTCGGACCGCAAGCGTGGTTCGGCGTCGCCACCGACGGCAAGGGCAACTTGGTGGCGGCGGGCTACGAGGCGGCCGGTCCCACCTCGCGCCGACCCGCGGCCCATGCCCGCGATAGCGCTGGAAAACAGTTGTGGAACTTTGCGCATCCCGCCAACGCCGGCGAGTTCACCGATGTCGCCGCCGTGGCCGATGGCTGGGTGGTTGCCGGCGACGAGGACGTCAAGAATTCTGTGCTGGTGACGCGATTGTCGGCGGCGGGCATCGTGCAGTGGTCAACGGCGGTCGCGTCACCGAGCTACGTCGACGTAGCCAAAATCGTGCCCCTGCCGAGCGGCGACTTGCTATTGGTGGCACGGCAAACTGTCAGCGGGCAGTCCGACGTGCGCACCCTGCGGTTCAGCGGCGATGGCACCCTGCTCGGCGACAAGATTCTGTCCCTTGACGGCAACCAGCTGGCCTTGGGTGCGCACGCGGCGGGCAATGGCCTGGTGGTAGTGGCGCAGGCCGCCAGCGTGACCGGCACGCCGAGCACCCTGGCGATGGGCATCGGCGCCGCTGGCCAGCTGGTGTGGACCGGCGCGCTGGCCCAAGCCGGTGGAGTGGTCTTGCACAGCGTGTTCCCGCGTGTGGGGGGTGGCTCGATCGGTTTTGGTCTGTTCAATTCCGGCGGCGATCGGCACATCATCTCCCGCTCGTTTTCGGCCAGCGGGGCGTTTTTCTGCGGCCCCAAGTAGCCCGCGGCTGTGCCCACTGCCCCACGCTTGCGTGGCGTGCTGCCCGCTTGCTAGGCTAGCGGCCATGAAGATCGCCCGCTTTTTCACCGTTTTCGTCCCGATTTCGACTGTTTGGCTGATGGCCGGGTGCGGCGACTCGTGCACTGAGGTCTGGCCGACCTTCAACGGTTCGGCCAAGTACGTATCGTCGGCTTGCGGGTCGTCAGGCGGCGACGGCAGCCAGGCGGCGCCCTACGCCACGCCCGCGGAGGCCGCCAAGGTCGCCAAGGCCGGCGACACCATCGTGCTCGCGGGTGGCGGATACAGCGGCGGGTTCACGCTGCCGGGCGGCGTCAATCTGCTGGGTCCCGGCGCGGGCAAGGCGACATTGTCCGCCGGCGGTGGGACCGGCATCACCATCGCCGGCAATGGCAAAACCACGATTCGCGGCGTTGCAGTCAACGGCGCGGCGGGCTACGGCATTGCGTCCACAGGCGTCGCGCTGGTGCTGAGCGACGTCACGGTCAGCGGCACCAAGCCCGACAAGAATGGCGCCGGCGGCCACGGCGTCCAGGCCGAAGGTGGCGCCGAATTGGTGCTCGAGGCCGCCAAGATCCAGGGCAATGTGGGCACGGGTGTACTGGCCGTGGGTGTCGCGATGGTGTCCATCGTCGATCCCGCGTTCAAGCCCGGCGCCTCGGACGGCGGCACTGCAATTGTCGATCCGGCCTTTGCGCCCGCCAGCGTCATCTCTGGCAACGAGGGCGGCGGTGTCGCCATCGTCGATCCGGCGTTCGCGCCGGGCAGCAACGACGCACCCAAGCTGCCGGTACAGATTGCCGCCACCGACATCTCCAAAAACAAGAACTTCGGTCTGGCGTTGTTTGGCGGCGGCGCCTCGATCGTGCGCTCCGCGATTCGCGACACCCAAAAGACCGCGACCGGCGACTTTGCCGACGGCGTGGTGGTCGCCAGCAGCGCCAAGACTAAAGCCGGAGCCCTGGTGGTCGACGCTCAAAGCGCGGTCACCGGCAACGGCCGGGCCGGCCTGGTTGCCGCCACCCAAGCCCAGGTCAGCGTCGAGGGCGAACTCAGTGGCAACGAGACCGGCGGCGCCTGGGTCCAGGGTGCCGGGGCGGTGCTGCAGCTGGGCCCCAAGGCGCGGCTGCGCAAGAACGGGTTGCTCGGCGCGGGCGCCAACAAAGGCGGCCGCATCGAGGTCAACGGCGCGCGCATCGAGGCCACGCAGGCCCGCAAGTTCGCCGAACCGGCCGGCGGCATGCCAGAGGATGTCGGCGACGGCCTCGGCGCCTTCAACGGTTCAAGCTTGCAAGTCAAGGGCGCGCGCATCGCCAACAACGCCCGCGCCGGCGTTATCGCCCACGCGCCCAAGGTCGGCGGCGCGCTGACCGGCATCGAGATCGACGTGACCGGCAGCGAATTCGAGGGCGGTCAGTTCGGCATCGTGATCAACAAGACTGGCCTTGCCAAACTGCCGGATGCCGTGGGCCTGAAGGGCGACAACAAGTTCAGCGCCGTCAAGAAAGACGTCGACAACGCCGGCAACCTGATGGTGCGCAGCAGCGTGTGCTCCGACCAGCAGAAGGACCCTGAAGCGTGCTCGCCCAAGCAGGCGACGCCCGCCGGCAAGTAGGCAGGAACTCAGCTACTTCGTTTCTGCCTTCTTGGCGCCGTCCTTGTCGGTGCAATCTGCACACGGCTTGCCCGTAGCGCAGTCGCCGCACGGCTTGGCGTCGGAGGCCTTGGCTGATGCCGGGTTGGCCGCGAACTTTGCCGGATCGGCATCGAACTTCTTCTTGCAGCCCGGGCAGCAGAACGTGTAGGTCTTGCCGTTGTACTCCGACGTCGGCGAGGTGGCGGACGGGACGAAGCCTTCGCCCGACACCGGGCACCTGACTTCGCCAGCGGCCGGGGCCGGCGCAGTGGCGGGAACTGCCGCGGGTGCGGCGGACGCAGCAGGGGCCGCCGCGGGTTCGGTCGACGCCTTGGTCTGGGCACTGCCACAACCCATCAGGGCGCAGCACAGCAGCAGGGTCAGGGCCATGAGCAATGACTTCATATTTTCCTTGGTTGCCGGCAGTTGTGGGGGAGAGCCGGGGCGCGCCAAAGTAACCCGCGCCGACCATCTGTCCAGCAAACGCCCCACTGGCGTTGTCACGGGCCTGTCCATTCGCGACGGCCGCCTACCAGTCAGGGCTTCGTCGGCGTTTGGGGCCACTCGCCTCGCGCAGGATCCGCCCAGTGTCGCGCACACGCGTCGCCAGACAGGTACAAGTCAGCGACGGCATCGCCGAGCACCCGCCCCGCCGCGGTGTCGCTTGCAAAGTGCACGCCCGCCTGCTCGCGACGCCAGCCCACCTGGGCCGCGTAGGCGAGCAGATCGGCACCGCGTGCCGGCAGCAGCGCGGCCAGCAGGCGTGCGATCAAGCGGGCTTCGCCGCCGTGGCCGCTCGGGTAAGCGGGATGGCGCGGCACCGCAATCGCTGGCCGCACGCGCGCGTCCTGCTGATGGGGGCGCGGCCTCAAGATGGCCAACTTGTGGCGGAACAGCGTGGCGTCGAGATCCAACAGCGCCCGCCGCAGCAACGCCACCGTTGCAGGCGCCTCGCGAGGGCGCACCCCGGCGCGGGTCAGCAACAGCGGCACGATATCACCCACTTCGGCGCGAATGGCCGCCACATCGGCTGCCGTCCGGGTCGCCTGTAGCGCCAGCAGTACCGTGATCTCGGCGGCCGTCGCCCGCTCGTCCGGTTCTGGTGGCAACGCCGGCAAGCGCGCCACAGCGACACAGGCCGGTCGCTCAGCCGCCAATGCGCGAAACTTGGGCGCGACTTGGGTAACCGGGTAGCGCAGGCCCGCAGCCAGCACCGGCAGCGACCAAGAAGTGGCCATCCACGTGGCCACTGTCACCGCGCAGGCCCGCACAGTCGTCACGACGCCGCCGGTGCCACCAGATCGACCACCGCCTGTACCGAGACGCTGCCCTTGTAGCTGTTGCGCTGCAGTTTGCAGACAACGTCCACCGGTTCGCCGTTGCTGCGGCCCTGCCAAAGGCGCCATGCACCAAATGCCTTGACCGCAGGGCGGGCAAAATGGGCGCTGCCGGCGCCGCGCACATGCAGCCGCGCCGACCCCCAGCCGCCGGTCTTGCCGATCTCCTGCAGGTCGCGCACCTCGACATTGCGCAGCAGGAACCGCGGTGCCTCGTTGCCGCGGCCAAACGGCTCCAGGCGCTCCAGGCGGTCAAGCAGCGCCAGGTCGCAGTCGGCGGGCGAGAGTTCGGCGTCGACCTCAAAGTTGCGCGTGGCCGGCGTGGCACCGAGCCTTTGGGCCGCATGTTCGCTCAGGCGTTGGCGCAGCGCGTCGATCGCGTCGCTCGGCAAGGTGATGCCGGCCGCAAAAGCGTGGCCACCAAACCGGTCCAGCAGATCCGAACCCGACTCGCGCAGAGCGCCAACCAGATCGTAGCCGGGCACCGATCGCCCCGAACCGCGCGCGGTCCCGCTGTCATCGACTGCGATCGCAAAGGCCGGCATGTGAAAGGTCTCGACCAACCGCGCCGCCACGATGCCGACCACGCCCGGATGCCAGCCGTGCTGGCCAACCACCACTGCGCCAGCCACCGGGGTCGCGCGCGCCAGTTCCATCGCCTCTGCCACCATGGTGTCGGTCAGCGCCTTGCGGCGGTTGTTCTCGACGTCGAGTTGCACGGCCAGCATCTCGGCGGTGTCGGCGTCGCGCACGGTCAGCACGTCGAACGCGGTGCGCGGCTCCGCCACCCGCCCGGCGGCATTGATCTTGGGACCCACCACGAAACCGACCCTCTGGGCGTCGACGCCGCCGACGGGCAGATGCCGCACCAGCGCCCGCAGTCCCGGTCGCGCCGACACCCCGAGCGCGCGCAGCCCATGCCAGGCCAGCGTGCGGTTGACGTGCTTCAACTCCACCACGTCGGCGATGGTGCCGAGCGCCGCCAGTTCGATGACCGATCGCAGGTCAAAGGCCTCGGCTGGACACAGGTCCGCGTGCACAGCTGCGCGCCGGAACGCCTGCGCCAGCACGAATGCCACACCCACCGCGCACAGGTTCTTGTCCGGGTAGCCACAATCGGGTCGGCGCGGGTTGAGGTGGCAGGTCGCTGGCGGCAGCGACGGCCCCAGCGCGTGGTGGTCACAGATCACAAAGTCAATGCCGCGCGCTCGCATCGCCGCCACTTCGGCGACCGCCGTGCTGCCACAGTCTGCCGAGATGAACAGCTTTACGCCCTGGTCGGCGAGCTCGTGCAGCCGCTCTAGCCGCAGGCCATAGCCGTCGCGCATGCGGTCGGGCAGGAACACCCGCGGCCGGCCGCCGGCCATGGTCAGCACATCGTGCAACAGCGCCGCCGCCGAGATACCATCGACGTCGTAGTCCCCGTAGACGCAGATCGACCAGTCGGAGCGAACTGCGCGCACTAGCAGCTCGGCCGCGGCCTGGCAGTCGGCCAACTGGTACGGGTCGGGCAGGTCGCGCAGCTGCGGGGTCAAAAAAGCCTGCGCGCTCGCGGGGTCGTGCAGGCCGCGCAGCGCCAGCAAACGGGCAATCAGCGTGTCGTGACCGGCCGCGCGCAGGCTGTCGTAGTGGGCAGAGTCAGGTTCGCGTAGCGTCCAGGTGGCGTGCATGGCACCGATTGGACCACCTTGGCGATCGGCTGTCGACGGTTATCGGCGATCGCGGCGGCGCATACGACAGCCGCTGGCGGTTGTGCCGGACGGGGCGCTGACTAGCCCTGCGCTGGGGCGATCTGGATCGGGGCGCGGTTGTCGCCGGCCTTGGCCATCGCGGCCTTGCGGGCCTCAAAACGCTCGTGCAGCCACATGAACACGGGGCTCGCCACGAAAATCGAACTGAAGGTACCGACCACCACGCCAATGCACATCGCGAACGCGAAGTCGCGGATGAGCCCGCCGCCGAACAAGAAAATCGACACCGAGGTCATAAAGGTCGTCAACGACGTCAGCACCGTCCGACTCATGGTGGTGTTGATCGCCGAGTTGATGATGACGTCGATGGGGGCGCCCTCGTGGCGCTCCTGCATCTCGCGGATCCGGTCGAACACCACGATGGTGTCGGTGATCGAATAGCCAGCGACCGTGAGCACCGCGGCGATGACCGGCATCGAGAACTTGACCTGCGCCACCGAGAAAGCGCCGATGACCAGCACCACGTCGTGAATCAGCGCAATCAGCGCCCCCGGGGCGTAGCGGACGTCAAAGCGCATCACGATGTACAGGATGATGCCGACAATCGCGTACAGAATCGCCACCAGACCCTGGCTCATCAGATCATCGGCGACCGACGGCGAGATGGCAGTGCTCGATTCGACGCCGATAAAGCCCTTGCCAAACTTGGCCTGCAGGCCGGTCTCGATCTTGCCTTTGAACTCCTCGACGACCACGGTAAAGCGGCTGTCGGCGCGGTCAGTCAGTTCCTTGGCCTTCTGCTCGCGCAGCTTGGCCTCTTCGGCTTTGACCTCGGCTTCCTGCTTGGTCTCGGTCTGCAGCATCTGCAAGGTCCGGAACAGGTTGACGTCGAGCTGGCTTTCCGCGTCCGAGCCGGTGCCGACCTTGGGGAAGCCGGCCTCGTTGAACACCGCCCGCAGCGTCTCGTAGGTCGGCGCCACCTTGACGGGATCGGCCAGCGTCAGGAACACGCGGTCCTCGCCTTCGGCCGCCCACTGCACGTCGGCCTTGGGGAATTTCTCCTTGAGCTTAGCGGTGAGCACGGTGCGCTTCTCAGCGGTGACCATCGAGGTGAGCTCGGTGACCACGCTAAAGTGCTTCTTGCCGCCGCCAGTGCCAGCGCCGGTCGAGAAGTCCTGCACTTCGACCTGGCCGACGTCTTTCTTGCCGGTGGCCTGCTGGATGGTCCCCGCGACGGCGTCGTGCACCGCATGGCGATCGACAGTGGCCGCGCCGTCAAACGCGACGATGAGCTTGCTGCCGCCCTTGAAGTCGATGCCCTTGTTGAAGCCAAGGGTCGCCAGCGCGATGATCGACGCCAGGATACCGATGCCGGTCAGCGCGTAGTACAGCTGGCGCCGACCCACGAAGTCGTAGTTGGCGTCGGGGTTGAACAGCGTAAAGTGCTTGTGTTCGGTGCTCATGGTGACCTTGCGAGCGGTTGCGCGGTGCGGGACAGGGTCCAGGCCGGGGCGTGACTAGACGGACAGTTCTTCGAGCTTGCCGCGCTCGCTCATCCAGTCGTAGACCAGCCGGGTGGCCACGATGGAGGTGAACATCGAAGTGCCGATGCCAACCAGCAGCGTCACCGCGAAACCGTAAATTGGGCCTGACGAATAGACCATCAGCACCGCGCCGGCCATGCCGGCGGTGATGTGCGAGTCAAAGATGGTCCAGAACGCCCGGCCGTAGCCGAGATCCAGCGCGTTGCGCACGCTGCGGCCCGCCCGCAGCTCTTCGCGGATGCGTTCGAAAATCAAGATGTTGGCATCGACGGCCATCGCGGTCGTCAGCGTCAGTCCCGCCATGCCCGGCAGCGTCAGCGCGGCGTTGAACCACACCAAGCACGCCAGCTGCAGTATGAGGTTCAGCACCAGCGCCGCGTCCGCGATCCAGCCGCCCTGGCGGTAGTAGACGATCATGAACGCGACCACCAGCAGCACGCCGACGGCCATCGACACCAGGCCGCCCTGGACTGCGTCCGCACCGAGCGACGGGCCGACTTCGATGTCGTGGACCTTGATGACTGGGGCCTTGTAGGCGCCGTTGTTCAGCACCGTGACCAGGCTCTTGGCCTCTTCCATCATCAGCTGCGGCGAGCTGCCGCGGCCAAGCGTAATGCGCGCGCGGCCGTTGGGGATCTTCTCGTTGATGGTGGGTGCAGAACTGACATCGTCGTCCAGCAGGATCGCCACCTGGTTCTTGACGTGCTTTTCGGTCATGTCGCCAAAGATCTTGGCGCCGCGGGCGTTGAACTCCAAGAACACCACCGGATCCGAGCGGCCCTGGCTCTCGTAGCCGACGTTTGCGTGGGTCAGGTCGTCGCCGGTCAGCTCGGTCTTGCTTTCCAGGTTGTAGGTGCGCCAGTAGCTCGTCTTGACTTTGGTGGTCATCGGGTCGCGCTCTTGGACCTGCTCGTAGCCGATGAGCACGTCGTCGGGCACCGTCACCGTCTTGACGAAGCGAATGAGTTCGGACTTTTGGTCGGCGCGGACGTAGGCGCCGTTGCCCGCGGGCACGTGCTGTAGCGTCGGTGCCTTGTTGTCGGCGACCGCCTTGAAGCTGTTGACCGCCTCGGCCTTGTCGTCGAACACCTTGGCGTCGGTCTTGACCGGTCGAAACGTCAGCTGGGCGGCCTGACCAATGCGCTCGCGCACCATGCGCATCTGGCGGTCGGCCAGACCGGGCAGCTGCAGGTCGATGTCGGCTTCGCCGGACTGGCGCACATCCGGTTCGACGAGGCCAAAGGCATCGACGCGCTTGCGGATGACGGTCAGCGTCTGCTCGACGATTTCTTTCTTGAGCTCCTGGACGGCCTTGTCGGGCATGACCAGGATCTTGGCGTTGTCGCCCTGGCCGTGCAGCCCGAAGCGCGAGTCGACGGTGTTGACCAGGTCGCTGGTCAGCAGCTCTTTGTCGGCGGGCGTCTTGAACTCGATCTTAAGGGTATTGAACGCCGTGCGGGTGGCGGTCCAACGCTCGCCGATGGTCTTGCGCTCGCCTTCGCCCAGCGTGTTCCAGTCCTTGCCCTGCTTCTTGGCGTAGGCGTCGCCCAGGCGATCGGCCACTGAGTCGCGCAAGCGATTGGTGTTGTCGCCGATGGCTTTCTTGTAGTCCACGGCGTAGCGCAGCTCCAGGCCACCCTTGAGGTCCAAGCCGTAGCTCAGGCGCTTCTCAAAGATGTCGGTGTAAAAGGTCGGCAGCTTGTCGCCCAAAAAGGTCGGCAGCAGCTGCAAGATGGCCAAGGCCAACAGGCCGAATACCCACCAGGCTTTCCAATTGCGTTTCGATTCCATGGGTCTCCCAGCTGCGGGGCGGCGGCCGATCGGGCCGCGGCAGACGATCGGGTTATTTCTGTTGGGCGGCTAGCGCATCGGCGGCGTTGGCAGCCGATCCGGCGACGTGACTCTTGTGCACGCGGATGCGCACGCGGTCGGCGATCTCGACGGTCACGATCTGATCCTGGATCGACACCACCTTGCCGTAGATGCCGCCCGAGGTGACCACGGTGGCGTCCGGCTGCAGCGCATCCAGGAACGTCTTGTGCTGGTTGGCTTTCTTCTGCTGGGGTCGCAGGATCATGAAGTAGAAGATCGCGAACACACCCAGCATCATCGCCCACGAGATCCAGGCGCCGCCGTTGGCTCCGGCGCCCGCTGGCGCCACCGCCGCGGCGGGTTCACCGGCTGCAGCAGGAGCGCCGCCGCCGGCCAGCGGATCGGCTTGCGCCAGGATCGGCAGGACGGCCGCCTGCGCGTGCAGGGCCAGGTTCAAGACAGACGCAAAGGGTGACAGCATCGAATTCCAGGCGCGACGGCAAAGGCCACGGCGGCCGCGGTGATCACGGGCCACAAGCGCAACAGTGCGAAATCGCTTGACAAACTGGCCGGGCAGATCGCGCAACCCAGCGCAAGGACGCGGAAATGTAGCAGCCGGTGGCGATTCGGTCAACGCGGCGGGTGCACAAAGGCCACCACCGCCACCGTTGCCAAATTCAGCGATCCCTGCAAGCCTAAACGGCCTATTCGCGCCGCCGCGCGCCGCGGACCTTGCCGATGCCGTTCGACCTGTCGCGATCGCTGGCCAAGCTGCGCCAGCGCCACGCCGATCCGCTCGGGCTGCGCTTTGCGTTGCTCGACCTGCTGTTCGCGGTCGGCTGTGGCGTGCGCGAGCAGGCGATCGCGCTGCCGTGGGGCGATGCCCTGTGCCTGCGGACCGCGGGGCCGCCGGCGCCAGCGGACGGTCCGCGCCAAGTCATCCTGGCCCTGGACCTGGAGCTGCCGGGGCCCGATGGCGCCGATTCCAGCGCGCATTGGCCGGCCGATCGCGCGCACCTGGGCGGTCCGGCGGCGTCGCTGGCGTGGGCGACGGCGCTGCACGCGCTGGTCGGCTCGGGTCGGCAGCAGCCGTGGGAGTTGGTGCTGGTGCGCTCGCCGGCGATGGGCGCCGCCGAATTCCTGTCGGCGCTCTGCGTCGATCTCGCCGCCACCAACCTGGCGCTGTTGCAGCCGCTGTCGTCGGGTTCGGCGGCCGACCTGGATCTGGTGCGGGTGGACCTGCAAAGGCCGCGCAACATCTGGCGCTTTCCGACCTGTGATCACACGGTGACATTGAACGGCCGCGCTTCTTTTGGCGGTGCGCTGCCGGCGATTCGCGAGGTCATTGCTGGTCTGGGACCGGGCGCGGCGTGGACGCTGCACGACCTCAAGGTGGCGGCCAGTGACCCGGGCGCGTTCTCAGCGGTGCTGCGGGCCTCGGCTCTGCCGCAGTCGACCGCGGCAGTGCAGGTGGCGCCGACCAGCGGCGATCTGCGGCTGTTGTTTCCGGTCAACGACGCGCTGTCGGCACTACACGGCTTGGGCGAGCGGCTGCCGGCAGCCTGGCAGTCGGCGCTGGCGGCGCCGATCGCCGCACACACCGCGCCCGATGGCCTGACCGTGCACGCGCTCGGTCCCCAGATCGGCAGCGACGTGGAATTGTCGGAGCGCACGGCGCAAATGGCGGCTGCGTGGTCGGTGGAGCCCCTGTGCCGCCGGTGGTCCGGGTCGGCGCGCAGCTTTGCCGTCGCGGCCAATGCCGGTCGTCCCGCGGTGCCAGCCGGCCTGCCGGCTCATGCCCAGGTGTGGTACGTGCCCGATTTTGCCGATGACAACGACGCCGCCGCGCTGCGGCGAGCGCTGGCCACCGCCTTGTGAAAAGTCCGCCCGATCGCCTGCTCGCGTTGAACTTTTGACGAACGCCGCGCGTCGATTATCGTCCCGCCGCCGCCCCAACCCCGGCCCGGCGACTGGAAAACCCGCCATGACCTACCGAACGCACTGCGCGCCGCGCATGGCAATTCGCGTCCCAACCCTGCTGTGCGGCCTGCTGCTCATGCTGGGCTGCGACGGCACCCCCGACCCCCAGCGCCCGCAGGAGCCTGCCCAAGCCGGCGAAGCGCCGACTGCCAGCGCCGCGCCAACCGCTGCGCCGCTGCGAGTGCCCACCTGGGCGGAGCTGACCGCGCGGCTGGCCGAAGCCGCCAAGGCCGCGCAGGCCGCCGAAGCCGCGGCCCTGCAAAAGGAGCTCAAGGCCGCCGGCTCCGACGCCAAGGCGTGCAAGGCGCTGCTCGGATCGGGCACGCTGCGCATGCTCGATCGCGCTGGCGCCGTGACCGCCGACGGCCAGCAGCTGCTGGCCGCGTTGCAGCAACTGGACCGCCACGGCATGGACAAGGCTGGCTACCGCTTCAAGGCCATCGACGAGGCGACGCTCGCCGTGACGACGGCGCTGCAGGCCGAGCGCACCGTGTGGCTGTCGCTGGAACGGCAACCGCGAGCCGCGCTGGTGGCCGCTGCCGCTGGCCTGTGGCTGCGCGGCGGCGAAGGCAGCGCCGTCGAGCTGGCGCGCAAGGGCGGCGATCAACTGGGCAAAGCCGGTCTGCAGGCGCTGGACCGCGCCATCCCCGAGCTGACCCGGACCGCCATGGCGAGTCGCCTGGCGATCGTGCACGCCGAAGTCGAACTGCTGCGCGCAACGCTGCGCTATGCCATCGACACCACTTACGGTCTGCCGGCGCACCCGCAGAAGTACACCGCCCCGGCCGAGATCAAACGCATGGCCGACAAATACGCAGATGAACTGGTGAAATTCGTCCAAGGCAGCGCCGGACGCTTGGGCGACGAACTGCGCAGCCGGCAGCCCACGCACAGCCAGTACGCTCTATTGCTGGGCGCCTACGACACCTACCAGGGTCTGGTCGCGGCGGGCGGCTGGCAGCCGTTGCCCAAGCTCGCCGCCAAGCAACTCAAGAAAGGCGAGACCAACCCGCTGGTCCCGGCGATTCGGGCGCGGCTGCGCGCCGAAGGCTACGACCCCGGACCCGACGGCGATCGCTTCGATGATCCACTGGAAGCGGCGGTCAAGGCCTTTCAGTCCCGCCATCAGTTGGACCCCGACGGCATCGTCACCAAGACGGTCTGCAACGAAATGGACGTGCCGGCCGAAAAGCGCCTGCGGCAGATCCAGCTGTCGCTGCAGCGGCTTCGCGAATCTGAAGGCCGCGATCCCGGCGACGACTTTCATATCTGGGTCAACATCGCCCAGCAGACGCTGTGGGTCTACGACAAGGGCGCGCCGATCGACCGCCACCGGGTGATTGTCGGCAACAACGACATCGACACCGACCAGCTGACGGCGCTCAAGGGCAAGATCAACCGCACCAAGATGTTCTCGCACAAGATGACCCGCGTCATCTTGGCGCCCAAGTGGTTTCCGACGTCGCGGGTGGTCGAGCTCGAACTGCAGCCCAAGCTGGCCAAGGATCCGGGCTTTCTGGAAAAAGAGGGTTATGTGCGCGAGATGCAGGGCGACGGCACCGAGGTGTGGTACCAGAAAGCCGGCAAGTCCAACCTGCTCGGCGACGTCAAGTTCCAGGGCCCCAACAAGTTCAACATCTACCTGCACGACACGCCGTTTCGGGCGCTGTTTTCCAAGGCGCGGCGGCCGTTCAGCCATGGCTGCGTGCGGGTGGACAAGCCGGTGGACCTCGCCGAGTTGGTGCTCGGCCGCGATCGCAGCATGAGCGCCAAGGAAATTCGCGATATCATCAAAGAGCGCGAAGAAAAGGAAGTCAAGTTGAAGACCGCGATTCCCGTGCACATCGACTATGTGATCGCGTCGGTGGACGAAGAGGGCAACGTGGTCTTTGGCTACGACGTCTACGGCTACGACCAGGCCTACTTTGACGGCGTGCTGCCGGTGGAAGAGGCCAAGGAGTACAAGGCCGGCTCGACCCGCGGCCTATAGATTCGGCCCTATCATGCCGCGCACCGACATCGCGATTCATATCTTGGACGACGGCCGGGTGGTCTTTGGCGACCTGCCGCCGGCGCTGGCAGAGGTCGCTGCGCTGTTGGACCCCAGTCGCCAAAACGCCCCTGCCTCGGTTACCATGCCAAATCGCGGCCCCGGCCCGGACGTCGAAACGACACCGCGCCTGGACGGCTCGCCGGCCGACGCCACGGACCCCGCTTGATGCGCCTGTGCCCCAAATGCGGCAAGAAGACCCAGGAAGCGCGCTGTCCCGATGACGGCACCGCGACGCTGGTGCTGGCGCAGAATCCCGACGCCAAGCTGGTCGCAGGCACCGAGGTCAACGGCCGCTACCGCATTGGGCACATGATCGGTCAGGGTGGTTTTGGCGCGGTGTACAAGGCCAAGAACATGGCCACCGACCAGGACATTGCCATTAAACTCCTGGCCGTGTCCCTGGACTCCGACGACTCGGACATGATCCAGCGCTTCTTTGCCGAGGCGCAGGTCACGGCTAGCCTCAAACATCCCAACACCATTCGGGTGTTCGACTTTGGCCAGGCCGAGAGCGGGGCGCTGTACATCGCGATGGAGTTGCTGAGCGGCCAACCGCTCAACGAAGAGTTGCGCGACCGCGTCAGCCGCGGCCAGGTGTTCAGCGAAGAAGAGATCATCACCATCGGTTCGCAGGTACTGCGCAGCTTGGCTGAAGCGCACTTGGCCAGCCTGGTCCACCGCGATCTCAAGCCGCACAACATCTTCATGCACGAGGTCGAGGGCGACGAGCCGGTCGTCAAAGTGCTCGACTTTGGCATCGCCAAGAAGCTCGGCAGCAACATGACCGGCACCGGCAAGGCCTTTGGCACGCCGACCTACATGAGCCCCGAACAAGCGCAAAACAAGGGCATCGATCGGCGAAGCGACCTGTATTCGCTGGGTTGCGTGTTGTACCAGTTGGCAGCCGGCCGGCCGCCATTCGACGGCGAGAACCCGCTGTCGGTGCTGTTGAGCCACGTCGCCGAGCCACCACCCGATCTACGCCAGACTGCGCGTACGCCGGTTAGCGAAGCCTTCGTGCGGGTGGTCGAGCGCGCCATGGCCAAGCTGGCCGAAGAGCGCTTTGGCACAGCGATGGAGATGCGCCAGGCCTTGGAGGCCTGCCGAGGCGCCGACCGCAGCGAGAGCGCGCGCGCGCTTGCCGTCGCAGCAGCCGCGCACGGCGTGACCTCCCAAGAAACCGAGGCGGCGACGGACGGTTACGACGCCATCGCGGTGCCGGCGCGCACTCTGGCCTATCAGGTAGCCGCGACGCCGCGCGCTGGGGAAAAACCCATCCCGCCGCCACCGCTGGGGCGCGCGCCCGAGGCGACCGTGCCGCGCGCGCCGATCGTGGCGCCGACTGCGCTGTCGGGGCAGGTGGCGGCGGCCAGCGTGTCGCAGCCGGTCGCGGTCATTCCGCCGCGGCGGGTCGCGCTCGCCCCCGAACCCAAGGTCTCGTTTGAGCCGGAACCGGCCGTTGACTCCGCAGAGCAGCGGTCCGTCGACCCCTTGCAGGCGCCACCGCAGGCGCCGGCCAAGAGCAGGGCGCCCATTGTCCTGGCGCTGGCTGGCCTGGTGGTGGTGGGCGTCGTGGTGGCCGTGCTGATGTCTGGCAAGCCTGCGCCCGAACCGGCAGCGCCGGCACTTGCGCAGCAGGCGCCCCCGGTGGAGTCCGCCAAGACTGTCGACGCGCAACCGCCCGTGGCCGAGCCTGCCAAGGCGCAAGAACCCGCCAAAGCCGCGCCCGCCGAGGTCAAAGCCTCGCCGGACCACCCGGTCTACGTCGAGATCTCTAGCGACCCGGCCGGCGCCGACGTGGTGGTCGAGGGTAAGGTCGTCGGCAAGACGCCGTACGGTCTGCGCTTTACCGATGACCTCGCCAAGACCGCGACGCTGCACCTGGAAGGTTTTGCCGACAAGGATGTCGAGGTTGGCGCGCGCCACCAACCGCAGCTCAAGACAGCCATGCGCAAGCTAAGCGACGACGAGGTCAAAGCCGCCGAGGCCAAGAAGAAGGACGGCAAGCCCAAGACCTCGTCGGGCGGTAAAAAGACCGGCGACAAAGGTCCGGGCGAAAGCAAGATCTTGGAAGAGCGCTTGGAATGAAGCCCTGCTGCGGACTTGACCCGTCGGTTGTGGTTGCTGTGAGCGTCAGTGGCAGATCGCCAAGGTGGCTGGTCGCGTCCGAGTGCACACCGCCGCGCTGAGGCGGGCGCGTGGGTTTTGTCGTCTTTCCTTCGCAAGGGCCGCCCGCCATGACCGCTGCCGCTCGCAGCCCCGAAGCGATTCTGGCCAGCCTGACCATTGTCGTTCCGGCCTACAACGAGGCCGCGCGCATCGAAGGGACGCTCAGCCGCTTGTTTGCGTGGCGCGCCCAGCGCGATCCGACCATCGAGATTGTGGTGGTCGACGACGGATCGCGGGACGATACTGTTGGCGTCGCTGGTCGCGCCGGGCAGGGCGAGGCCCACTTTCGCATTGAAGCCCTCGGCCGCAACCGCGGCAAAGGCGCGGCGGTGCGCCAGGGCGTGCAGCTTGCGACGCGCGACTGGGTGCTGTTTTCTGATGCCGACCTGTCGACGCCCATCGAAGAGCTCGACAAGTTGATGGCCGCCATTGCACAGGGCGCCGACATCGCCATCGCCTCGCGCGACACCAAGGGCAGCCTGCTCGACCGCCGCCAGCCTGCCTACCGCGAGGCGATGGGGCGCACCTTCAACACGTTGGTGCGCGCGCTCGCGGTGCCTGGCATCGCCGACACCCAGTGTGGCTTCAAGCTGTTCTCGGCGCCGGCGGCGCGGCGTTGCTTTGGCCGCATGACCATCGAGCGCTTCGCCTTTGACGTCGAGGTCTTGTATATCGCGCGGCGGCTCGGCTACCGCATCGCCGAGGTCGGCGTGCGCTGGGTCAACGACGATCGCTCGACCGTCAGCCCCGTGCGCGATGCCGCCCGCATGCTCAGCGATGTTGCCCGCATTCGCTGGCGTCACCGCGGGGTCGGCTGAGCTTTCGCCTTTGGTCTGCCGCTCACAAGCATCGGCGGGGGACGAGCCCCCGCCGTACAGCATTCAACGGTCTGGGTAGGGCGGGTCCTTGTGGCCCGCCGTCGGCTTACCTGCCCACCAACCGGTGCATGCACACCTTGAGGTCCGCCGTGCACGCCAGCTTCTGACTGTGATCGGCAAAGGCCCGGTCCACCAGATGTCGCGGCGGCTCGGGCAGAAGCGCCAGCTGCGCGCGGTGCGGTGCACAGAATCCGGGCACCTTGACGCCGGGCACCGCCAGGGCCACCGCCGTCGCCAGTTGCGCCCCGCCCGGCCGGGCCGGCAGCACGGCGGCATGGCGGTCAAAATGCTGCAACAGCGCCAGATCCGCCGGGCGCAGCTCTGCCGGTCGCACAGGCTCGGTCTCGGTCAGCAGGCCCGGAATGCGGCCGATGACGTTGCGGCGATCGGTTTCGAGCAGGGCCGACTCGGCGGTCAGACAACCGCCATACGCCAGCAGCCACACTGCCAAGGCCCACCAGCGCTGCTGGTCCCACAGGGCTAGCACCCGCCGCCCGAGCCCAATGCCAGCCAGGACCGCGAACAACGGCGCCAGCATGCGCACCGGGTCGTGATCGCTCACCAACGGCAGACCGGCCGAGACCAGCGCGGCGACCAATGCCAGTAGCACACCGACCGGGGCTGCCAGCGCCGCCGCCGCCTCGTGACCCAGGCCACGCCGCGCAGCGTGCACGCCGAGCAGCAGCGCCACCACCGGCACCTGGCAGGCCAGCGCCACCAGCGTGCCCGCGACCGGCACCTTGGCCGCCCAGCCCCACACCGGCGCGTCGGTCGGCGCGCGCAGCTCGGCAAATTGGGCGGCGCCCCAACCCTTGAGCGTCTGACCGTGCAGCGCGACCGCCAGGCAACCGGCGGCCAGGAGCGCCGCCCCGGTCCAGGCCAGCCAGCGACTTCCGCCCGGCAGGTCCGGCCGACCCGACTCGTGCTGCAAGCTGTCGCTGGCGGTCGCCGTGGGCAACACCAGGGCGCTCAGCAGCCACAATGGCGCCAGCAGCAAACCGAGCGGCGTCGCGACCAGAGCCGCCGTCGCCGCCAGACTCAGCACGAGACCACCGCGTAGCGGCATGGCCGGCAGGTGCAGTGCGCCCCAGGCGAGCCACAGTGACGCCACTGCCACCACCGATTCCGCCGACGCCGTACACAGCGCCGCCCGCGCGTCGGACCAGCCGAGGGTCACCGCCACCGCAGCCAGCGCCGCCCACAGGCCAGCCGTAGCGCGGGCTAGCGCAAACACACCAAACAGACCCAGGCCACCCAGGCCGATCTGCAGCCACTGCAGCGCCCACGCCGGGTCGGTGCGCACCTGGGCCGGCAGCTGCTGGGCCGCCTTGGCCAGTAGCCACGGCAACGGCGCCGCGCCTGCCGGATCGCGCAGCGCGTCCAGCCAGCCGGCTGCCGACGCCGACACCGCCGCGCCGCCGCGCAGCAGCGCCGCCACCGCAAGCCAGCACGCCAATGCCGCGCCGAGCGAAATAGCCACGGAAAGCCACGCCGACGCCGGCGCCTCGTCAGCCGGTTGCGCGAGAGCGGGCGTTGCCGCAGCTGTCGTCACGGCCGCCCTCCTTTGGGCGTGCTGGCGTCGATGGCGTCGGTGGGCAGCCGCTCGCCGTAGAAGCGCACGTCGATGCACGCCATCCGCAGCGTGTGGTCGCTCGCGCGCACGGTCAGCGTCAATGGCGCCACAGCCGGCCCGGCTGGCACCTTGGCCTCCAGCGTCTGCAGGTCGCGGGCGCTCTGCGAGGCCAGTCGCGCCAACACGGTGTCGCCAGAGGCCACGGTCAATTCGGCCGGCCGGCCGTCGGCGGCCGCGTCGACCAGACCCATCGACGCGACCACCCTGGAGCCAATCGGCACCTTGGGCCAGTGCAGCGTGCTCGCCACGCCGGCGCCGACCGGGTGAATCCAGGTGCAGCGCCGCGACCGGCCGGCGGTCTGGCCACCGTAGGGACCGATGAACGCCCACGGCTCGTCGCTGCACGCAAAACGCTTGTCCGCCGTCCAGCGGCATACCTGCTCGCCGGCCTTGGCGTGCGCCAGATGCAGGTCGCGCTCCAAGTCAAAAGTCGCAGTCGCCGCCCGACCTGGCGGTCCAGCGCCGGCCAGGTACGCCGACAGCGGCGCCACCACCAGCACCACCGCCATCCACAGCCCCAGGCGCGGGGGCACAATGGCAAGCGAATCGTCTGGTTCTGGCGCCAGCCGCGGCGGGTCGCTGAATCGGGGGCCGGCCACAGACGCCTCAAGGCTTGGGGTGTGAGCGAGCGCTGCCTGGCAGCGGGGCGCCAGACGCCGCGCGATTGTAGGGGCGCGTGGCAGCGGCGACAACTGGCGCCGTCGCGCCGTTGGGCTACACTGCTGGCCATGGCCCGTCCGCTTGCCAGCACGTGGATCGTTTGTGTTATCATCGCCTTGTGTGCGGTGGCGCGGCCGGCGGCGGCGGACTGGCGCGCGATCAACCAGGTGGCGCTCGGCACCGCGCAGACCCTGGAACAAAACACCTTCTCGATCGGCGTGGTGGCGCCGTTGCTCGCCGGGCTGACCAACCGGCTGACGGTGCAGACCCATCCGATTCTCGACCTGCTGTTGGTGCCCAACCTGTCGCTGCGCTACCGCATCGTCGATCATCCACGGTTTGCGTTTTCGGGCACCGGCAGCTTCAAGCGGTCGTTCGGGCAGGGCGCGACCCGCGATCTGCTGGATCTGGCGCCCGGTGAGTTCGTGCTGGGCGGCATTGCGTCCGCGTGGCTCGGCACCCAGTGGTCGGTGACCGGCGGGTTGTACTGGGCCAACCACCTGGACGAACAGTTGCCGATCATCGACCCCAAGACCGGCGCACCGACGACGAGCACCGACCCCAGCACAGGCGTGCGCACGATCGTCACGGAGCCCAAGACCTTTGCGCAAGGTGTCGCTTGCAGCATCGGTGCGCACTTTCTGCCGGCGCCAACCGACCTCGTGCAGGTGTCGACCTATGTGCGCTACGGCTTTTCGAGCGGCGGTTTCGATGACCCGGTGCTGGCGGCGACCTGGACCCACGCGACGCGACGCTGGCTCGGCGGAGCGCACACCGTGTTGCACCTGACCGTCAACGACCGCGTCAAGTCAGCACCAGGTCGGCTCGAGGTGCTAAAGAATTTGCCGGTGGTCCCGACGATTGACCTCTGGTGGCGGTTGTAGGCAATGGACAAGGAACTGGTCAGCGAATTCGAGGCCCGGCGCGTCGAGCGGATGCTGCGCGAGCTGTGGCCCGGGCTGCTGGCGCGCGACGAAACGCTGCGGGTGCTGTGGGGGCGGCTGCAGGCCGGCTGGGTCGGCGTGTGCTGGGAGTTGGCCGACGCCGGTCGCAAGAACGTCTACGCAGTCGAAGTGCGTGTCGAGCTGAAAAGTCAGGACTTGCGCGAACGGCAGGCCGTGGACTTGCTCTACGACCTCTTGGGTGCCCAGTTCGAGGACCATCTGCGCCACGGCCGCGAGCCGTTCACCGGGCCGAACTGGGAGATGGTCGAGTTTGCCGGCAAGGTCATCCACACCCGCGGGCAGGTGCTGGGCGAGGCGGCAGAGCGGGCGGGGGATCGGTTGATTGAGGGGCACGATTGATCGGTCGGATGCGGCATCGACCTACAGATGCCGAAACGCGGCGTCCCTGCGACGACTTATGCGCCCGATGACGCGGCCCATTGAGCCGGGTTGCCGATCGTGCCACACCCGGTCGACCTCTGCGTGCACTTGCGCCTGGGCGTAGGCTGCCAGATCGGCGAGCACACCCATGGCTGCAGCGGCGGCAGCGCCGCTACGCGGAGTTCGCGCCAGAACGGTCTGGGCAGTCGCCAAAAAAACGCGGATCTCCGCCGCGACATTGAGGCAAGCATTGCCAAAGCCGCTACCCCTCTTTTCACATTCTTCGACGTGTCGCAGAGTTCCCTCGACGCGATGCCAAGCGCGCTCAATTTCGAGTCGCACGCCGAGTGGACTGACTAGCTGCAAAAACTCGAGCAGATTCTGCGACTGGGCGACAGCGATCCGCTTGCCGACGGCTGGGCTGGGTTCTGATTCAGGCTGGCCAGAGGCCAAGGGGCGATTGAGCTTGTCCCGCATTCGGCGCAAACCGTCCAGTATCCATGCGGGCTGCGACAGGAACGCCCAACTCGCTGGGCGCACCAGTTCGACGACAAAGCCCTCACTGAAGCGTTCCAGGTTTTCGCACGGCATGCTCTCCCAGACACGCAAGGCGCTACTGCCGTTGGTGGAGTCCTTGTGACGACCCGCTTGCGTCGCCACTAGCGCCGTCTTTTCGCGTGGCAGATCTAGACCCCGCAACCAATCACGCTCCGTTGCCTTTCTCGGTTCTAGTGGACAGCAGTAGACCACCAGATCCGCCATCAAGATTGCTTCTCGAGCGTGGGCATCAGCGAACTCGTGGCCGACCGACGCAGCGCCTGGGGTGTCGATGAACTCGAATTCCAGCAAGGACTCAAGATCGAGACGCAATTCGACCTTCGCGCCGTCCGGGAAACGGATCGCACCGAATGCGTCCCGACCGAACATCGAAATCGGCAGGCGCTGAGTGCTGGCAGAGACATGTCGGACCCAGAATAGGCCATTTGTGCACGGCAGGCAGTCTTCTGGCAGCACTTGTTGTCCGAGCAGGGCGTTGATGAGCGAGGACTTGCCGGCGTTAAATCCGCCGACGACCGCGACGACCGTTGGGCGGTTCATCCTTGTGGACTTGCGGCAACGGCTGCGATCGGAGCCTTGTAGGCGGTCAGTTCGTGTTCAAGTGCTTCGACCTTGCGCTCCAGGTCGCGAAGACCTTCGGCCTCAGCGCGCCATTTTGCGGCCTTGGCCCTGCGGGCTTCGGGTGAGTCGGCGGCAGCGAGTTCTTGCAGCCGGCGGGTCTTGTCCTCGAGATCTTGATGGTGGCGGGTGATGGCCGATTGAACGATGCGGTCGACGGCTTCGATGTGGCGGTTGATGCTCTCACTGACAGCTTCGGCAGCGTTTTCCATCATCGCGTCGACGATTGGCCCGAACGCTTTCACAACGGCTATTCTGAGTTCCTTTTGCTTCTCAATGACGTCGGCTTCGTTGGCCCAGGCCTTGACCCACCAATCCCACCAACCCCCGAGTTCGACCCCGACAGGCCGACCCAGTTCGGCAAAGACAATGTCGCTGGCAAATACGCCGGTCTTCAGCCGATCAAAGGCCAATTCGCTGCTCGCCGAAAGAAATTCACAGCCGTGCTGCAAGGCGCTCCGCAAATGGCGCGACTTCGCCTCTTGCACTTGCTTTGCCACACCCTGAAAGGTTGCCTCCGCTGCTGACTTCAGGGCTGTCCGCACGCCCTGGAGGTCGGCTTCAAACCAGTTCGGCATGTTGGTTGTAATTCTACTCAGTTGACCTGCGGTGATCTCTGCCTGCTGAACCAGGATTTCGACGAGTCGCTGACCCATGGCCTCAAGCGCGCCGTCAGGCGAAACCTTGAGCTCGTCGTCTGCTCGTTTCATGCCCGCCGTCAGCGTCGGGATTTCGATGCGCAGCCGCGCCGCTTCTGCTTGCAACATTCGCACTTCAGCCGGCACCACTTGCGCTTGGGTGTCGGCAACCTGCGCTTCAGCGTCAAGTTGGGCGGCCTTTTCGCGCACATCGGTCTTTGCTGCCCGCGCTGTCGCCACGAGGTTGTCACGGCCACTTTCAAGCAACGAAGCGCCCTTTTCCCGGAGCAGCGTGGACGCCAGCATGTCTCTAAGGCATTGAATTCCAGACACTTTCAGGATGGCCTTCTCAATTGCCGCAGCGTGGAGAACTTGGTCAGCCTCCCACGAAGCCACGGTTGCTGCGGTTGCGATTTTGTGGGCCTGTACGAGGTCGGCAAACTTATCGAATTCGCGCAGCACTTTTCGCCGGCCCTCAGCTGTCAACCCGCGCATTGCCCATATCGAGGTCACAAATGCGACTTGTGGTGTCGCGGACTTGATCTGTGCCCCCAACTTCTGCACAACGTCAGCGAGAATCCGCGGCCCTTCCTTGGCCGGATCGTTCTTTCGATCGAGGCCGGCAATCACAAAGACCAGTTTGCTCTTGTTGAGGCCGATGAGCGTATCGACCATGCGCTTATCCACCGCCGTGAACACGGCCTGGTCACCGAGTACCACAATGTACGCGTCAGCCCGCCGCAGGTACTCCTCCGTACGCTGCGAGCGCAATTCAAACGGGTCGTTCGTTCCGGGCGTGTCAACCAGCACAATACTCGCCGGCATCGCCTTCGATTCCAAGTGGATTTCGGCCTCCGCCGTGATTTCGGAATAAATGCCCTGCTGCGCGACCGGTTGGCCTTTGACGGCCTTGGGTCCAGCGCACAGGTACATTGCCAGGTCGTCCTCGGAATAGCTCTGCAGGGGCGCAGATCGCAGAGAGTGCGCTTGACCACGAAGGCATAGCTAGCAGAATCAACTGGTTGGCGACATGCCTGTTCGGTTATGTGTGGTCGTCATGTAAGGCCGCTGATTTACAGACACTTTGAAGGCAGTCTGGG
>SXRM01000382.1 GCA_005792545.1 Pseudomonadota bacterium | reverse complement strand
GGCTCGGCGGGCGGCCACGGCGGCGGCGGCGGTGGCGGTGCAGGCGGTCCGGCGGCGGCGGTAGTGCTGCACGGCGCATCGGCGACGGCGGTGGCACCGCTGCAGAAAAACAACCAGATCACCTTGGGTGGGGCTAGTGGATCGGGTGGTGCGGGTGGGCCGAGCATCGGCAATCTGGGCCAGAGCGGCGCACCCGGAGCGGTGTTTGGGGTTTGGGTATTGTAGGGGCGGGACACCGCCAAGCGCTTGCCGCCGCGATCAAAAAAACTGAAACACCCCGGCACTCAGCCCAGGACACAGGCCACCAGCGCCGGCGCCGCAAGGAATCCCCGCCAACGGCAGCGCGGCGTCCAGGCGCACGCCGGTGCGGACAAAGCGCGGCACCAGCAAGCGCACGCCCAGGCCGCACGAGGCCAGTAGTGCCGCGCCGCGAACCTCATCGCGAGCGAACGCGGCATCGACGAACGCCGTCGGCACCACCGCCAGCCAGGTGGCGTCATAGGCGGTGAAGCGGGCCTCGGCGTTGACCAACGCGAAGCGGTCGACCCGCAGGTAGCTGTCGCGCACGCCGCGCACCTCGGAGAGCCCGCCCAAAAAGTAGCGTAACTGGGCGGGCGCCGTTGTCTGGGCACCGACCTGACCGCGAACGGCGAGGTTCCAGCGCGGGCCGTACAGGCCATACCACAGCGCCTGCGCCCACAGGTGCGCATAAGCTGCGGGATCGCCGCCGGCGGTCGCCACGCCTACCGCGGGCCGGACTTCCACAGACGCGCCAGCCTGACGAACCCGCACGATGTCGACGCGGCCCACGCGTGCACCCACGTCCACCAGCGCCGAGCGGCTCGACGGCAGCAATGGCGCGCCAGTGCCGGTCGCATCGAACAGAGCATCTTGCTGCAGGTCCAAGCGGCCACCCACCCGCACGCGGTCGTCGGCGAGCAACTGGTTGGACTCAAGCCTGACGCGCATCCGACGGTCGGCAAAGCCCGGGCGCGGCCGCACCAGCCACTCCCACTGGGCCGACGCATCCATACGGCGGCCCAGGAACCGGTGGGCCCGCAGCAGCGCCAGGCCGCCGCCAAAGGCGTCGAATTGCTCGTAGCTAGCAGCGGCCTCGATGTAGCGACCGCCGAGGTTGAGGTCGGACAGACCGGCTGCCCACCACGCCGAGTTGCCGGTCGACTTCTGCGCCGCGGCCTGAAACGAAAATAGCAGGTTGATGGTCCAGCGCTCTTCCAGGTGCAGCAGGGCGACGACGCGGCCGTCGGGCAGGGCCTTGCGGGTCGCCGACACCTTGGAGAACAGGCCGGTATTCCACAGACGGGCCAGCCCAAGATCCCAGGCGGCGCGGTCGACGACCTGCCCGGGCCGCCAAGGCAATTCACCGCGCACCAGATCAGGCTCGGTACGCCACAGGCCCGCGACGTCGAGGTCGTCGATGCGGCACGGCAGCGCCGCTTCGGCAACCGTGGTTGTCGCCGTGGCTGGCAGCGCGAGGGGTGCATCTGTGGTTTCGGCCGCTGCGGCGCCGGGCAGGACCAGCACCGCCCAAACGGCGACAACCGCCCAACGTCCTGCGGTCATCGACTCGCCGCGAAGTCGAGGACCGCGCCCAGCAACACCCGAAAACCGCGCTGCACGGCCGCAATCGGCACCCGCTCATTGGCGCCGTGAAAAGTGCCGGCAATCTCGCGTGAAACCTCGATAGGCACCAGCCCATAAGCGCGCACGCCCTTTTGGCGCACCCACAACGAGTCGGTAAAACCAACGGACAGTAGCGGCCCGGCCACGGCGTCACTGCGACCGGCAACCGCATGGCGGCCAAGGGCCACGAACAGCGGGTCGTCGCTCGGACTGTCGGAAGCCGGCGCCTCGTGCAGCACCTGGAACGACACCTCCGGGTCATCGACGGTCTTTTGCAGCTCGTACAGGAACGCCCGAGGATCAACCCCTGGCAGCAGCCGGCAGTCCAACTGCGCCGACACGGCGTCAGGCACGACGTTGGGCTGCTCCGCGCCAAAAAAGCCAGTTACCGCAATGGTATTGGTCAGCATCGCCTTGGAGCCGGGCTCGGCCAGCAAGGTGTCGAGCGCCAGCCAGTCGATGAGGGCGGGGCGCTGCAGCACATAGCCCTGCACGCCGCCCAGGTGAGCGCCGACCTCGCCAAGCGTTGCGTACACCGAAGGGTGAAACGACACCGGCGCCACTTTGGCACGCAGCCGGCCGAGTGCGTCGAGCAAGCGATCGGGCGCGCGGCCGGGCATGGGGGTCGAGCCGTGGCCACTTTTGCCGCGGGCGGTCAGCTTGACCCACAGCAGGCCCTTTTCGGCCGTCGAGATCGCGAACACCGTCTGATCGGCGCGCAACGCACCGCGCACGCCCATGCCGCCTTCGTTGACCAGATGCGAGCAGCCGATCTTGTCCCAGTGCTCGGCCACGAGGTGCTTGATGCCGCGGTTGTCGACCTCTTCGTCGGCGACGGCCAACAGCACCAGATCGCGGTCCAGTGCGATACCGCTGCGCTTGACGGCCACCAGCACCGCCAGCTCAAGGATGCCCATCGACTTCATGTCCAAGGCGCCACGGCCCCAGATTTCGCCCTGGTGGACGGCCCCCGACAGCGGCCCGCGATCGGCCGGCCACGCCTGGGCATTCGCCGTGACCACGTCGATGTGTGACAGCAGGCACAGCGGCGGCTGCTTGCCGGTGCCGCGCACCCGGGCGACCAGCGATCCGCGACCCGGCGCGAACTCCAGGATCTGGCTGCCGATACCGTTTTGCGCCAGCACCGTCGCCAGCAGTTCCGCGCCGCGGGTCTCGTTGCCGGGCGGATTGGTGGTGTCGGTGCGCAGATAGTCGCCGAGCCAGGCCAAAAGCTCCTGGTCCAGTCGGGCCAGATCGACCTTGTCCAGCGCCGGTTGCACGTATGGCGGCGGGTCGCCCCACAGCTGGCGCGGCGTGGTGGCGCAGCCGACGAGTAGCCAGAGGGCGACCAACGCCGAGCTGCGGTTCAGTATTTTCCGGACTTGCACGCCGTTTCCACTTCTTTGTCCCAGTCCACAAAGCCGTTGAGCATGATGTTTTGCAACGCCGTGGTCTCGGTCGAGATGCCAAAGTCGGCCTGCCGCCACAACGCGAACAGGTGGATGACCTTGCCCGGCGTTCGCTCGTAGTAGGCCTCGACCTGATAGTCCTGCGGCCATTGGACGCCGTTGCCGTCGACCTCGGTGGCCGGCTCTTTCAAGAAGGTCCGCGACACCAGCGCGGCGCCGTGCGGGCTTTTGGCTTTGCCGAGGTCGGGGACCCAGCGCGCGCTGCCGGCCAGTTTCTCGTTGGCGTAGTCGCTGGTCAGCTCGGTGTTCCAGTCCAGCCGCGCAATCTTGTGGCCCAGAAAAGCTGCGCGATCGTGCACGAATGTGCGCTTGTAGGCCCGATAGGCCTTGGCGTGCAGCCCCGCCTGGTCGGCGTGGGTATGGATGTTGGCGACCTGGCTCAGTGTGCACGCCGTTTCGGTGATGGCCAGCATGCCCACGGCCTTGCTCGCATCGAGCTTACTGCCGACCAGCGCGACATCGGTGCTCGCCAGCCGGCTGATCAGGACCTTGAGCGGCTTGTCGGCTGTGACTTCGGTCACGGTGCCGTTGAGCTGCACCACCGCATTGGCCAGCTGATCGTCGCTGGCGCTGTCGTAGTTGCGCCACAGCCACTTGGAGAAATCGGTGATCTTTTCGGGCGCAGGCTCAGATGCGCAGCCCATGGCCAGCCAAGCCAGCCCCACCAGGGCAAACATCAGGCGAACCATGGTCTAGCGCGCCCTGGGCTGGGTCAGCCGCTGCTGGGCCCGCACCTGCTTGGACAGCGACGGGTGGGTCTGCAGCACCTCGGTCGCCAGCTTGCGCAGGTCCATGTGGATGCCCGGGCCCGGCTGCACGAAGCGGCCGAGCAGGTTCATGTCCTGGGCCATCAGCTGCTTCAAGTCCTTGACCACACGCTCTTTACGGCCGGCGGCAAAGTTGGCGAACACCCGCGCGAACAGCAACATCGGCTGGGTCTGGCCGAGCTCCGGGTTGTCGAGCTTGTAGTCCTCGAGCAAGACCAGCGCACCTTCATAGCGACCCGTGCGCGCCCACGCCTCGGCCACCACTGCGGCCATCATCGCTCGGGCCTGCAAGGGGCCCGTCGTCGGCACGTTGATCTGGTCGGCGAGATCGCGGGCGTCCTTGCTGCGGTTCTTCATCAGCAATAACTGCGCGCGAAAGGTCCGCACCTGGTCGGCGGCGTCCTTGGGCACCTTGGACAGGTCGAGGCCTTCTAGCGTCTGCAGCGCGGCGTCGGGGTTGTCCTGGGCTTGCAGCTGCGCTTTGGCGATGCCGCTGAGCACATCCTTGCTGTTGGGGTCCTGTGCCGCCAGTTGTTCCAGCGCCGCCCGCCGCGCCTCGGGCGAGGCCTGCGCGTTCTGCAAGAGCGCCATCATGTCTTTTTGCTTGCGCAACTGGCGAAAGGCGTACCAGAGCAAGCCGGCCAGCGCCACCGTCAGCACTGCGACCACGCCCAGCACGATCTTGGAACCGGTGAACAGCGCAGTGACCCACACCAGCACCACCACGCCGGCGACCGTGGTCAAGGCTTTCTTGTTCAGAAACGGCATCTCGGCTTGCAAGGGGTCGGCGGCGGGCGTGGACATACGGGCCTTGGCGCATAGGACGGCGCGGGGCGCGTAGGATCGCCGACGCCGGGGGTGCGCGCAAGACCGGCTTGACCTGCGATGAGCCGCCTGGACCCGCCTTGACCCGCTGCCACATCGGGCCGGACAATCCGCGGCTCTGGCGGGGTCGGTCGGTCGACCGCGTTGCGCCAGCCCGCGGAGCGCAACTGTGAACGAAGCGATGGTCTCGCACGACGGCCCTGGCCACCGCTACCTGGCGGCGCGCGGGGTGCGCGGCATGGACCTGGGCCTGCAGCGCATCCTCGCTCTGCTGGGCCGGCTGGGCGACCCTCAGAACAGTTTGGCGGTCATCGCGGTCGCCGGCACCGACGGCAAGGGCTCGACCTCGGCGATGATCGCGGCGTTGCTGCAAGCCGCCGGCTTGCGGGTCGCGCACTACACGTCGCCACACCTCGTGCAAACCCGCGAGCGCCTGTGCATCGACGGGCTAGCGGTGCCGGCCGACAGCCTGGACGCCGCGCTGGTGCAAGTTGAGCTCGCCGCCACGGCCGAACCTGCCATTGACCCGACGCCATTTGAGGCACTGACCGCAGCAGCGCTGTGGCTGTTCGCGCAGGACCAGCCAGGCATCGACGTGGCGGTGCTGGAAGTGGGCCTGGGCGGTCGCCTCG
This sequence comes from Pseudomonadota bacterium, assembly GCA_005792545.1. Taxonomy (GTDB): domain Bacteria; phylum Myxococcota_A; class UBA9042; order UBA9042; family UBA9042; genus SXRM01. The sequence goes on along the minus strand of SXRM01000382.1, from coordinate 17,977 downwards.
ACGCGGTCAATGCCACGCAGCCCGTGGTCAGCGTCATCACCCACCTGTCGTACGACCACACCGCGGTGCTGGGCCAAAGCCTGGCGCAGATCGCCTGGGAGAAAGCCGGCATCGCCCGCGACGGTCGCGCTCTGGTGTGCGCGCAGCCGGGGCTGGTCAAGCCGGCGCTGCGCAAGTACGGCGTGGTGCCGCGGCTGCTGTGCCTGGGCCACGATGCCGTGGTCAGCGACCTGGCGATTCAGGGTCAGACCCTGCGCTCGGTGGCGCGACTGCGCGGTCCCAGCCTGGGCGACGAGCTGCACTTGGAGCTTGACCTGCCCGGCGCGCACCAGGCGGAAAATGCCGGCCTGGCCGTGCTGGCTTACCTCGCGTTCGCCGAGTGGTCGCTAGGCGCACGCAAGCGCGAACTGGCGCCGGTCGACGAGGTGGTGTCGGCGTTGGGCGAAGTCGGCTGGCCTTTGCGCGCCGAGGTCATCGAAACCAAGCCGCTCGTCGTCGTCGATGCCGCCCACAACCCGGCGGGGATGGCGGCGCTGGCGGCCCTGTTGGCCCTGCGCGGCAAGGCCTGGCAGGTGGTGATGGCGGTGCGCCGCGACCGCGATGCTGCGGAGCTGGTGCGAGCCCTGGCGCCAGTTGCCACGGGTTTTTTCCTGCCGCGCTGTGCCAATCCAACGCTTCTGCCGGCAACGGAACTGGCGGCTGCGGTCGATCAGGCGGTGCCAGCCGCCAGCGTTGCAGTGGCATCAGCGGCGCGCTGCTTTGAGCAAGCGCTGCGCGAAGTGGGCAAAGACAGTGGCGTCGTGATCTGCGGCAGTCAGCACGCGCTCGGAGAGTGGCTGCAGGCCGGCCACCTGCGCAGCCCGCGGCTGCAACGGCGGCTTGGCGAGGACGGAGCGACGCCATGAAGGCCTTGCTGGTGGTCGCCGTTGGCTTGCTCGGGTGTGGCGGTGGCGATGCGGGCGCCGCCAAGTCGGATGCGGCGGTCGAAGCCGCGGGCGCTGACGCTGTCGCCACGCCGATCGATCCCACCGCAACGGACCTGCGACAGGTCGTGCCGGGTCCGGGTCTGCCAGCCGAGGTGTCGCCGCAGAACAGCAACAACAACCTGGACGTGGTCGCCTTTGACGGCAAGGTGTTCTTGACCGGCCGCACGGCGCCCAACCACTTTGCCGGCCCCGAGTCGCGGCTGTGGGTGGTGTCGAGCGCGGACGAAAAGACCTGGCAGTTTGAGACCGCCGCCGCCGTGGGCACCGACCTCCGCGAGCCGCGGTTTTTGGCCTTTGGCGGCAAGCTGCGCTGGTATTTCGCGCAGCTGGGCAGCGATCCGGCACAGTTCCAGCCCAAAGGTGCGTTGGTCGCCGAACGCAAGGGGCCGGGGCAGTGGACCCAGCCGGCGCCGTTCTACCTGCCGACCTTCATCCCGTGGCGGTTTGGGGTGTCGGGCGGCAAGGCGTGGCTGTGTGGCTACACCGACGGTGACAACGTCTACAAGTCGGACCCGGGGCCGATTTCGGTGCACCTGCTGACGTCGGGCGACGGCGACAACTGGCAGCCGGCCATCGGCAGCGATCCGGTGGTGCTCAAGGGGGGCGTGAGCGAAACTGCGTTTGCGGTGCTGGCCGATGGCGCGGTGGTGGCGGTCGGGCGCAACGAGGCCGGCGAGACGGGGTTTGGCTTTGGCAGCAAGATCTGCAAGGCCGCGCCGGGCCAAGGCCTGCAGTGCATCGCCGACCCCAAGAAGTACGACTCGCCGCTGCTGTTCGTGCACGGTGGCCAGGTGTGGCTCATCGGCCGGCGCACACTCAATCCCGATGGCTCCACCGCCAACTACGATTTGGGCGCCCAGACCGGTAGCAGGAGCGACCACTACACCCAGTACCAGCTGGCCAACTGGACCAAGCGCAAGCGCTGCGCCTTGTGGAAAGTGGATCCAGGGACGCTGTCAGTGGCATGGCAGCTCGACCTGCCAAGCCGCGGCGACACCTGCTTTGCGAGCCTGGTGCCCACCGGCGCTGACCGCTACGCGGTGTACAACTACAGCTCGCCGCTCGACGGTACCAGCGACCCGCCGTGGTTCGAGGGTCAGCTGGGCGAGACGCGGATCTATCGAAGCTTGCTGGTATTTGGCAAGCCGTGACGGCGGTTACCAGCACAGGGTGAGCTGAACGCCATCGGCGGCCACCGCCACCTCGGCCGGACCGCGCAACGCCAGCCACGCGCCTGCGGCCGCCAGCACGACGCCAGCGCCAGTCGCCACGGCGCCCATCGTCGTACGCCCGCCGATCAAGTCGGCCCGGGTCTGCGCTTCGGCGCGCGTCAGGCCGACCACGAGCTTACTGTCTGTGGGCGCGAGCTCCTGGTGCAGCGCCGCCCGGTCCGCTGACGCCGAAGCCAACGCCCAGGCCCCCGTGCCCACGCCGACGACGCCCAGCCCCACTGCGACCCAGCCGATCCGCTGCAAGCCCGTCATCGGCCTTTCTGCGGGTGCCGGCGGCGGAGCGACGGCTACCACGGTCGGTGTGGCAGCTGGCGCGGGGTCGGCGGGCTTGGAGTCCGCCGGTTTGGGGTCAACGGGTTTGGGGTCCACCGCCGGCGCGGCCTTGAGTTGCTTGCGGGCTGCCAGCAGCTGATCTAGGTACTCCTGCGCCTTGTCGACCAGCTGCGCGCCCTTGGGCGACCGCGCCAGAAACTGCCGGTAGTCGCGCTCCGCGGCGTCGAGATCGCCTTTCTTGTGCAGACAACGCGCCGCCGAAAACAGGTACGGCAGATAGGTCGGGTCCTTGTCGTAGGCCTGGTGAAACAGCTCGGCGCACAAGCCAAAGTCGCCGGCCTGGTGCTTGGCGGTCGCGACTTGCGAGATGGCCGCAGCCTCTTCCTTGGCTGACTTGTCGACGCACAGCGCTGGCCGAGCGGCGATGGTAACCGCCACCATGGCGAGGCACAGGCTACTCGACCACCACGCTGCGCTTGATCTTGGTGTCATCGTTGCCCTTGGGTTTAGCGGGGTTCGCCGACCGCGGTGCCGCGGGACGCGCGGGCTCGGCGACGGCAGCAGCGGGGGGCGCCACGGTCGGCGTCGGCGCTGCGGCGGGCGCGCTCGACACTGCCACCGCCAGCAGATTCTGCACTGCCGGGTTATCCGGGTCCAATGCCAGGGCCTCGCGCAGGAGCTCAATGCGCGCCTGCCCGGCCTTGCCGAGCGCCTCAGTGACTTTGTTGCCGGCCGCGACCTTGGCCTCGGCCTTGAGGTCTGGTACCGGCGCCGCAGGCGGGGCAGGTGCTGGTGCGGTCGCGGCAGGAAGAGGCGCGGGCGCGACGGGCGGGGCCGATCGATTGCTCAGCGCGACGACCAGGCCAATGCCGCCGATGACCAAGGCGATTGCGGCGACCGGCGCCACCCAACTGCGTTGCTTGACCAGCGGTTGCGCGCCGTCGATCTTCAAGCGATACAAGCTCGGCGGGTTGCGGATGTTCTTGAGCTCGACCTTGCCGACCGGCTCCATCTGCAGGTCGATCTTGCCATCGATCTGCAAGAACACCTGCTCGGTGATCGAGATGCCGCCTGGCTCGGCCTTGTCTTGTACGCGCGCCGCCACGTTGACGCCGTCGCCGTAGATGCCGTCGCCCTGCACGATGATGTCGCCCAGGTGGATGCCGATGCGCAGCCACACCTGCTCGTCTTTGGGCAACGCGTCGTTGCGGGCCTTGAGCCGGGCCTGAATCTCGGCGCCGCAGCGCACGGCGTTGACCACCGAGTCGAACAGCACCACGAACGCGTCGCCAATGGTCTCGTGCTCGGTGCCGTCGTGGTCCTTCAAGCACTCCCGCACGATTTCGCGATGTTCGAGCACGGCCCGGACGGTGCGCTGCTCATCCTGACCCATCATGGCCGAGTAGCCCTTGATGTCGGTGAACATGATCGCTTTGAGGCGTCGGTTGCCGTCGGGGCTGGACATCGCGGGGGACTCGGCGCTCGCTGCGCGGACTGTTGGGGTAGGGTAAGGGCTCGCCCCGGGGGGCGCAAGCACGGTGGGGGGCATTGTTCAGATTTTTGATCACGCTGGCTTTTTTGACGACAGGCGGCAACCTTCAGAAAGTTGACAGGGGCGGCGGCCGGCGCACCCTATCGCCGGGTCGGGCAGGAGTGACCATGCAGCGTTGTTTTTCGGTGGTGATGGCCCTGGCGGCTTGTGCGCTGTCCACTGCAGCCCATGCGACGCCGAGCGCTGTCGTCGGCGCCCGCACCTTGGACCATGGCCAGTGGTCTGGCTGGGCCGCGGCGGGGCTGCCCGATTTCGAGTTCGGTGCGCTGTTTGGCCTGAGCTCCACCGCCGATGCCGGCGGTCGGCTGCGGCTGGGCTACGGCACCGGCCAGGCGCTTGGCGGCTTTGGCGCGGCGGCGGCGGGGGTGTTGCGCTCCGGCTTCGCAACCGCCGGGCCGTGGGCGTTCGCCGTGCAGTGCGAACCCGGCGTGTTCGTGCACGGCGGCACACCGACCTGGGCGCCGTACGCCAAGGCAGGCAACAAGGCCAGTCAGACGCTGTTCGGCATCGATGCCGGTGTGCCGTCGCTGGTAGCCAGCATGCGCCTCGCCATGCCAACGAACGGCACATCGCCGACGCCGATCCACCTCGCAGTGTCGCTGGGCGCGCCGCTGCGGGTCTATCTCGCGCCAGAGCCGACGCTGGAAGTGCCGGTTGTGGTTAAGCTTGCCGCACAGTATGCGCTGTCGGGGCAGTGGGCGCTGCTGGCCGGCGCGGATCTCGGCGCCACCTTCTACGGTCCAGGCGGTGGTGCACCTACTTGGTCGGTCGAGTCGCGCTTTCGGCTGGGCGTGGCTTACAGTCCGTAGGTCATTCGCCGAGCTCGATTTTTTCCATCGTTTCGTCGTCGCTCAGCACCGGCGTCGGCATCGTCGCCAGTACCGCCCGCAGCAAGTGGAATACTGGGGCCACATACGGCGCGACCGCCGGACCCAGCTCGCGGCTGTAGAAAGCAGTCAATTCCGCGACGGTGGCATCGACGCTGGCAAAGCGATCCTGACCGTTGGCGCGCCAGATCGGCGCCTTGTCCGAACAGCGCAGCAGCTCGGCGTGCACGCTGACTCGAGCCCCGTCGCTGTCGGGCTGCTGGCGACCGCGCAGCACCAGCGCCCCTTGGATGGGCTTGTCCGCAGCACCCATGGCGCACGCCGCGGCCAGCGCCTCGTCGCCACTGCGTACCAGGGTGGCCCGCACGATGAAGTCGCGGTGCTGATTGGCATAGCGCCGGGCGACATTGGCCCACAATTGCGCCACCGATGCCGTCGCGTCGGCCGGCAGCGCCGCGCCGTCGTGGGCGACGTCGACCGCGACCGCCAGCCGCTTGGCGCTGGCCAGCGGCGAGGTCGCGTAGTTGTCTACCGTCCATGCCTGCTGCACCGTGCCGCCACACGCGGGCAGGCTGCCCACCGCGAACACCAGCAGCGCGACCGTGGCCGCCGACTTGGCCGCGTCTGCCGCCGCTTTGCGCACGCGCTTGTCGTGCAGCAACTGTAGGATCGCCGGCATGATGGTGAACGACACCCACAGCGTCGCCACCATACCCACGCAGGCCAGAATTCCCATCGACTTGAGGCCTTTGTGGCCGGCGGACAGCAGCGCCGACCAGCCGGCGAGCGTGGTCAGCGTCGAGGCCGCCACCGCAGCGCCAACGGACTTAAGCGCCACATACGGGCTGGTGCCCTCCAAAAACCGGTGCATGAAGTACACGCCGTGGCTGACGCCGTAGCCGAGCACGATCGGAAACACCACGATGTTCATAAAGTTCAGCCGCCAGCCGGCGAGCGCCATCCAGCCCAGCATCACGGTCATGCCCAGAAGTAGCGGTACCAGCGCGATCATCGCGTTGCGGGCGCTGCGAAAATCGGCAGCCAGAATCAGCAGCAGCAGCACCGTGGTCAGCGCCACCGTGAACTTGCCGTCCCACAGCACGATGCGCGCCAGCTTGGCAAACAGGATTGGACTACCCGCTGAGCGATAGGTGGCGCCCGCTTTGGTCTTGATCTCTTCGACCTCGTCGTTGAACTGCAGCATCTGCTTGCCGTCCCACAGGTCGACCTTGGGGTACAAAAACGTCAGGTAGCCGTGGTTCTCGGGCCGCGTGCTCGGCAGGTGGGTGAACTGACCGGCAATCTGGGTCGGCACATCGGCGAGGTCATACGGCTTGGTGTCGAGCAGGGCCAACAGTTTCTTATAGTTGTCCTGGTGTTCCTCGGGAATCGCGTCGACTTCGATTTCAGCGAGGTCGGCCTTCCAGGCTTGCAGGACCTTGACGTTGGCCTCTTGCTGGGCGCGCGGCGGCACGAACGACCACATCGACACCACCTGGTCGATGCTGCCGAACCGGGTCTTGTCGAGCGGCGTCAGCTCGTCGAACAGCACTTTGGCCTCTTGGGTGGTCTTGGTGTAGATGCCCACCGGGTCTGCGGAAATCTGGTAGCGATCGTTCAGCTCGTCTTGGAGCATGACGCTCGGCTGGTGCTCGACCATCAGCGCGCGGGTGTTGTAGTCAAACACCACGTCCTTGGCGAAGAACGAAACCAGAATCGACACCGCGCCAGCGGCGACAAGCGCTACCCGCGGCCAGGGGATGCGCTTTTCGACGCCCTCGACCTCGCCTTCGGGCTTGAGGGTGCCGAGGATCTTGAGCGGCGCGCTCGGCCACTTGCGCGCAAGCAGCACCAGCACTGCTGGCGACCACGAAAACAGCACCAGCCCGGTGATGAACACGCCGACGCCGGCCAGCAACCCGAACTGCGAAAACCCGCGGAACTCGCTGAACAACAGCGCGAAGAACGCAGTGCCGCTGGCAGCCGCACTGATAAAGGCCGCGACGCCGGAATTGATGCAAGTGTTGCGAATGGCTTCGTGCAGCGAGCGGCCCAGGCCCAGCTCGATGCGCATGCGGTAGATGAAGTGGATGCCGAAGTCGATGCCCTGGCCCATCAAGATGCCGCTCAGGATCGAGGTGATCATGTTGAGCTCGCCGACCGCGGCCTTGTCGAAGCCGAACGACAGCATGACGCCAATGACCAGGCCGCTCATGGTGATCGACACCGCCAGGATGTAGCGACCCAAGAACGCCAGCATCACCAGCAGCACGCCCAAAGCCGCGAGGCCGCCGACCGGCACCAGCGACTTTTGCATCTCGTAGCTGTCGTCGTAGTTGGTCTGGTAGCTGCCGGTGAGCCCAAATTCGACCACCTTGGGGTCGGCGTTGGGCGCCTTGCTGTAGTCCTCGACGAGCTTGTAGCCGTGCGCATTCTTGCCCGAGTAGGCCAGCATGTCGGCCTTCATGCGCTCGACCAGCGTGCCGGTTTTGCCGAGCAGCGTGCCATCCCACATGGGCTTGATGACCATCAGCACCATCTGCTTGTCGTCGCTGATGTAGTAGTCGTCGGCGATGCTCTTTTTGCCGACCCGCTTGTACTTGTCGATGATCGGGTCGAGCGTCAGCTCGTAGGGCTTGGTCTCTTTGATCTCGACAAAGAACGGGCTGGCGCGGCGGATGGTATCGCGCACCTTGAGCATGACCTGGCGGCGGATCTCTTCGAGGTCCTTGGTTTCGACGAAAAGCGGCGCCTTGTCGCGCACAAAGCTGATATCGACCTTGTAGGCGATGTTGCGGAACTGCTCCTTGTCCGGCTTCCAAGTGGCGTGCAGTTCGTCGGCCACTTGCTTTAGGACCTTCTCGTCCTTGCCGCGCAGCGCCAGGATCAGGTGGCCGGCGCCGCCCACCATATCCACCACGCGCTTGACGTCCTTGACGGCCTGCAAGTCCTGGCTGATGAGGTCCAACTGGTTGGTGTTGATGCGCAATTGCGTGGCTGCATAGGCCGAGGCCGCCGTCAACACCAATAGGCCAAGCACCACCTGCCACGGTCGGGCGACAATGAAATCCGCCCACGCGGCCGCGATCCGATCTGCCAACTTCATGATTTTCCTGATTGAGGCGGGTCGCGGTGTAGCAGGCGACCGGAAAGGACAGACAGAGCAGTCGGCCGGCGCTATTTGAGCGGCACGCTCTCCAACGACTTGGCTTTCTGACGCAGCAGGTCCAGCAGGTGCGCCCAGCCGCCTTCTTTCATGATCGGGTTGATCTGCTCATTGCGCACGCCGGTCAGCATCGACTCGCCGAGCACGTCGACATCGACCACCTTCCAGTCGGCGCCGGCTTGGGCCAGGTGGTACTTGAGCTTGTACTCCTGCTTCTTAAGCGCGTGCAGCACCACCAGCGTCGACTTGACCACGGCCTTGTTGCCCGTGACAACCGGAGCGTCATAGACAACGGTTTGGATGTTCTCAAAGTTCTTCTGCATTTTGACGAACGCCACCTTGGCGAACACGGTGTGGAAAAGCGTCACGAACTCGCTGCGCTGCGCCTCAGTGCCCTTGGTCCAGTTGTCGCCAAGCAGGAAGGCGCCTTGGGCCGTGCCGTCCAAGGTCTTGAGGCCCATCACAAACTTTCCGTAGCGCACCGCGCCAATCAACGTGGTAATGGCCTTGACCGCCGGATGGCCGAGGTTGGGGTCGGCTGCGGGCGCGGCGGCGGGCGGTGCGGCAGGCGCGGCGGCGGGCGGAGCGGGCGGCGGCGGTGGAGCGGCCTCGACATTGGCAACGCCAACGGCGACAGCAACAACAACCAGGCACGGGACGACGACAATACGCATGGCAAGACCTCTGAAAAGACCGACCCGTCGCAAGGGCGGCGGGCGCGAAATTGTGGGCAAGGGCGCCGGCCGCGTCAATCGCGGCGGCGTGGTCGTCACAACGGCAGCGGGCGGGCGGCGATTCGCCTAAGGGGGCGGTGCAAGCATCATTTGATCGCGTTGCCAAGCGGCGGAGCGGCGAGTCGGCTTGCAAAGACGCGAGCTTGCGACCCACGGAACCGGCAAATGGGCCCAATGGAAAATCGAGCAGATTTTTCACGGGCCCCAAGCGCTCAACCGGCGCCCGCCCCTTGATCCGGCCGCGCCGCGATGGTTGCGAAGTTTTGTTGACGCAGCGCTTCAAACAGCACGGCGGTGGCGACGTTGGCCAGGTTGAGGCTGCGGATGCGGCCGTTGGTGGGCACGAAGCGCAAGCGGTCGGCAAAGCGCTGGCGCAGTTGCAACGGCAGCCCTTTGGTCTCGCACCCAAACACCAGCACATCGTCCGGGCCGTAGGCGACCTGGTCGTAGCGCTGCTGCGCGTGAGCCGAGTACAGATGCAGTGCCGCGCCGGGAAGCGCTTGCACCAACGCGTCGAAGTCGGCGTGCACGTGCAAGTCCACGTCTTTCCAGTAGTCCAGTCCGGCGCGCCGCACGTATTTTTCGTCGAGCGAGAACCCGAGCTTGCCGACCAGGTGCAAAGGGGTGGCGGTGCCGACGCAGACCCGACCGATGCTGCCGGTGTTGCCAGGGATTTCGGGTTCGACGAGCGCAATGTGCATGGACTGCCTGAAGCCTAGAAGTAGTAGAGCAAGCCAACGCCGCCCGACCACGCGCCGCGCAGCCCGATCCACCAACCGGCTTCGTTGGCTGCGGTCTTGGCGTTGTCGTCGCTGATGCTGGCGGTCGCTTTGTCGTACGACCGTTCCGGCAGCGAGCCGGAGCCCACGCCCAGGCCCAGCTGACCGGTGATGCTGGCGTGATCGTTGAGAAAAAACTCGGCGACCAGCGGTACCTCGACACCCCAGCGCGTCGGCAGGCTGTCGGGCGAGTTGGCAATCGGCAAGGTGGTGTCCTTGTCTTGATAGGTGCGGATGAACTCAGGGGTCTCGGTGCGATCAGCCCACTGCAGCCACGGCCGCACACCGAGTGCCAGGCTGACCCGCGGAGCATCGGCGATGCGATACAGTGCACCAACAGCAAACCGTCGCACCGACAGCTCGTTGCGCCAGGTGCAGCGCAGCGACACGGGTCGTCGACGCGGATCGATGTTGTCGTAGCTGCTCTGGCACTGCTGGACGTGATCCGCAGTGGCAAGACCCGGACCAGCGCCGCCGTTGATGCCGCGACTATCGATGGTGACTGCCGGCAAGCGGCGGTCGATGGCCACCCAGCCGAACAGGAACTCGACCGCAACACGGGTGCCCCAGTACCGCAGCGCGGCCAGCGGCATGCCGGCAGTGGTGGCCATGGCGCCAAGGCCGGCCTTGCCGGTCATGTCGCGGGCCCAAGCGGGCGCGGCGAGCGCGCTGCAGGCGACCAGGGCGACGACGACGACAGCCTTGATCGTGCGTGGTACCATCGCCGCTATGGTGCCGTGGCGCAATCGGTTGCACAAGCAGGTGGCGACGATCGGGCGCAACGCGCGCAGTCAGGCGGCGCTGGCGATGTGGCTGGTCACGGTCTGGCTGGTGGCGGTTGCCCTGCCGTTTGCGGCACTGTGGCCAGAACAAGGTCTGGATCGGCCGGTCGTGCAACTGCTGGTGGCGGCCGGGCCAGCGGCGGTGCTGTGGGGCGCGCTGTTCGCGACACCGTGGAACACCCTGACCGCCGGGCTGGTTGGCGCGGCGCTGCCACTGGTGTCGAGCCCGCCGCTATGGGGTGCTGCGACGCCGCGGCCGTGGGCCGGGCTGCTGCTGGCGGCGCTTTTGCTCGGCGCGCTCGACGCCGCCACGGCTCCGGTCGCGCCACCGGGCCTTATTCGGCAATTGCTTCGCAGGGTCGAAAAGGGCCGCGATCGCTGGTTGGTGGTGCTGGGCTTGGCGTGGCTCAGCCTTGGCTGGGTTGGCGCCGACCTGGGGTCGGCCGCAGTGGCCGTCGAGTGGCAGCGCGGCGCACGGGTGGCGACGGCCGCGCTGGGCTGGTCGATGGTGGCGGGCATGCGCATGGCGACCGCGCCGACGAGCGGCAGCGAATCGGCCACCGCACTGGCGCTGCGCCGGATTGCCTGGGTCGCGCTGTTTGGCGGCCTGCTGTGGCTGTGGCGGTCTGGGGCGTAACCCTTCGGATCCCGGGCCGCGGGCGGTGCCGTGCGGCGGCAGGTCGCGGCGGTGGACGGCCTGCGCGTTGCACGGTGCGGCGCTTTTGCCTTGCCAAGCGCAATCCGGGCGCCCACAATACCCCGCCCCGCCGCCGCGCGAGGTCGGCTCGCCGCGCAGTGTTGCACCCCGCGGCGCCTTGCCGGCAACCAACGGTTCCCAGTCCCGGTCGGCCGCTCCCTTGCGGCCCGGCCAAGGTGGCCCGCCGCCCGTGACGCCCGCCCGCCCAGGTCCGCTGCCGCCGCTTCTGCAGCGCTACGTGTTCTCCTGGGAGACGATGCACACCATCATCGGCGGCCGCTCGGCCATCGATCTGTCGCACCTACGCATGGCCGGCAGCGGACTGCACGAGGCCTACCGCTTTCTGGCCCGCTACGGCTACGACCTGCACGACCCCGCCCACGCCCGCGACGTCGAGCACATCCGCGTCGAGGCGCTGGGCTTCTTGCGCGGCGTGCTGCTGCCAGGCTTGGAAGGGGTCGCAGTCCCCGAGTCGTTCGACACCATGCCGGTGTTGGAACTGCTGTGCCGTGCAGCCGGCGACGGTCGTCGCGAGGGCGCGACGGCCAGCGAGACGCGGGCGTTCGACCTCGACATGGCGTGGGCATGCGCCATCTTGCGGGTGATGCACACCATTGCCCACGCCGCCAACTACTTTCAGGCCAACTACTACAAGGAGATCCGCGCCCGCATCTTGGATCGCTTCGTCGCCCAGGTGCGCACGCATCCCGACGGCAGCCAGTACTTGCATGCCAAGAGCTTCGACGTCCCACTGGTGCGCTTCGAGGTCAAAGAGGCCAAACCACTGCGCAGCATGGTCATCAAGCTTTTGCAAAAGCAGGAGAATGTGGCCTACGACATGTTCGACCACATTGGCGTGCGCATCATCGTCGCCACGCCGGTAGATGCCCTGTTCGCCGTGCGGGCACTGCGCGAAGAGCACACCATCATGTACCCCAACATCAAGCCGACGCGGTCGCGCAACACGCTGCTAGACTTGGAAGCCTACGACGCCCACGTGCGCGCGTGCCTGCTGCGCTACACCAGCGGTGAGACGGACGAATTCGACTGCGTGCGCCAAATCCACGAATTCAGTTGCACGCCCAGTGACAACGACGCGCAGACCGACTGGAACCCGTACAGCAGCGACAAGTACCGGTCGATCCAGTTCACCTGCCGGCAGATGATCCGCTTCGAAAACCCGCTGCACGCCCGGTTGACCGCGGCACAGGCAGTGGCGCACAAGCACCTGACCGGCGACGGCCTGCGCGAGATGCTGGAGACCTTGAATCTGGCCGGCGTCGAGCCGCAGATCGAGTTCTTTTTCCCGTACGAAGTCCAGGTCATGGATATCGCATCGTACCGCGCTGCCACCGAAGGTCGTGCCAGCTATGCCGACTACAAGGCGCGGCAAGTGGCGAGCGTGCGCCAGCGGGTGATGCCGCGCGTACTGCAGTTGCTCGGCCGCTCAGAAGGGCCAGCGACCGGGCGCGTCGCCGGTATCGGCAAAGGCGACAAGCGTGGGCCGGGCAGCGCGCGGCCATTCGCGGCGACCGGGCTCATGCCCATGACCAGCATCGAAGAGCTGCAGGCGTTGATTGCATCGCGTGAATTGTCCTGAACAGCCCAGTGCCGATGTCATCCTGAGGGCGATTGCCGAGGGCGCTGACCCCGGCCCGTGGCTGATGCCGATTGCCGGCAGCACTTTGCAATTGCTCGACTTGATCACGCCGACTTCGGGACTTGCAGACTACGCGCTTGCGGACGGCGCCATGCAGCGACTGGTCGAGCGACCGGTCGGCGACCCAGACGTGTTGCTGCTGCTGCAACACCCACCGGTGGCGACCTTGGGTCGGCGCGGCGGCCGCGAGAACCTGCGCGACACGGTCTGGCACGACGAACAGGGCGAGGCTATCGCCGTCGCGGTGCACGAGACCGCCCGCGGCGGCAACCTGACCATGCACGCCCCAGGACAACTGGTCGGCTATCCGATTGCGCAGCTGCCGCAGCTGCAGATGCCGATCGGGCGCGGCAGCATTGGCGACCTGCCGGCTTATGTGCGGGCGCTGCAAGACGCGATCATCGCCAGTTGCGGCAATTTTGGCGTGGCAGCCCAAGGCAGCGAGGGCTTTCCGGGTGTGTGGTGCAACGAGCGCGACAAGATCGCCAGCATCGGCGTCGGCGTGCGCAGGGGCTGGTCCTTCCACGGCTTTGCGGTCAACGTCGATCCGATCCTTGGGCTGTTCAGCCTGATGACGCCGTGCGGCCTGCAAGGGGTGCGTCTGACCTCCCTGGGCGAACAACTGCGAGCGCGCGGCGAGCCGGTGCCTGCGCTTGAGCCGTTTGCTGCGGATCTGGCTGTGCAGCTGGGCCACCGCCTCAATCGCGTCGCTACCCACGCGGCGGCGGCGGATCGTTGACCCGGGCCTCGACTATCGTCAGCGAGCGGCGCTTGACCTGCTGGTAAATGCGCCCCAGGTATTCGCCGATGACGCCCAGGAATAAGGCGTTCAGACTCAGCGACAGCAAGATGAGTACGGTCAGCGTCGCGAAACCGGCCGGCCAGGCGCCACCGAACAGCAACCGCCCGACGACCGTGGCCACCAGCATCAGTAACGTCAAGACTGAGACCGCCAAGCCGGTGTAGGTCGCCAGCCGCAGCGGCACCACGCTGTGGTTCAAGATGCCGTCGACGGCGAGCGCAATGAGCTTGGACAGCGGAAACTTGCTTTCGCCGCGCTGCCGCTCACTGCGGTCGTAGGCGATGCCGACCTGCTCAAAACCCATGGCGGCGATGGCTCCGCGCAGGTAGGGGTGGTAGTCCTCCATGCGACCCAGTTCGTCGATGACGCAGCGGTCCACCAGCCGAAAGTCGCCGGCGTCGAGCGGCAGGCGTGTATCGCTCAAGCGGTCGATGAGCCGGTAGAACACCCGGCGCAACCAGGTGATCCACAGGCCCTCTTTGCGGCTGCGGCGGACGCCGTAGACCACCTTGGCGCCGCCCGCCCACTTGTCCACGAATTGCAGGAGCAGCGCCGGCGGGTCCTGCAGGTCGCAGTCGATCTGGATGGCAGCGTCGCCGCGGGCGTTGAGGTAGCCGCACAGGATCGAGCGCTGAAAGCCGAAATTGCGCGAAAACCGCAGCACCCGCACCCGCGGGTCGGCGCGACCGCGCGCCTGCAGTAGCGCAAACGTGGCATCTTCGCTGTGGTTGTCGGTGAACAGCAGTTCAACGTCGTAGGTCCGCTCCAGCTGCGCCAGCACCGGCTGCAGCGCCTCGAACAGCGGCTCGATGTTGGGCGCCTCGTTGTAGACCGGCACCAGGATGGTCAGCATCTTGCGGGTCATGGCCTGCGCCCCCACGCCAGGTACTGCGCGCCCAGCGGAACCTGCCGCAGGTGGCGCTCCAACGGCAACCACCGGCCGAGCGCCGGCGGCACAAAGCCCAGGTACCGCACCTGCACGCCCTGCAGCCCGGCGCTACGCAACCGCCCCGTTGTCTGGCGCGGCCACAGCAGCACCGCGTCGTCGTCGAAGGCACAGTGCGCCACGACCCAGCGCGTCGCCGGATTGGCGGGGTTGTGCTCGAACACCAGCAGCCGCCCGCCGGGCGCGAGGCGACTGGCAAGGTCGGCCAGCAGGCTGTCGCGCTCGGCGACCGCAACGTGGTGCAAGACGTTGCTGACCACGATCGCCGCGAAGTCGCCGCCCAACTTGGCCTTGTCGCTGGTCCAGGCGGCCCGGCTGCGCAATGGCTCGGCAATGCCGTCCAGGCACGGCTGCGAAACGTCGAACCCGACCAGCGTCGCCTGCGGCAAGCGGTCGAGCAGCGCCCCGGCCAGCAGACCCACGCCGCAGCCGTAGTCGAGCAGGCGCCCGGCGAACCCGTGACCCAGCAGCGCGGCGGCGGCGGCAGCCTTGACTGCGGCAAAGTACGCGCCCGATCCGACCGAGTCGTCGAGCACGCTCTGGTATTCACCCGCATAGCGATCAAACTGCGCCAAGCTGCCTCCGCACGTGCGCCGCGGTACGCAAAATCCCATCGTCCAAGGCGACCTGGGGCCGCCAGCCACTGTCCGCGGCAAAGCGACTCGGGTTGCCGACAAGCACGGCAGCCTCGTCGCTGCGCTGCGGTAACTCACCCCACTGCAATAGACCGGGGTCGGCGCCAAGCAGGTCCGCGAGCCGGCCGGCCATGTCGCGCACCGAGCGGCCGGCACCGCTGGCTACATGGTAGATCGAGCCCGGTGCGAGCTCAGCCGCCAGCGCGCGCGCAAATGCCTGGCCTACATCATCTTCGAAGGTCCAATCGCGCACCTGTTCGCCAGAGGTGAGCGGCGCCGGTTGGCCGGTCAGCAGGCACCGGCACAGGTGCGGCACCAGTCGATCGGGACGCTCGCTGGGGCCGTAGACGCCGAACAGCCGCAGCACCACCACTGGCAGCTGCCAGGTGCGGCCCAGACCCAGGGCCAGCACCGTCGCCGCCGCCTTGGCGGTGCCGTAGTTCGACGTCGGCCGGACCAGCGCAGTCTCATCGGCGGGCAGCGGCCCCGGATCGCCCAATTCCGCCACGCTGCCGGCGCAGACGATGCGCCGCACCGGCCATGCCCGGGCCGCGCCCAACACCGCCGCAGTCAGGCGCACGTTGCCGGCGACGAGCGAGGCGGGATCGCGATCGACAGGCCGGACCCCACTGCCGGCCAAGTGCACCAGTGCGCTTGGCGCGTAGGGTGCCAGGTCGCGACCCAACTGCGCCGCGTCGTCGAACTGCGTCGGCACCCAGACCACGCCTGAGTCCGCAGCCGCGGCAGGCAGGTTGCGCACCGGGCACACCACACGCCAGCCATCGGCCAGCAGCGCGCGCGCCACCGCCGGGCCGATCTGGCCGGTGCCACCCGTCAGCACGACTGTGGCTGTCATCACCTACGCGAGCGCCTGGTAGCGGCGAATCTGGTCGAGCGTCACCTCGCGCATCCCGTGGCGATCGCCGGCAAACTGG
Source organism: Pseudomonadota bacterium (assembly GCA_005792545.1). Taxonomy (GTDB): domain Bacteria; phylum Myxococcota_A; class UBA9042; order UBA9042; family UBA9042; genus SXRM01. The sequence goes on along the minus strand of SXRM01000382.1, from coordinate 1,971 downwards.
CGATACCACTGCGCGGTCCACGCCAGCGCCTCGCCCAGCCCCAGCCGCGGCCGCCAGCCTAGCCGTGCGCGCGCCAGGCTGGCGTCCAGCCGCAACAGGCCCGCCTCGTGCGGCCCGTCTTGCACCGCGGCGACATCCAACTGCGCGCCCGGCCACACCTGTTGCAGCAATTGGGCGACGTGCAGCACCGGCCGCTCGCTCTGGGCCGTGGGGCCAAAGTTGAAGGCTTGGGCATAGGCTGCGCCCTGCACGACCAGACGCTCTGCCAGTAGCAGATAGCCCGCCAGGGGCTCCAGCACGTGCTGCCAGGGCCGCACCGCCGCTGGGCGTCGGACCGCCGCCGGTTGGCCGCGCAAGAATGCCTGCACGAGGTCGGGCACTAGGCGGTCCTGGGCCCAGTCGCCGCCGCCAAACACATTGCCGGCCCGCGCGCTGGCAATCCATGGGCCGGTTTCGCAGAAGCTCTGGCGCATGGCCGCGGTCACCAGCTCGGCGCAGCCCTTGCTGGCGCTATACGGGTCGCGGCCACCCATCGGCTCTGGTTCGCGGTAGCCCCACGGCCATTCGCGGTTGTCGTAGCACTTGTCGCTGGTGACCACCACCACCGCCTGCACCGACGCGCAGCGGCGAATGGCATCGAGCACGTGCACGGGGCCCATGACGTTGGTCGCAAACGTCATTACCGGATCGGCATACGACGGCCGCACCAGCGCCTGGGCCGCGAGGTGCAGCACCACTTGCGGCTGGCAGGCGGCAAGCGCCGCTTCGACAGCCGCCGCCTCGCGCACGTCGCCAAGCCGGTGGTCGACGTCGCCCGCCACGCCGGCCAGCACAAACAGGCTCGGATCGGTCGGCGGCGGCAGCGAAAGGCCAGTCACCTGCGCGCCCAACTGCCGCAGCCACAGCGCCAGCCAGGCGCCCTTGAAGCCGGTGTGGCCAGTCAGCAGCACGCGTCGGCCAGCCCAAAAGGCGGGATCAGGCAGCATCACCACACCTTCCAAGGCGCCGCGCCGCCCTGCCACAGCGCTTCGAGGTAGCGCTTGTCGCGCAGCGTATCCATGGGCTGCCAGAATCCGGGGTGTTGGTACGCCGACAGCTGGCCGTCGGCCGCGAGGTTGCGCAACGGCGCCTCCTCCCAGCTGGTGGCGTCGCCTTCGATGTAGTCGAGCACTTGTGGCTCCAGCACGAAAAAACCGCCGTTGATCCAGCTGTCGTCGCCGCGGGGTTTTTCGACGAACCGCGTCACATCGCCCTGTTCGATGTGCAGTGCGCCAAACCGCCCGGGCGGTTGCACGGCCGTCAGCGTCGCGAGCTTGCCTTTGGCGCGGTGGGTGGCCAGCAAGGCGGGCAGGTCGATATCCGCCACGCCGTCGCCGTAGGTCATGCAAAAAGTCTGGTCGCCCAGGTAGCGGGCCACGCGCTTGAGCCGACCGCCGGTCAAGGTCTCGGCGCCGGTGTCTACCAAGGTGACACGCCATGGTTCGGCGTTGGCCTCGTGGACGTGCACGGCGTTGGCGGCAAGGTCAAACGTCACATCCGCGGTGTGCAAGAAGTAATTGGCAAAAAACTCCTTGATGAGATAGCCCTTATAGCCCAGGCACACCACGAACTCGCTGATGCCGTGCGCCGCGTAGATCTTGCAGATGTGCCACAAGATCGGCCGCCCGCCAATCTCAACCAGGGGCTTGGGCAGGTGGGCCGTCTCTTCCGAGAGCCGCGTGCCCAGACCACCTGCCAAAATCACTGCTTTCATGTTCCCGGGGTCCGCCACCAAAGGCCGGGCAAGCATAGCCGCCGGCAGGCCAAGGCGGCAACGGGGGCAGTGCCGCTCAGCAGGGCGATCGCTAGATCGCTAACCTCCGAAACAGTTGACAGATAATGCCTACCGCGATCAACTGGTTTGCCGCAGACCTGTGATCTGCGGCGGCCCGCCGTGACACCTGGCGAACTAATCAGTGAACTATACAAGGT
>SXRM01000381.1 GCA_005792545.1 Pseudomonadota bacterium | reverse complement strand
GGCATTCTTCTTGCCCTTCCACTCGTTCTTCAGCCAGATGCGGATGTGGTGGTCACCGACGGCCTCCAATCGCTTCGCCGCAATCGCCGGCCGGCAGACGTACCGCACCAGGTGCTCCAGTCGATCCCGCGCGCACTCGTGGACGCGGGTCGCCGCGTGGATGTTGAAGCCCCGCGACTCCAGACACAGCCGCCCCACCCGCCGCGGCGTGGCCGGCGCCTGGCCCTTGCCCGGCGGAGCCTTGAGCGCTTCAAGCTCATCCTTGCCAAACAGGGACTGCCGCAGCACCGCGGCGGGGGTCCCCACGGTAAGCGAAGCGAGCGAGCCGTGACTCAATGTCACGGCGAGAGTGGGGCGATGGGTCGCTCGCCTGCAACGGGTCGTCGTCGTTGCTCGACGCCTTGGCGCGTTTGTCGTGGTAGCGACTCGCCTGAAGCGTGACCCGCGCCGCTACGTCCACCAACTGCGCCTCAAGCTGCTCTTCGCGCAGCGGCGGTGCGGCGACAAAGTGCATCTCGTCTGCCTCGCCGTACGCCGATCGCGCCCACGCGCCGTCGGCCACGAGCACATGCCAATGAGGAAAAACTCTCAGCGCGCCATTCCACCACTGCAGCACCGACACCGCACCAAACTGGGGCTTGACCGCGCCCTGTGCTTCTGCCTGCAAGACGAAGTGCTTCTGCAACGCCCGCATTGTCGCGGCCAGGACCTTGCGGCGCATCTCGACGTTCCGGGGTTCCCCACGGTGAGCGAAGCGAGCGAGCCGTGACTCAATGTCACGGCGAGAGTGGGGGCCAGCAAATACCTCAAATTCGCTGGTACGGTGATCCCTCACGCATGATGCACACCTATACTCGCGGGTAGTTTTCGACTTGCCGGCACCCGGACTCGTTCGCGCTGTGCCGTCTCGCGCCGTTGGCGTAGCCGTTCAATTTCAGCGGTATCGGCGACGGCGACCCAGCCACGAAGCTGGGCCGGGCCGCGCCGAATTTGCAGGACACCTTGTTGCGCCCAGCGGTAGATGGTCACTTTCGGCATGTTGAGTTCGGTCGCCAGCGCCATGAGCGGCCACTCATGGGCAGCGACCATTTCTGCAGTGCGCTTGACGGTTTTTGAAAGTCCTTGGCGGTCCAGCAGGTTCTGTGCGATCGTGGCGGTGAATGCCTGATGTCGTCTGGGCGACCGGAACCCCGCCGCATTGAGCGCATTGGCGATGGCTTGGCGGCCATGGCCTTCGTCGCGCAGCTTGGCCACATATGCCAGCAGTTCCTTCTGGTTGCTGAGTTGGTCGAGGGTGCCGACCGGCCGCATCACCGTACCTTGCGTGCGATGACCACCTTTGTACGTCACGGCGACATCGACGCGCTCACTGTCTCCGTCGACGGCGACTTCAATCTTGTCAATCAGGTGGCGAAGAATTGCCTGGCGATCTTGAATCGTGGTGGTGTCGGCCTGCCACAATGCGGGCAGATCGTGGGCAATGGCCCGAATGCTCTCGCGTTCTGCTTCGGTGAGCACTTGGGGTGCTTGCGCAGTCTCGCGCGCGTAGGCATCTTGAAGCAATTGCTCTTCGGCAAGGGTTTGCTCCCAGCGACGCTCCAGGCCGCGCGCCACCAGGCGATTGTCCGGATCAACGGCATTGTATTGCCGAAATGCCCGCTCTGCTTCGTACTTCGCACGCTCAAGCCGCAGCTTCCATTGCGCGTGCAGTTCGTCGCGGCGCGCTTGCACGTCGGCCGCCACTTGCAGGCTCACTTCAAGTGCTGCAGGTTCGAGCGCGCGCAAGGCCTGTTCGACAACAAATGTGTCCAGCACGGCGCCGCTCAGCGTTTGGCACCTGCCTTCGCCGAAACTGACGCGCGCCTGGACGCATTCGTAGTAGTGTCTCGGGGTGGTTGCATACCGAACAAGCATCCGTGCTTGGCAATGGCCGCAGCGCAGAAGGCCGGCCAACAGGCTCTGCCCCTTGCGAATAGGGCCTTTGGCGGTCGGCACGTTGGCGGCCAGTTGGCGCTGGTTTTGCTCGTACTGCTCCCAGGTGATGTATGCCGGCAGGCGGTCGCGGATGCACACTTGCCACTCGGCTTGCGGTACCCGGACTTGCCCAGTCTTGGGTCGCCCCGGCTTCTTGCGGCGCGCGTCGATTCGCCGGCGTCCCCAAACATACGCGCCTGCATACGCGGGGTTCTTGAGCATGGCCCCCAAAGTGTCGCGGTTGGCGCGTCGCCATTCCAAATCGCCCTTGTTGGCGCCGACCCGTGACCGCCATGGCAACTGCAAGCCCTGCTCGACGCAATAACGCAGCACCGCATCGATCGTTCTGGCACGTTCGAATGCCGCGAACACCGATGCAACCACGGCCTGCGCTTGTTCATCCGGGTCCTTGACCACCTCGCCCGAGCTCAGCCGCCAGGGCTATCGCTAGGTCGCCGCGCGGCAGCAGCGCAGCACCGATCAACTTGTGAGAGGTCTGGGCGCGTCCCGGCAGGGCCGGGACCGAGCCATAGTCCGGCCGCGCTGCCGACGCGGCCGGACCGGAGCCCCGTTTCTGGCCGCCGGCACGTCGACTGTAGTTGTTACGTCATCGAGTTGCGGCCAGAACCGGGTCTCCGCCCATTCGGGTTACGGTCTCTCGCGCGCTGTC
>SXRM01000380.1 GCA_005792545.1 Pseudomonadota bacterium | reverse complement strand
GCGGCGGTGGCGGCAACTGCGGCCAGGGCTGCGCTGGCGGCACGGTCGGCGGCGGCGGCAAGGGCGGTGGTGGCGCGGGCGGCAATGGCGGTGGCGGCGGTGGCGGCTACACCGGCGGTGGTGGTGGCAATACCACCGGCACGGGCTCGAGCGGCGGCGGCAGCTTCGTCGCCGGCACGGCGACCCAGAAATCACTGGTGTCGGGCCAGCGCGCCGGTCAGGGCGCGGCCGTCGTCCGTTGGTGCGGCCCCCCGGCTGGCTGCCTGGCGGCCGACTGTGCGGCCAAGTCGCTGAGCGCCTGCGATGTGCCCTTCTGTGGCGACGGCCTGTGCGCGGGCAGCGAGGACACCAACAACTGCCCCTTCGACTGCCTCAATCACATCGCCGCGAAAGGCTGCGGCGACGGCGTGTGCGGTCCACAAGAGAACGTTTACGTTTGCCCGTGGGACTGCGACGCGCCCGCCAGCCCGGCTTGCGGCGACGGCGTCTGCGCCTGGGGCGAGAGCCCAGCCACCTGCGGGGCGGATTGTGGCGCCGGTCCGGACGCCTGCGGCAACAAGCTCTGCCAGGACGGCGAGGGCGCGTGCACCAAGGACTGCACGGCTCCCACCAAGACCTGCGGCGATGGGGTGTGCGATGCCGGCGAGGACAGCGCCGGCTGCGGCGCCGACTGCTGTGGCAGCGCGCTGGTCGCCGCCAACTTCGACAGCGGCGAGATGCCTTTTGGCTCCGGGAGCAGCAGTCAGACCGTGATCTGGCAGCAGTCCTGGGGCGTGCAAAGCCGCTCGTGGTACGGCGGCGCCTACCTGGGCGACCTCAAGCGCAAGACCTACGACGCCAACGGCGCACGGGTACAGAGCGCGCTCTATCTGCCTTCTGTTACACCGGTAGGCGGCCAGGCGACGCGTCTCGACCTGTGGCTGTGGATGGACACCGAAGCCAGCGACACCTATGACCTGTTGCGGATCGTGGCCTACGTGGCCAATCAGAAGGCCCCCAAGATCATCTGGCAGTCCAATGCCAAGACGGCACGCAAGCAGTGGGTGAACGTGACCTACGACCTGACCGCCTGGGCGCAAGTGCCGATTTCGATTCGGGTGGAGTTTGACACGGTCGACGGCCTGGCCAACACCGGCGTGGGCGTGGTGCTCGACGACGTGCGCATCCTGACCGGATGCCCGCAGCAGATCGTCTGCGGCAACGCCAAGTGCGAAACAGGTGAAAACCCGAGCAATTGCAGCTCGGACTGCAAGGTCATCGTGATCTGCGGCGACGGTTTGTGCGACGCAACCGAGTCCGCGAGCCAGTGCCCGACCGATTGCAAGGGCGCCTACTGCGGCAACGCCAAGTGCGAGGCGGGTGAGACACCCACCAACTGCAAGAGCGACTGCATCTACGTGCCCGCATGCGGCGATGCCAAGTGCGAGGCCGGCGAGGACTACAAGTCATGCCCGGCGGACTGCAAGGCGCCGGTGTGTGGCAACGGAGCCTGCGAAACTGGCGAGGACCACCTGTCCTGCGCCGCCGACTGCAAGACGCCACCGCCGCCGCCAGGCCACGCCTGCAACACGCTGTGCGGCGGCATCAGCGCTTGGGGCTGTGCCTGCGACGCCGACTGCACGTTCTACGGCGACTGCTGCAACTCGGCTGGCACCAAGAAGGCCGGCTACAGTTGCGCCGGGTCGACGTGCAGCTTGTGCAACTGAGCGAGGCACCGATCGCGCCTGCGCGGGCACTGCGCCGGTGCGCGCTCACATTGCGCTGCTACGCCTGCGCGCTGTAGCGGTGAAGATGCAATGCAGCAACTCCGGCAAAAAGGGCATGCCTCAGGCATGAAGGCATATGCGACCCTGACTACCCAAGCACAGCCGCAGCATGGCTTTGAGCGACAGCCGCTGGCGGGTTGCAGGCGGCCTCCAAAACCGCCACCTCTCGGTGAAGCGCGCGCCCGCGCCGAGATGGGGACCAGCGCAGCGAGGCGGTCTTTGCCTGTTGTTCCGAGCGTCTCCACCCTCGGGAGCGGCGGAGGCGGGCTGCCGGCCATCGTCCACCGCCTTGGGGGCAGGGATTGGCAACGACCAGGCCGGCCTCAGGGCACGCCAATACCGCTAATCTTCGCTGGAACCGCCTCCCACTGATAGGCAAAAGAGAAGGCGTCCTTGGTGCCGTCCCCGTTGGCATCCGCGTCGGCCTGGAGCATGCTTAAGACCATCGCTTTGAGGCTGGCCTTGTCCAGGCCAAGCCCACTGGTCTGGCCCTCGGGAACGGCGTCCACTGCAGCCTCCAGGTCGGCCTTGAGTATGACCCCGCAGTTCAGGCCGGCGGCCATCGTAACCGCTCCGCCGTTGCCCTTCACCTCGGCCGATACCGTGGCCTGGTGCAGAACGACACTGAGGGCTGCGCCCTGCAGATTGAGCGTGATGGGCACTACCTGATCCAAGCTGCCCGCATGAAACTGCGGGCCAGACTTCACCTTGGCGTTGGGGTACGCAATGAGGGGTGGACATGTCGCCGACATGGCGGAAACATCGTAGGCCGTGGGATCGACCGCGTACGTGCAGCCACCGTCCGACGCCACGGTATTGCAACTGCCTGCCGCCCCCTGGAGCTTGCCGGGCATCACGTAGAGCGCAAAGCTGTCGTCGCTCATCGTCCAGCCGGGCATGTGCAGCAGCCAGGCCGCATTGCCGCTGACGATGCCGTTCGCCAAGGAGTTGTTCAGTGAATTCAAAAAGGCAGAAAGCCCCTTGCCGATAGCGTTGTTGACCTTGCCATCGCCATCGAGATCGCAGCCGACGTTGGCCGGCGCGATCGTCAGCTTGGACACCGCCTGCACCAGCCCTGGCCACACGCTAGCCAGCTTGCAGTTGCCCTGAACGACGCAGTTGGGGCCGTTGGCTGCTGGATTGAGGCACGCGGCGCAGGTGGGGCCGGTCTTCTTGGCGTCAGCGCACGCGCACACGCCCGAGCTTTGGCAGGTCTTTGCCGGTCCGCAGCTCGCTCCAGCTTGGGCAGGGGTGTGGTTGCACGTGCCTGCGGCGCACGTGTCCAAGGTGCAGGGGTCGGCGTCCGCGCAGTCGGCCGGGCCGGCACACTCGGCGACTTCTGCAATGGTGTCGACGCTGTCCATGCTGTCCATGCTGTCGATGGTGTCAGGGGCCGGCGTGCTGTCCTCCGGCGTAGTCGTCTCCTGGACGGCCGAAGTCGCTTCAGAGTCAGCGTCGCTGTCGGCCACGTCCCAGAAAGGGCCGACGTCGGCGGCTGCGTCTGGGTCACCGACATCAAGTAGCGTGTCAGCGAGGCCGGTCAGTGCGTCTGGTACACCGGTGAGCGCATCGGTTCCTACGCCCACACCGACGCACGTCGGGACGGCGCCTACGTAGCTGCAGGCGATGCCCGTGGCGCAGGCAGCGGATAGGTGATCCAAGCGGATAGGTGATCCAAACGTGGTCCGCCTTGAACGGCCCGCAGCCAAACGCACCCACCGAGCCCCTTGCGCCCCGCCGGACCCTCCGGCAACAGCGCGATCGCGACTGTGCGCCGCTGTTTTCGCGCTGTCAACCACCGAATTTCCGTGCAGCGGGCAGACCCGCCCCGCCCAGCGCCAGCAAGCGCCTTCGCGCCACCAGCCCCGAGCACCCCGACCACCAAGTCCAGACCGTTATCGCGCGCCGGGCCGGGCTTTC
>SXRM01000379.1 GCA_005792545.1 Pseudomonadota bacterium | reverse complement strand
GCCGACGCCAGCCCAGCTGCGCTGCCAGCGGACAGCTCAGCAGTCGGTCTGCCTGCCGCTGCGACCCCTGTTGCCGCCGCCGCAGCGTTGCCGCCCGTTGTACCCGCGCGCTTCGACGCCGCTGGCGCGGGCAAAGCGCTGGGCGCACCGGCTCTGAGCGTCGCGCAGGCCGGCAAATACGAGGTTGTGCTGTATCCCAAGGTCGGCCTTGGCGCTGGTGACAACGCCAACAATCCGATGTTGCAAGAGCTGCCCGACCCGGTCAGCAAAGCGACCTGGGGCAACTACGCGTGCCTGTCGCCCAAGACCGCCAAGGAGCTTGGTTTGTTGTCAAGTGATGTGGTCGTCGTCTCGGGCGGCACCGCTCAGGTCGAACTGCCCGTGGTGCTGAGTCCCGGCCTGCACGACGGCGTGGTTGCGCTGCCCATCGGCTACGGTCGCGCGGCTACGGTCGGACGCCTGAGCGCGGACGTCGGCAAGAACGTCATGCCGTTCGCGGCGCTGGCCGACATCGCCAAGGCCGACGTCAAGCCGACCGGTGGCAAGGATCCGGTCGCGTTTTCGCAGACGCACCACAGCTACGAGCACCGCGACTGCGTCAAAGAGACTACGCTTGCGGCCTGGCAAAAGGACCCGACCGCCGGCAACGCCGCGCTTGACTCGATGCTGCACGACCGCGACGCTCAGGACCCGCGGACCACCCGCACGCTGTGGTCGCGCCACCAGTACCCCGGGTACAAGTGGGGCATGGCGATCGACCTCAACAGTTGCACCGGCTGCGGCGCGTGCGTGGTCGCCTGCAACATCGAAAATAACGTGCCCGTAGTCGGCAAGCGCGAAGTGCTGGTGCGCCGCGAGATGCACTGGATGCGCATCGACCGGTACTTTAGCGAGCGGACCTCGTTCGTTCAGGGCGACTACGACTGGAACGCCACCAAGGACGACCTGCTCGATCTCGCCGACAATCCCGAAGTCGTGCACATGCCGATGCTGTGTCAGCAGTGCGACAACGCGCCTTGCGAGACGGTTTGCCCAGTGCTGGCGACCATGCACACCAGCGAAGGCCTGAACGCCCAGGCCTACAACCGCTGCATCGGCACCCGCTACTGCGCCAACAACTGTCCCTACAAGGTGCGGCGCTTCAACTGGTTCAACTACCCGACCCGCGAGATGGTCGACAAGTTCGACATGGACCTGGTGACGCTGGCGCTCAATCCCGACATCATCAAGCGTTCGCGCGGTGTTATGGAGAAGTGCAGCTTCTGCGTGCAGCGCATCCAGGAAGCCAAGTCGAACGCGCTGCGCGACGTCGATCGCGAGACCGGCGAGAAGCGTCAGCCGAGCAACCTCGAAGAGCTGCAGAAGAACGAGGCAGTCGGCGGCAAGCCGTTGCAGCCCAAGTACGTCAAGGACGGCGAGGTCAAGCCGGCTTGCCAGCAGACCTGCCCAAGCGACGCCATTACCTTTGGCGACTTGAATCAGATGGACAGCAAAGTCCGCAAAGCCTATGACGACCCGCGCAACTACTCGTCGCTGGTCGAAATCGGCACGCAGCCAGCCGTGACCTATATGACCAAGGTCCGCAACGCGCCCGAGGTTTTTGGCCCCGCCCAACCGGCGCCCAAGAAAGCGGACGCCCACGCTGCACCGGCAGCGCCCGCAGCCCCAACTGGCGGCGCCGCACCGGCAGGCCACTAGCAATCCCAGGACTCCCAGGCAACGGCCCAAGGAGATAACGCGATGTCTGCACCTGCTTCCCACCTGCGCCAGCCCCTGGTTTTGGGCAATCCTGCCTACGCGCAGATCACCAACGACGTGCTCAAGCCAATGGAGACATTGCCGAGCAAGCTGTGGTGGGCCACCTTTGCCGTCACTGCTTCGTGGCTGGCCATCGGCCTTGTCGCCATCGGCTGGCAGCAGTACGAGGGCATCGGCACCTGGGGCCTGAACAAGACCATCGGCTGGGGCTTTGACATCACCAACTTCGTGTTCTGGGTCGGTATCGGTCACGCCGGGACGCTCATCTCGGCAATCTTGTTCCTTTTCCGCCAGAAGTGGCGCACCTCGATCAACCGTTCGGCCGAGGCCATGACGCTGTTCGCGGTCATTTGCGCGGCGCTTTTCCCGCTGATTCACATGGGCCGACCGTGGTTCGGCGCGCTGTGGTTCATTCCGGCGCCCAACCTGCGCGGCCCGCTGTGGACCAACTTCCGATCGCCGCTCATCTGGGACTTCTTTGCCATCTCGACGTACTTCACCATCTCCGCGGTGTTCTGGTACATCGGCCTCATTCCTGACTTGGCGACTGTGCGCGACCGCGCCAAGCACCCGATTCGCAAGGCGATCTACAGCGCACTGAGCTTGGGCTGGTCGGGTGCCAACAAGCACTGGGTTCACTACGAGACGGTGTACATGCTGCTCGCCGGCCTCAGCACCCCGCTGGTGTTGTCGGTGCACACCATCGTGTCCACGGACTTCGCCACGTCGGTCATCCCCGGCTGGCACACCACCATCTTTCCGCCCTACTTCGTCGCCGGCGCCATCTTCTCCGGCTTTGCGATGGTGCTGACGCTGCTGCTCATCGCCCGCAAGGTGATGAACATCGAGCACCTGATTACCATCAAGCACCTGGAGAACATGTGCCTGATCATCACGGCCACCGGCATGATGGTCGGCCTCGCTTACATGACCGAGTTCTTCATCGCGTGGTACTCCGGCAGCAACTACGAGGGCTTCACCTTCGTGAACCGCGCCTTCGGGCCGATGGGCTGGTCGTACTGGATCATGTTCAGCTGCAACGTCATCAGCCCGCAGGTGTTCTGGTTCAAGAAGGCGCGCACCAACGTGGTCGTCATCTTTGTCATGTCGATCGTGGTCAACATCGGCATGTGGTTCGAACGCTTCGTCATCATCGTGACCTCGCTGCACCGCGACTACCTGCCGAGCTCGTGGGCGATGTACTCGCCGACTTGGGTCGAGTTCACCACGCTTCTAGGCACGTTTGGCCTGTTCTTCTCGGCCTTCTTGGTGTTCACCCGCGTCTTGCCGGCAATCGCGATTGCCGAAGTCAAGTCGATCAAGAAGTTCGCCCAGCCCAAAGCACACACTGCACACGGCGATGACCACGCCGCCGGTGGCGTGCCGGGCCTTGCCCATGCGCCTGCCGCACCCGAAAAGGGGGTCTAGGATGAGCAGCCACGCCGACGCGCCCGCGGCGCCCGACAAGTACCTGGTCGGCTATTTCGTCGAAGACGACGAGATCGTCGCCGCGACCAAGGCCAGCCGCCAGGCCGGTCTGCCGATCTACGACTGTTACACGCCGTTTCCCGTCCACGGCTTGGAGGCGGCGCAAGGCCTGCCGCGCTCGTGGATGACCTACGCCTGCTTCTTGTTGGCGCTGACTGGCTTTTTGAGCTCCATGTTCCTGCAGAGCTACACGCAGGCCATCGAGACTCCGATGTGGTCTGGCTGGCCGCTCAACGTCGGCGGCAAGCCATTCTGGCCGCTGACCGCGTTCGTGCCGGTGCTTTTCGAACTCGCTGTCCTATTCGCCGGCGTCGGCACCGCGCTGACGCTGCTGGCCTTCTTGCGGCTGTACCCGGGGCAGAAGCCCAAGTTCACGCTGCCAGGCACCACCGACGACCGTTTTGCGATCGTGCTCGACACCGGCGCGTCCGGCTTCGACGAGAACAAGGCGCGCGAAGTGTTTGGTCGTCACGGCGCCAGCGAGATCAGCTGGGTGGCACCCAACCGCTAGACCGACTCCACCACCCGACGGCGCGCGTGCGCAACACGGGGAACCCGACCATGCAGATGCACTCCCACCTACATTCCGCCGCTCGGGCCTTGCGCGCGGCGGGCATGCTCGCCCTGGGCCTGTCCGTGGTCGCTTGCCAGGTCGACCGCGAGCCCAACTGGGAATTCGCGCCGTGGATCAACCACATGTTCTTTCCGACCGCCGCCGAGTCGCAGGGGCCGGCGCCCGTCAACGCCAAGACCGGCAAGCCCGTGTTCGCCAACGGCATGGCCATGCAAAAGCCGCCGGCCGGCACCGTGCCGCACGTCAAGAACCGCGAGTTCTGGCCGCTGCACCTGACCAACGATGATGCGGGTCGCAAGGCTGCGGATGCACTGGTTAATCCGTTCAAGCCCGCCGAGGGTGCCGCCGCTGCGGCCGGCCATCTTGCCCGCGGCAAGTGGGGCTTTGAGACGTTCTGCGCACCTTGCCACAATTCCAATGGCGACGGCGCCGGCACGGTGGCCAAGAAGGCCGGTTGGGCCTTTCCGCTCGCGACCAAAGACAGCAAGGTCAACGGCTTCTCCGATGGCCACATCTTCCACTTGATCACCTACGGCCGCGGCGCCATGCCGTCGTACGCGAGCCAGATCAGCCAGGAAGACCGCTGGAAGATCGTGCTGCACTTGCGCGAACTGCAAAAGCAGGCCAATTAGGCGGCATCGCGATAGGTACTGGTATTTATTGAGTTTGCAGGCAAGAGGTTCACCGTGAGCGCCACCCACGCAGATTCCCACGCGCACAGCCTCGCTGGCCCGGTGTCGTTTTCGATGCCCGGCGGCGCGCGCAACCTGGCGATTGGCCTTAGCGTACTGGGCGCCGTGCTGCTCGGCGCCGGCGCGGCCACCGCGGGCGATCACGGCGCATGGCGCGTGTTTGCCGACTTGCTCATCGCTGCCTTCTTTTACACGTCGCTGGCCATCGGCGGCGGTGTAATTCTGGCGATCATGCACGTCACGCGCGCCGGCTGGTCCACGGTGGTGCGGCGCATTCCCGAGGCGGTCGTGACCTGGCTGCCGATGGCTCTGGTGACGATGTTGGTCGTCGGCGGCCTCGGCATGCACCATCTGTACGAATGGAGCCACCCGGATATCGTCGCCAACGACCACCTGCTGCGGCACAAGTCGGTGCTGCTCAACCCGACCTGGTACTACGTCAGTACGGTCGCCATCATCGGCCTGTGGGTGGCGTTCACTTTCAAGCTGCGCGCCAACTCGATTGCGCAGGACAGCGACGGCAACGAGGGGCATACGGGCAGCAATATGGTGCTGTCGGTCATCTTCCTCATCTTCTTTGGTTTCTCGATGACGGTCGGCTCGTTGTTCTGGCTGATGTCGCTGGAGCCGCACTGGTTTTCGACGATGTTCGGCGTGTACCAGTTTGCCGGCGCGCACAAGGCGGCGGCGGCGGTGTGCACCATCATCCTGGCGATGTTGCTGAGCACTGGGCAGCTGCCGCAGGCCAATGCCAACCACTTGCACGACTTTGGCAAGATGATCTTCGCGTTCTCGACCTTTTGGGCCTACATCTGGGTCAGCCAGTTCCTGCTGATCTGGTACGCCAACATCCCCGAAGAGACTGGCTACTACATTTTGCGTCAGGATGGCGGCTGGATGGCGCTATTCGGCCTGAACGTCATCCTGAACTGGGTCATTCCGTTTTTCGTGCTGCTGCCGAGGCCCAACAAGCGCAATCCCAAAGTGGTGGTGCCGGTGGCGATCGTGACGCTACTGGGCCTGTGGCTCGACGTGTACTTGCAGGTGATGCCGGCGGCCTCGCAGTTTGCTGCACACCACCACAAGCTCGACCTGCACGGCGTGGTGTTCGGACCCGGCGAGATCGGCGCAACCTTGCTATTGGGCGGCGGTTTCATCCTGGTCGTGCTCAAGATGTTGGGCAAGGCGTCGCTGGTGCCGCTCAAGGACCCGTATTTGCAGGAGTCGCTGCATCACCAGCAGTAGAACGACCGCGCCCCTGTCGCCCTGGCCGATTTGGCGGTACAGTAGGGCCGCCATGTGGCCGCTCCCCCGCGCTTTCGTATTTCGCCTTCTGCCATTGGCCCTGGCGGCGTGTGCCTTGTCGCCGGCGTGGTTGGCTCCGGTTGCAGCACAGGCGGCGCCCAAGGGTCCCAGCGCTGCGGATAAGGCCAAAGCGTCGGCGCTGAGCGCCCAGGCCAAGCAGGCCTTTCAGGAAAAACGCTACGACGAGTCGGCGGACCTGTACATGCAGGTCTACGATCTGGTCAAGAACGAGGCCAGCGTCTACAACGCCGCGCGCGCCAAGGAACTGGGCGGCAAGCTGGTCGAGGCCAAGGCGCTCTACGAGCTGTTTGCGCGCATCGACAAGACGCCCAAAGGCCAGGCTGACGCCGCCAAGCGCATCGCTGAAATCGAAGAGAAACTGCGACAAGAAGTGGCGGCGCGCACTCAAGCCGACGCAGACGCCCGCGCCAAGGCCGACGCCGACGCCGACGCCAAGGGCAGGGCCGAGGCCGAAGCCAAACTGCGCGAAGCCGAGGCCAAGACCCGCGAAGCCGAGGCCAAGGCCCGCGAAGCAGAAGCTCGCGCTCGCCAAGAGACGGCTGCCAAGATCGAAGCCGAGCAGCGCGCCCGAGCGAGCGAAGCCGAAGCCAAGGCCCGCGAAGCGGAGCTGCGCGCCCAGCAGGCCGAGGCCCGTGCCAATGCCGCCGAAGACCGCGCGCGCGGCACACCACCCGTGCCCGGCTCGACCGGGGCGGCGCCAGCCGCTGCGCCAGGACGACCGCCGCCCCCCGCAACAGCGGGCACAACGCCGGCGGCGGCAGCGAGCGGCCGCGTACTGACGCCACCGCCAGCAGCGCCGGTCCCTGTCGCGGGTCGGCCGATTGCCGCAACGCGACCGGCGCCGCAGCCAGAGCCCGAACCGGAACCAGATGGCGTCGGCGTCATCGGCGGCGTGGTGCTGGCCGGAGACGGCGGCGCGCATTTGCAGCAGTCGGCACCTGACGGTGCAGGACGCATCGACGTGGCCTGGGGCCTGGGCGCCACCGGTCATTTGGGCATTGGACCCCGCCGCACGCGGGCGTGGGTGTCGCTGCTGGCCGGGATGCGCTACTTCCAGTTTGTGGGTTACGACAGTAATACGGACCCCAAGCAGACTCCGGCGGGGCTGGCATTCAGTTTTGGTTTGGCTTTTCCGCGGTTTGCCGGTCTGCAGGCCTATTTGCAGCGCTACGACGCGAAAATGGCGACCGGCGCGGGCGATTTTGGCTTTACGACCCTGTGCATCAAGCTGGCGGTTGCGCCCAAGACCGGGTTCCTCGCGTTCGGCTTTGAGGGTCTGGTGTCCTCGGATCGCGCGACCACCGACATCGCCAACACCGACGAGATTGGCTATGGGCCGACGGCGCGCTTTTTCGTCGAATTCGGGTTCAACCTCGCCAACGGCGGGTTGTCCAAGTAGCTCGCTGCGCGCGATGGTGAATTCGCTCTGCTGACTGAAGGCCTGCTGTTGCTGGCGGTGCTGGCCACCTCGACGCTGTCGGGCGTGTTCGGCATGGCGGGCGGTCTGTTGCTGATGGGCGCGCTGTTGGTTGTCTTGCCAGTGCCGCAGGCGATGGTAGCCCATGGCATCTTGCAACTGACGGCCAACGGCAGTCGCGCAGTGTTGCACCGGGCGCACGTGCACACGTCCGCGCTGCTTTGGTACGCAGCCGGGTCGGTCGTCGCGGCCCTGCTGCTGCGGCAGGTGGTTGCCTCGCCCGACAAGGCCTGGGTTTATCTAGGGCTGGGACTACTGCCAGTGCTGGCGTGGCTGCCGCAGGGGCGGTTGCTGTTGGACGCAACCCGCAGTAGACACGCGCTGGCCTGCGGCGTCGGGGTCACGGTTCTGCATGTGGTCGCTGGCGTGGCCGGGCCGTTGCTGGACCTGTTTTTCGTGCGGGCGCCGCTGGGTCGGCACGCGATCGTGGCCACCAAGGCCGCGACGCAGGTGCTGGCGCACACAGTCAAAGTCGCGTTCTATGCGGGGGCGGCGTTGGCGGCACCCCGCGACGTTTTGGCGCTGGGTTGGTTGGCTGCGGCGCTTGGGCTTGCGGTGCTGGGGTCGTGGCTGGGCGGTCAGGTGCTGGCGCGCATGACCGACCGCGACTTTGCGCGGTGGACACGGTGGATCATCACCGCAGTAGGCGTGTTGTATTTGGGGCGGGCTGGGTGGTTGTTTTGGGCTGGGTGACCTGACCGCCAAGGCCTGGCCGCTACTCGGGCTTACAGCCGTCACCGCCGCAAAAGTCCTTGATTTCACCAGTATCGAAAAAGTGCCGCATCTGGTCGTTGTGGCTTTTCAGTCCGTGGGCGCGGTCGTGTGGGTCTTCGAGCTTGCACGGCTTGAAGGTGCCCTTGGGGTCACACAGCTTCTTGCCCAGGCATGGACCGTCGGCGTGCGGCAAAGCGGGATCGCCACATTCCAAGCCGTCTTCGGGGGCAGGTGGCAAGTTGCCCTGGATGAACCACGAGTTGCCAAAGTCGTAGGCAATCAGGCCTGAGCCCACCAGTGGATACGCCGACTCGGGCACCATCGGCACCGGCTTGCCGTAGAACGGTAGAAGCTTGTAGTAGCCCGACCGCACAGCGATTTCCATGGTCACCGCATCCACTTGAAAGTCGCCCGGGTGCACGACAGCCAGCGCCTGGTGCTTGGGCGTGTTGGCAAACGGTTCAACCTCCAGGTGCCGCACATACGTGACTGGATCGACGTGGTCCCACAGCATCTGCACCACGCCGAGCAGCAGCGCGTATTCGTTGCGCTTGGGGTACACGCCAGACAGCACTGCGGCGAACTCGTCAAAGTCGATGGAACGCTCCAGCAGCATGTGGTAGTTGATGCCTGGCTGACCGACATGTGCGCGAGTGATGTCCTGCGACAACGCCGTCACCGTTTGGCCGTAGATGCCACCCTGCGAGTTGCCCGACCAGAACACCTTGCCCGTGTCGGCGATCTTGACCGGCTTGCCGGTGTGACCCGACAGAGCATTGCTCAAGGCTGCCGCGCCGTGCAGTTTCATGGTCCGCGCCAGCACCAGGTGTTCGACGACGCCGGCGGCGACGCGCTCGGACAGGCACGCAAACCGGCCGATGTTGAGTAGGATCTGGATGATGACCGCGCCGTCTTCGCCACTCATGCCGATCATGCTGTTGGCGATGTAGATGAATTTACGGCTGTTGGCGTTGGGCCCGACCCAGCCGGCGTAGGTCTCGTTGCCGCTGCCGTTCAGGCCATGGCCGTAGTGCAGGTAGTCGTGCGGCGTGCCGTCCAAAGCCGATTTCGGCACGCGAATCCACAGTTCGGCGTCGCGCCAGCCGTTCTGTTGCAGGTTGCCGTCGGCGTCCAGGTTCCAGCGAAAGCACTTGGCAGAATCCTTTCGCAATTCGCCACCATCGGCGGCCACCTCTTTCATGAAGTTGGGGGCCTTGAAGGTGCCGCGCAGCGTGTAGGCGATATGCGGGTCGTCGGTGCCGCCGTCCTTCTTGGCAGCAAAAGTCTTGAACGTCAGCGCGGCGCCCGTTGGGCCGAGCGCGGCCAGCGCTTTGTCCCGCATCTGCAGGACCGGGCCGTGGATGGCGTGGTCCGAATACGTCGAGAAGTCCCAGGCCAGGGTCAGTTCGTCCTTGGCGATGCCCTCTGCCTGCAAGATTTGAAAGATCTGGTCGAAGCGGGCTTGGCGCGGCGCGAGCGAAGTTCCGGTGGTTTTGCCGCTCGCCAGGGCTTCAAATGCCGGCGAACGGGCGATCACCTGGCCTTTGCTGTCCTTGAGCTTGCGCAGCGCGACCACATAGCGCGTGCCGTAATTCAAGATGACGCCCGGGCGCACGAACACCATGCGTGTCGCTGGGTCGATCTTGCCGTCCTCGGTGTTGGGGCGCTGGTCCAGTTCGACCCAGTGTGCAATGCGCCGCAGCACCTTGCCGGCGGCGTCGACTTCGAGCCACACGGTCGGCGAGGCCTTGTCCACCGACTTGTCGATGGTCTTTTGATCCGCCATACCCGCGATGTCGAGGTGCGCGAATTGCGCGACCAGCGTTGGTGCGACCGAAAAGCCGTCGAGGCGCTCCCATGGTTTGGGGTCCACCGGCACGCCCGTGCCCGAAGACGGCAGCGCCCCCGGCGGAAACACTACCCGCACCCCGGTCTTGGTCTTGGCGTCGGGCTGCAAGTAGTGGCTCGACGGAAACGGCAGCGCGCAAGTCAGCGGCTGAAGCGGATCACAGGCGGCTGGGCCGAAGGGGTCGGGCGCGGCATCGTGGGCAGCGTCACTGGCGTCCACCGCGGCGTCTTGCGCGACAATGTCACCAATTGTGGCGATATCGGCCACGGGCGCTGCGTCTTGCGCTGTGGCATCTTGAGCCGCAGGTTTGCTCGGATCACCGCAAGCCGGTGTCAGCAACAGAACCAGGCACAAGCAGTCCATTGTACGCGTCGTCATCGTGACCTCTCGCCCCATTTGAGGCGCCGCGATTGTAGGCCGGACGTGGCCCAGGGCAAGCGGGACTGTCCACGCTGTTCGAGTCCAATGCCTGCAAAGGCATACGCATGCCTGCGGGCCCGCGCCAAAGTCGTGGTTGGCAGGGCAGGGGGCCCTGGGCCACAATGTCGGTCCCGTGCGGCGACACGCCGCCGTTTCTGGTTTGCCCATGCCGCACCCTGTGGCCATCGCGCCCAGCATCCTGTCTGCCGACTTCGCGCACCTGGCCGAAGAGGTCGCCCAAGTCGCGGCAGGCGGCGCGGACATGATCCACGTCGACGTGATGGACGGCCGCTTCGTGCCCAACCTGACCATCGGCGCGCCTGTCGTCGCCAGTCTGGCCAGGGCCACCAAGCTGCCGCTGGACTGTCACTTGATGGTGCACGAACCCGATCACCTGCTGCAGGACTTCGCCAAGGCCGGCGCCAAGCGGCTGAGCGTGCACATCGAGGCCTGCCGCCACTTGCACCGCACCGTGCAGCGCATTCGCGGGCTTGGCGTTTCGCCCGGCGTCGCGGTCAATCCGCACACCTCGTTTTCGATGGTGGAACCGATCCTGCGCGAAGTGGACTTCGTGCTGGTGATGTCGGTCAACCCGGGCTTTGGCGGTCAGAGCTTTATCGCCGACGTCCTCGACAAGGTGCGCGCCATCGATGACTGGCGCTGCGACCACCGTCCGGCGCTGCGCATCGAGATCGATGGCGGCATTACCATCGAGACCATTGGCCTCGCGCGCAAGGCCGGCGTGGACTGGTTCGTGGCGGGTTCGGCCGTGTTTGGCAAGCCCGACCGCGCCGCGGCGATCGCTGCACTGCGGGCCGCGGCAGCGTGAGCGCCTACTTGGGCGGCGCCGATCCCGCCTGCAAGCTGCCGAACAACCCCTGAATACGACCGCGGTAGTTGTCGAGCGCGTCTTCGAAGGCCTTGGCTTTGCCCAGGTCCTGCGGCGCGAGCGCCCAAGCGGCCAGCGCTTCGCTTGCGGTCTGGGCGTGTCCACACAGCGCCGCAATCGCGCGAAAGATGTCGGCCAGTTCGCCGGCAAACGGCTTGTGGTTGCCCAGATCGGCGAAGGCCAGCGTCAGCGTGGCGTAGTTGTCGGCCATTTCGCGGCCAGCGACCGCGACTTCTTTGGCCGGCAGGCCTCCGGTGCGCAGGGCTTGACCCTGGCCGGCCAGCGCCAGGTTGCCGTGCACCACGGACACCAGCGCCGAGCGCGCCATGGCGTGCAGCAACGCCCCCCCGGGATCCGGATCCTGCTCGGTTTTCGGTGGCGCCGCGGCCAGCGCTTTGTCGATGGCGGCAATCAGCTTGGCGAGCCAGGCGTCGGCGCGCAGGGGCTGCACGGCTTTTTCGGGTGCCGGGGCGGGTTTGGCGGTGGCGGGCTTGGTTGCGGCGGGCTTGGGTTTGGGCTTGGCGGCGTGGGACACGGGGACGGCGAGCAGGGTCAGGGTCAGGGTCAGGGTTAGGG
>SXRM01000378.1 GCA_005792545.1 Pseudomonadota bacterium | reverse complement strand
CGCATCCGAACCTACAACTTTCCGCAGAACCGCCTGACCGACCACCGGGTCAACCTGACGCTGTACAACCTGGATCAGATCATGCAAGGCGATCTGCAACCGGTGGTCATGGCGCTGCAAGCCGCCGAGCGCGCCCAGTTGCTCGCTGCTGAGAGCGAGCACGGCGGTTTGTGACCGTGTGGCCTAGGGACTCGCGGCCACCAACGCATCCAGCACCAGCGCCGCCGCCTCTGCTTCGGCTTGCGCGTCCCTGCACATCGGGTCGCCGGCGGGCGCCTGTGCGGCCAGCGCCTGGGCTTTGCGCAGTGCCCGCAGGGCATCCGCCGCGCGCACCGCGATCGACTCGACCTTGATGATCGGCTCCAACCGCTGCGCTGCGTCGGGCGGTGGTCTTGGCGCAGGCGTGGCCAACAGCGGCCGCAGGTCCCACGACAGCGTCAGCCGCGCCCATTGACTGTCGAGCTGGCTCCAGCGCCCGCTGCCGCCAGCCAGCGTGTCGGTCCAACCGGTGCCGGCGTGGACGCCGTCGTGCAGACCCAAGGCGACTGTCGCGGGGACCAGCAGCCACCACCGGCTAGTGGGCGCCGGCGGCTGCCAGGCGGTCGGCTGCACGGCGCGGGCGAGGGCGGCTCGAATGGCCGCGGTCGACACATCGGCAACCTTGCAGGGCGCGGGCGGTTCCGCGCCGGCTGCGGGCGGAGCCCAACTGCCGAGCAACACTAGGACCAGCAAAAGCACGGCACGGGACGGCATCGGCGGCTCCGAGCGCCGCGTGAGCTGCGGCGGCAGGCTGTCGCCCTGCACGGATCGTGCCAGCTCGCCAAGTATTCAAGCCGTTGAAATCGTTAGAAACGCTGTCGTCTCACCGCCGGGCGAAACTGAGGCAAAAGTGAGGCAAAAGTGAGACGAAAGTGAGACTGCCGGCCGTCGCTCAGTCGCCGCGTGCGAGGCGCTCGCCTTCAAACTCTTCGACGGCTTTGCGAAATTCGGCTGGCAGTGCCACCGGCGCAAAGGCGTCGTCAAGCCACACCAGGGTCAACCGGCCCGTCGCAACCACGTGCGGCCGTCGCTTGTCCATGATGAGCGCGTGAAACGTGTAGCTGGTTCTGCCCAGGTGGGCGACCCGCACGTACAAGACCAGGACGTCGTTGTAGCGGGCAGGCGCCCGGAAATCGATGTCCACATGCGCGACCGCACCGGGCGGCAAGTGGGCGAGCGCCTGTGTCTGCGAGTCAGCGCCATGGCGAAAGCGCGCGGCGTCCAGGCCCAGGTGGTGCAAGTAGTCCATGCGCCCGACGTCGAGGTACATGGCAAAGGTGCCAAAGAACACGATGCCTACGGCGTCCGTCTCGGCCAGCCGCACCCGCACCTCGGTGCTAAAGCTGTAGGCATTGCGATCGGTGGTGACAGCGTCGTTCAGGGCGTGGGGCACTTCGCCCCCAGCGCGCACAACGGATTGGGCTTGGCGGGCGCGCCCTTGCGCACCAGCAGTTGCCGCTGTAGCCAGTCAGTGCCGTTGCGGCCATCGCGCGCGACCAGCCACAGCGTCACCAGCTTTTCGGTCTTGCCGGCGTCCAGCGTCGGCGCCACCCAGCCCATCTGCGGGATGTCGTCGTAGCTGCGATCGCTGCCGAAGGTGCCGCCGGTTGTGAACCACGAGAACAGCAGCGTCTCGGTGTCGGGCTTGGTGGCCTTGGGGTCCTGCGAAGGGCCGATGACCTGCTTGTCCTTGGGGTCAAAGCGCGGCCACAGCTGCAGCGACGCACCCGGGGCGACGACCGGCGTGGTGTCGAGCGGCCAGTCGATGCCGCGCGAGACGTCCGCTGCCAGATCGATCGCGGCCACCCGCAAGCCGAGGCCTTGCAGCTTGGGGTTGTCGTTGGCGCTCTGGCAGCGCCCGTCGTGCTTCTTGGCGATCTTGGCGGCGATGCGCGCGCAGTCGTTGGCGTAGTTGTTGCCGTCACAGCCGCACACCGTGTTCTGGGCGCACACCTCGGGGTCCTTTGGGCACGGTTTCTCGACCGCCGGGTCGAAGGCCGCGCAAGCGCTGGCCAAAGGCGCCATCGTCAGGCGCTTGTAGCCGGCGAGGCAGCGCGATCGGTCCGCGCACGGCTTGGCCAACATCGGCGTCGCCGACTTCGGGCAGGTTCCGCCAAACGTGCTTGCCTGTGCAGCCTGGAAAAGCACATACATCTCAGGGATATCGGCGCCGCCAAAGCTGCCCATGCCGCCCTGGCCCCCGCTCGGGACGACACCGCCCGGAAAACAACCCGCATCGGCCTGCTGCCCCGAAGTCGAGGCGCCCGTCGGCGGCTTGAGGCCCAGCTTGTCAAAGACTTTCGGCGCGTTCTGCAAGGCCTGGATGACGTGGAAGAACCCGACGGTCGCCGTCGGCCCGGTGCCCAGCTCGACCTGCACGTCCGCATCGATGCAGGCAAAGTTGCCGTCCTTGCTCCACGCAAACGGGCAAAAGGCCCACGCGTAGCACATTGGCGCCACCGGATCGTGTCCGACCAGCAGCATGTCGAGTTTGGACTCCTGGGTCAGCCGAATCTCAGGCGGCTCGGCACGCACGCCGATGACGCGAAACTTGTCGACCAGCGACGGCGGCGCAAAGTCCTGGCCGCAGCCAACCAGCGTCGCCGCCGCGACCGTCGCCACCACCCAAGTCGCGGTGTTGCTCACAAGTCTACGCCGCACGGGCTACCTCGGCCGAAACTCGACCACGAATGCGATCTTGCTGGTCATGGGCTTGCCGTCCCGGCTACCGGCTGCAAACGGGCACTGCCGAATGTCGCGCATCGCCTGGCCATCAAACGGTTCACCCGCACCGCGCAAGACCTTGACCTTGCGCACCGCGCCATCTTCGCCGATTTCGAGCTGCAGCGTCACCTCGACCACCCGACCGCCCATCTCAGCGCCTTCGGGCCACTGGATGTAGCGATCGCAGCTGCCCTTGGGGCGGGCCTGCACGATCTCGATCTTGCGGGGCGCCGCTTGCTCGGTGTCCTCGGCCGCCTTGGGTGGCGGTGCGGGATCGGCAGGCGGTCGGCGGCGCACGTTGTCTTCATTCGCTTGTACGCCAGGATCGCCCAACACATCGTCCTTGCCGGTCTGCACGGCGACGCCTTCGCCACCGGCATCGCCGTACGTCTTGGACAGCACCAGCGGAGCGGGCTCGTCGCTCGCGGCTTTGGCTGCCGGCTGCGTGCTCTTGGGCTGAGCCGTCCGGCGCGGCGCCGCGATCGGCTTGGGCTGCGTCGCTTCGGCCGCCTTGGGCGCGTCGTCGGCCTTGGGCGGCTCCGGCGGCTTGATCTCGGCGGGCTTGGGCTTGGGCTTGGGCAGCTCAATCTGCTCTTTGACCGTGCGCACCAGCTTCTTTTCGGCGACCACTGGCGGCAACGGTTTGGCAACCAGGCCCAAGGCCCACCACGCGCCAACGCTGTGCAGCGCAAGCGAGACGCAAAAGCCGATGGCAAGGTTACGGTTCAACATCCATTGCAGCGGTTGCGCCCAGCTGGGTCAGCGCGCTTCCTCAATTTCTTGTTCCTTGGTGTTGACCGCCACTTTCTCGACGCCGGCAAGGCGCACGCCGTCGATGACCCGCACCACGTTGCCGTGCGTCACGCGCCGGTCGGCCGACAGGATGGCCTCAACGCCCGGGTTGTCCTCGGCCATACGCTTGGCCTGCTCAAAGAGCGCGGCTTCAGCGATCGCCGTGCCGTTCAAGTACAGCGCGCCAGTGTGCCCGATGACGATCGACAGCGGCTTGGCCGGCTTTTGCTGTGCGCTGGCGGCTTTGGGCAGGTCGATGTCGATCTGCGCCTTCTTCATCTTCTCGCTGACCTCTTCGTTGGTCAGCATG
>SXRM01000377.1 GCA_005792545.1 Pseudomonadota bacterium | reverse complement strand
TTGCAGTTGTCGTCGTTCGGCGTCGAACAGTTCTCGACGGCGTTTGGCGACACGTCCATGTTCTTGTCGTCACAATCGCCGCCTTTCGCAGCGCTGAACTGGCCTAACGGCTCGCACAGACACTGCGTGTTGGCGCCATTGCCGTAATAGCCGTCCCCATCGAGATCCTCGAAGTATTTGCTGCAGTTCTTGGCGTCTACCTTATTGGCGGTGCCGTCACAGTCATCGTCGGCTTGCGTCGCGCAGTCTTCGACGGCCCCCGGATTGACTGCCTTGTTGGCGTCGTTGCAGTCCGCTTTCTTCTGCGTCGATGCCGTATAGCTGCTGCCCGTCGGTGGGCCGCACCAGCACTGCGAGTTCCACGCGCCGGTCGCAGACTGCTGGCCGAAGCCATCACCATCGCCGTCATAGGCGAAGACCGTGCAGTTCATCGCATCCTGCTCATTGGTGCCGTTGCTGCAGTTGTCGTCTGCAGACGTCGAACAGTTCTCCTTGGCCCCCGGCTTGATGCTGCTGTCGTTGTCGTTGCAGTCGGTGCCGCCGAAGCACAAGCTGGACTTGTGACCGTCACCGTCGGCGTCGGGAGCGCCTGCCGTGCCGCCACACTTGCCGCCAGCGCACTTGTCCTGCAGCGTGCATACCTGGCCATCATCGCACGCTGCGCTGTTGTTGACGACGGTGCAACCGGAGCCAGGGGCGCAACTGTCGTCGGTGCATGGGTTGCCATCGTTGCACACCAACTTGGCGCCGGGCGTACATTGGCCTTGCGTCGAGCAGACATCGGGCCCCGCGCCGGTGCCGGTGCACTTGTCGCCATCGTCGCACGGGCCGCCTGCCTTAGGTGCGTACTGGCAACCGCCCTTGCTGGCGTCGCAGCTATCTGTTGTGCAGGCATTCTTGTCGTCGCAAGCGGTCGGGCCGGTCGTTTGGCACGTTCCCGATTTGCAACCGTCGCCGGCCGTGCACGGGTTGTTGTCGGTGCATGCGCTGCCGTCGATCGAGTTGGTCGTGTAGCAACCTTTGGCTGGCGCGCACAAATCGCTGGTGCATGCGTTGTTGTCGTTGCACACGACCGCGTTGCCGTTGCCACACTTATTGGCCGAGCAGAACTCGTTGGTCGTGCAGCTGTTGCCGTCGTCGCAGGGGCTGGTGTTGGCGGTGTTCTTGCACCCGGCAACTTTGTCACACAAGTCGGTCGTGCAAGGGTTGTTGTCGTCGCACGACACTGCTGCGCCAGCAAAGCACGAGCCGCCCTTGCATGCATCGCCACTAGTGCACGCGTTGTTGTCGGTGCAAGCAATGGTGTTGGCGGCGTACGTGCAGCCCGCCTTCGGGTCACAAGCGTCGGTCGTGCAGATCTGGTTGTCGTTGCACGTAACGCTGTCAGCCGGCTTGCAGGCACCGGCTGCACAGGTGTCCCCGGTTGTGCACGCGCTGCCGTCGTCGCAGCCTTTGCTGTTGTTGGCCGGCTGCATGCTGCAGCTGCCGGACTTGGGGTCGCACGTATTGATAGAGCAGGTCGTGTCGCTGCCGGATGGGCAGGTCACCTGCGAACCGGGCTTGGTCTTGCAGGTGAACGGCGGCGCCGCCTTGTCGCAAAACGGCTTTCCGTTGCAGAAGTTGCCGTCGTCGGGGCAGTCGGTGTCGCTCTGGCAGCTGCATTGCGAGGCGCCGCCCACACACTTGCCGCCGGTGCAGGCGTCGCCGGTCGTGCACACGTT
Source organism: Pseudomonadota bacterium (assembly GCA_005792545.1). Taxonomy (GTDB): domain Bacteria; phylum Myxococcota_A; class UBA9042; order UBA9042; family UBA9042; genus SXRM01. The sequence goes on along the minus strand of SXRM01000377.1, from coordinate 12,349 downwards.
GCCATCTTCGCACGCTGCGGTGTTGTTGGCGTAGACGCAGCCCTTGGCCGGCTCGCAGGTCTCGTTGGTACAGCCGTTCTTGTCGTCGCACAGCACGGCGACGTTGACTGCGTTACCGCTGCACTTGCCCTGCGCGCACTGATCACCGCTGGTGCAAGCGTTGCCGTCATCGCACGGGACCGTATTCGGCACGCTCTGGCAGCCGAGCTTGGCGTCGCAGCTGTCGGTGGTGCACGCGTTGTTGTCGTTGCAGGTTTTCTGCGGTCCCGCAGTGCACTTGCCGACCTTGCACTTGTCGCCTTCGGTGCACGCCGAATTATCGGCGTTGCAGGGTTGTGCTTCGAAGCTCGCGGCAAAAACGCAGTTGCCCGACTTGGGGTCGCAGCTGTCGGCGGTGCAGGCTTCGGTGTCTTCGCAAGCCTTCTTGGCGCCGGCGAGGCACACCTTGTCCTGGCACTTGTCGCCCGCGGTGCAGGCATCGCTGTCGGCGTCGCAGTTGCTGGTGTTGGCCGTGAAGACGCAGCCCTTTGCCGAATCGCACGCGTCGGTCGTGCAAGGGTTCTTGTCGTCGCACGTCAGGGTCGTGCCGGCCTTGCACTTGCCCGCAGCGCAAGCGTCGAACTGTGTGCAAACGCTGCCGTCGGCATCACAGGCCTTGCCATCTGCCGCGGCCGCCGCGGCGCACTTGCCGGTTTTCGCGTCACATTTGGCGTTGCTGCAGGTGGTATCGGCTTTGGTGTCGCACACGACAATCGACTGCGCGAGCACTTTGCATTTGGGGCTGGACTCTGACTTGTCGCAGTACAGCGTGCCATTGCACAGGTCGCCGTCCTCGTCTTTGGCGCAGTCGGCGTCGACCTGGCACGAGCAGGTGTTGGCGCCCGCCGTGCACTTGCCCTGCGCACAGACGTCGCTGGCGGTGCACGGGTTGCCATCGTTGCACGCCCCAGTTGTTGCGGCGTGCGTGCAACCGGTTTTGGGATCGCAGCCGTCGGTCGTGCACGCGTTGCCGTCGTCGCAAGCAGCGCTGACGTCGGCCGGCGAGCCCGCGCAGACGCCGTTGCCGCAGCTGTCTTTGGCGGTGCAGGGGTTCAGGTCGTCGCAAGGTCCGCTGGCCGGTGCCGAGGCGCAACCGGCCTTCGCGTCGCAGCTGTCGGTCGTACACGGATTCTTGTCGTCGCAGGCGATGACGCTGCCTTTGCAGTTGCCGCCCTTGCACACGTCCTTGTCCGTGCACTTGTTGCCGTCGTTGCAGGTCTCGCCTTCGGCGATTTCGGTCAACTTGCAGCTGCCGGTGGCGAGGCTGCACTTGCTGCTAAAGCACGGATCCGGGCTGATGCACTCTTTATCCTTGCCCGCCTTGCAGACGCCGTCTGCGCATGCGTCGCCGAGTGTGCAAGGATTCTCGTCGTCGCACAGCGTCCCGACCGACTTGATGAATGCGCAGCCCTTGTTGGCGTCGCACTCGTCCAGCGTGCACGGGTTGTCGTCTTTGCACAGGATCGGCGTGCCCTTGCACGCGCCGCCCTTGCACTTGTCGGATTCAGTGCACGCGCTCTGGTCGTTGCAAGTGGTCCCGTTGTCGGCCTCGCTGAGCTTGCACTTGCCCGCCTGGGTCGGATCGCACTTGCTGACCAGGCAGGCGTCGTCCGAAGTGCACTCCTTGGCCTTGCCAGGTGCACACTAACCAGCCGCACAAGTGTCGCCGACCGTGCACGGATTGCCGTCGTCGCAGGTACCGGCAGTCGCCGCTTCATGTGTGCATTGGCCGGGACCCGTGCACTTGTCGTCGGTGCAGGGATTCTGATCGTCGCATCCAGTTGGGCATGGACTGCTTGCGGTGTCGGCGGCCGGCGCGTCGGCTGCGGCGTCAACCGCGGAATCTTCGCCTTGGCCGGTGTCGGCGTCGGCAGCGGCAAACTGGTCGGCATCCAAAACCTGAACCTCGCAGGCCGCCAAAACCAGGGCGCATGCGGCTGCAGCAGCAGGGAATTGCGAGGCAAGTCGGCGGGGCGTCATGGTCAGTCCAGTTGGGGCGTAGCCCAGTTTGCGGGTTGCAAAGTCGGGTTGCGCCCGACCCGCGGTCAAGAGGTCGTCAGGTGCAGGCTGCGCGGGACAAACATGGTCGTCAGTCTACGAATCGGGTGCCATTTTTTCAACGCCCACCGCACTGCGCGAGGCCAAACGGACCGCGAATCTGCCCCGGAACGTGAACTTGCGACGCAGCCTTGCCCGTTCTATCCTTGCGCCGCCTCGCAGGCTCGCGTGCCGTTTCGCGATGCGGGTCAACGCGCGGCTGCTGGAGAGTTCGGGCATGTCCAACGACGGCGCAAAATCGTCCGGCTCCGGGCGCAACATCGGCGACGTGGTAGCCGGGCGCTACCGCATCACCGGCGTCGTCGGCAAGGGCGCGATGGGCGCCGTTTACGCCGCTGAGCATACTGCGACCAGCCAGCGGGTTGCGCTCAAGTTCATGATCGTCGGCGACGACGAGGACAAGGAATTCATCGCCCGCTTCGAGCAGGAAGCCAAAGTGATGGCGGGCCTGCGCAGCACCAATACCATTCGCATTTACGATTTTGGCCGCACTGACGACGGTGCGCTGTTCATGGCCATGGAGCTGCTGGTCGGCAAGCCCCTGGACAAGCACATCCGCGACCTCGCCCGCGAAGGCAAGGCGATGACCGAGCAGGACGCCGGGCGCATGACCAGCCAGATCTTGCGCAGCTTGACCGAGGCGCACGGCCTGGGCCTGGTCCACCGCGACATGAAGCCGGGCAACGTGTTTTTGAACGACGACGGCGGCGACGACGTCATCGCCAAGGTCCTCGACTTCGGCCTGGCGCGCGTCGGCAACTCGGCCCTGACTAACGTCGGCCGCATCATGGGTACGCCGGCCTACATGGCGCCAGAGCAGTGGCAGGGCGCCGGTGTCACGCCGGTGGCCGATTTGTACGCAGTTGGTTGCATGATGTACGCGATGGTCACCGGCGACCCGCCGTACCAGGCGGGCGACAACGTGCTGTCGCTGATGCACAAGCACGTCACCGAGGCCATCCCGGATCCGCGGGCGACGGCGCGCGTGCGCCTGAGCGAAGGCTTCGTTGCGGTGATGACCAAGGCGATGGCCAAGAAGCCTGGCGACCGCTACCAGGACGCCAAGGCGATGCGGCAGGCCATCGAAGCTGTGCTGGGCGGTTCCTGGACCAGCCACACCAATTTGGGCACCGCAACCAAGGCCGATGCGACGTCGCCGTATCTTGCCGACAGCCAGCCCAAGCTCTCGGAGAGCCAGCGCGCGGTTGTGCGCGCGCAGAGTGGGGCAACGGCAGATAGTGAGACCATTGCCGGCGACATGCAGACCGCCGTACGCAAAAGTCAGACCAACCTGGGCCACACGCACGACAGCAGCGCGGAGGCCACCATTGCGGCGCCAGCGCCGGGCCACCAGTCGAACGTATCTGTCGCCAACGGTTCCAACGCTGGCGTCGCCGCACGCAGCGCGACGTTTGTCGGCGAGCCAGGGTCCACCGACGCCGCGGCTGCCGCCCCCGCCGCAAAACCAAAGACGGGGCTGATCATCGGCGCGCTCGCTGGCGTGGTCGCCCTTGCCGCCGGAGGTTGGTTCGCGACGCGGCCAGCACCCACTGCACCCACGACCACGGCCGTTGCGCCGAGTGCGCCCGCGGCCACCGCTGATCCGGTAGCGGCGCCCGGTTCGCAACCACTGGCGGCGGCGCCTGCCCAGCCTGCGCCTGCCCAACCTGCGCCTGCCGCCGCCGCGCCTGCGCCTGCCGCTGTCCCTGCGCCACCGAGCGCTGTGGCGCCAACCGCAGCTGACGCGGGTTCCGCCCAGCCAGCGGCAGCACCAACACCGGGGCCCGACGCTGGGCCGACAGCGGCCGCCCCGACAGAAGCCGCAAAGCCGGTCGCGCCGCCCAAGCCCAAGGCGCCCAAGCCCTCCGCGCCCAAGAAGAAGGCTCAAGGCTATGAAACCGTTGATTGACCGTCGCCCGCGCCGCGGCAGGTGGTTGGCGAGTTTGCTGGCCGCTTTGCTGGCGTTGGTACCGCCTGCGGGCATCGCCGTTGCAGCACCGGCCGGCAAGAGCAAGGTCGTGCAGGCGCTCATCGCCGCCGCACAAAAGGAGTTCGACGCTGGCAACTTTGAGCGCGCCGGCGAGTTGTTCCTCGAGATCTGGCGGCAGGATCCCGAGGCGCGGCCGATTCTGTACAACGCTGCACGCGCCTTCCAATTGGCGGGCAAAGTCGAGAAGGCCGACGAGCTATTTCGCGAGCTCATTGCGATTGCGGACCTGGACCCCGTACTCAAGGGCAAGGCGCAGACGCAACTGGACGGATTGCAAGTCAAGCGCGCTGAACTCAAGGCCGACGAGGCTGGGCGAGCCGAGAAGGCCGGCCAGTATGCCCTGGCCGCCGGGCTGTGGGCCGAGGCGATTGCACTGCAGCCTAAGAAAATCGCGTGGTTGCTCAAGCAGGCCCGCGCGTATCACCTGGCCGGGCAGATGCAACAGGCGCTGGCGGTCTACGACAAATACCTGACTGCCGCACCGGCCGACGCAGCCGACCGTGCACAAGTCCAAGTCTGGCGTGACGAATGTGTGGGTCGACCGCCGGTCGCCAGTGACCCGCCGGTCGAAAAACCGGTGGAAAGGCCAGTAGAAAGGCCAGTCGAGCGGCCTGTTGAGCAACCGGTAGTGCCATCCACAAGCGCAACCCCAACCGTCGCGCCCCCAGCCAAGCCCACGCCTCGCCCCGCGCCGGCACCTGCGCCGGCACCACACCCGCCAGCGCGCAGCAAGACGCCCGTCATTGTGCTTGGCGCTGGCGCAGCGGCTCTGGTCGGCGGTGTCGTTGTGCTGGTGACTGCTAGTGGCGACAAAGCGGACCTGGACGCCGCGCAGGCCAAGAAAGACGCCAGCGGCAAGGTCATCGGCATCAGCCACCAGGACGCCATCACAGAAGCCAAGCGCATCCAGACCAACTACGCGACCGGATGGGGCCTTACCGGCCTTGGGCTGGTCGGAGCGGGCGTCGGTGCGTGGCTTTGGATGCACCAGAGCAGCGCGCCGGTGGCAATAGCGCCGACGCCGGATGGTCTGGTGGTGGTCGGGCGCTTTTGACCTGGCCGCTCGGGCGGCCAGACTGGTGCGCGATTAGGGCGCGCGCGGTGGCTCCCAGCCCTGCAGTAGTCGGCTGACAAATTCCATGCGGTCGTTGCCCCACACCAGGTGCGGGCCCACAAAGAACGTCGGCGCTCCGCACGCACCGCGCGCGAATGCCTCGGCGGTGTTGTCGATGAGGCGCTGCTTGACGGCCGGATTCTCGGCGCCAGCCAGCAGCGCGTCGGCATCCAGACCGATGGCGGCCAGGATCGCGTGGAGCACCTGCGCGTCGGCGATGTTCTCGCCTTCGCCCCAATAGCGGCGAAACAGGTCGCTCGCCAATTTGACGTGCACCGGACCTTCCAACTGGCACAGCACCCGCAGGGGCCGCACAGCGTTGAGCGGAAACAGCGCAGGCCAGGCAAACGGCAAATCGCGCAACGCGGCCCAGCGGTACATGTCATCCATCAGTACGCGCTGCTTGTTTGGCGATGCGCCCAGTATCGGCGCTTTGTCGATGCCGAATTTCTTGAAAAGTCCGCCAAGCAGCAGGGGCCGCCACATCACGGTCGCGCCGTAGGTCGCGGAGATTTTGCCGATCTCCTCATGGGCCAGGTAGGCATAGGGAGAAGACAGATCGTAGAAAAATTCAACGTTTGTGTTAGACATGATGAGAACACTCCTTACGATGAATCCGCCGAAGCTTCGTCAAAACTGGAATTGCTGCAGCTCTGGTCGAACCCGCCACCCGTCCGCGGCCGCGACCACCAGCGGCAGCCGATCCTGGCCCCAGAACAGCTCGCCGTCTACTGCGAACGCCGGCGCGCCGAACACGCCAGCCGCCAGCGCTGCGTCGGTGCGCGTGCGCAATGCCGCCTTGACCTCGTCGCTGCGCGCGTGTTCCAGCACGGTCGCGGCGTCCAGGCCCAGGGCAGTCACGATGCTCGCAAGCACTTCGCTGTCGGCAAGGTCGCGCTGCTCAACCCAGTAGGCTGCAAAGCACGCATCGACCATGGCCTCCCAAGCGTCGGCTGGGCATGCCAGCAGCGCTCGCAGCGCGTCGACGGTGCGATTGGGGTGCTTGACGGGCGAAGCGATCGGCACCTGGAACCACGTCGCCCAGCGCACCACGTCGTTGCGGTTGTGGCGGGCCTTGGGCGGCGACAACACCGCCGACAGATTCTGGACCTGCCCAATCGCCGCAAACACGCCGCCCAGCAGAAACGGTTGCAGGGTGACTGCGCGACCCGTTTCCGCCGCCAGCCAGCGCCGCTGCGTCGACGCCAGATAAGCATAGGGGCACGAAAAATCGAACCAGAAATCGATAGGTGCGCGCTGGTTGCTCATGTGTCACCTGCGAAATCGATAGACAGCCTGGCAATTCCAAGCGGCATATGCGCAGTACCACGCAGCTGCAACCACAAGTCGGTGCAGTTGCTTTGGCCGTCTGCGAGGTGGGCCACGGCGTACGCGACCCGCCGCGGCTGCCAACCCTGCGAAAACCGTGCGATTTCCGTCCACGAGCCGGTTTGTGCGCGCAGCCACACATGCACGGCGCGGTCCGGCTCATTGGCGCCGCCTTCGCTGCCGGTCGTCAGCACCACACGACCATCGTGCAGCGCGCCTACGCCATGGACTGGTGCGGCAACGGCTTGCTCCGCACGCAGTTGGCCGTTGGCCCGGTCCCAGCGCAGCGCAACGTTGGCAAAGTGCTCCGCGTCGCTGCCGGCGTCGGTGCCCCAGACCACGGCATCGGCCAAGAATGCGAGGCCAATCGCCCGCCAGGCCTGGTCACCACCGCCGACTCGCTGCCACTGGTCGCCGTCGATGCTTCGCCAGATTGCGGACTCGCTGTCGCGGTCGCCGCTGCCCAGCCACAGGCTGCCGTCGACCGGGTCTTGCTGGACGAAGTGCAAGTGGCGAACCTCGCCTGCCGCAAACACGCGCGCCGGAACGAATGTGCGGCCATCGTCCGTAGACCGGTAAAGCGTGATGGTCTGCGTGCGCTGCGGGTTCAGCGCGTACTGCGCGATCCAAGCCCTGCCTTGACGGTCAGCCAGCACGCCCCACCGCGCCGGCTTGCGAAAGCCGTTGTACGTCAGCGCAACCGACCAGTCGCCAGAGGCCGTCCAGCGCAGCATCTTGCCGTTCAAGCCGACCAGCCGCGTGCCAGAGGGCAGGGTCACCAGCTGATGGATGCCAGAGCGTGCGGCATTGGCCAGGTGGCTCGTCAGGTGCTGCAGACCTGGCGCGATTGCGGTGGCACCGTCCGCTGCGCCAAGTACGCGATCCGCGGTCGGTAAGCACCGCTCTGGCACGGTGCCGGCGTGCTGCCAGTCAATGTCAGCGCCGGAGACCACCATCGCGCGCAAAAGCGACGTGCCGCGCGATGCCCAGGCAAACAAATGGCCCGCGGCGTCGCGTTCAAAGCTGTGCAGGGTCACGCCGGGCCACTGGCCAAACAGCGTCACGCCCGGCGCCAACCACGGATCCTCGGCTCGAAACTGTCCGGCGGCATGCGTGAACCAAGCGCGCAAATCAGCAAGCGCCATGGTCGCCGCAGCCAAGCGGACAGCAGCTGGGCGGGGAATGACTAGCCCTTGTTGGTGGCCAAGAACGCGCGCACGCCGATGTGCTTCTCTTTGCGGGCGCGGCGCAGCTTGGTGCGCTGATCAAGGGTCAGGCCCTTCTCGACCGCTTTGAGCTTCTTGCGGGCAGCGCGCTTGAGCGCTTTGCGGAGGTTGCCGTCGAGGTTCTTGGTGTTCGCCATGGTAGTGCTTACTCGGTTGTCGTTCGCGCGGTTGTCGTTCGCGCGGGTGGGGCAGACCGCAGGGCGGCCGCGAAAGGGGCGGTATTCTAGGCATGTTCGGCGCGATGCGCAAGGTTGACAAGCACGGCCATCGGCGCTGCAATGGCCCGCCACCCTGGCAGCAAAGGTCCATGAAAGACAAGCACCTGCGCATTCGAACGGAGCAAGGCCGCCACACGACTGCGCCGCAGTCGGGGGAGCCCCGGCGGCTGAAGCCGCAGGCTAAGGCTACAAAGGCCGGCCTGCGCCGGCCTGGGTTGCTCCATGACCTTGTCTGTTCCTTCCTGCTTGGAGCGGGCAAGACACCATGAAAGACAAGCACCTGCGCATTCGACTCGAACAGTGCCTCGCGCTCGCCCAGGCCAGCAACTGCCCGCGCCGCAAGTTTGGCGCGCTGCTGCTCGACCCGCGCCGCAACGTCATCTTGATGGACGGCTACAACGGCGGGCCGCGCGGCGGCGGCGACCTGTGTGGCGGCGAAGCGTGCTTGCGCGACACGCTCGGTGTGCCGTCGGGCGAGCGTATGGAAATCGGCTGCCATCACGCTGAGATGAACGTCATCTGCAACGCGGCTGCCTCGGGCGTCGCGACCGCGGGCGCGTGGCTCATTGTCACCGGTGAGCCGTGTACGATGTGCGCAAAGCTCTTGCACCACGCCGGCATTGCGCGGGTCATCGTCGTCGACGGTGGTTACGGCGGCGCCAATGGCTGCGCTTACCTGCTCGACCACGGTGTCGAGGTGCAGCGCGTGGACGGCCCTCGCGACCCGCGCGTCGCAGTGCAGACCGACCAGCCTACGACCTGAGGTAGCCCGATGCAGACCGCCCCGTTGCCGCACACGCCGTTGGTGCCCGCTGACCAGCACCCGCCCGAACTGACGGCCCGCGCACTGCTGGTCGGCACGCTGCTCGGCATGGTGTTCGGCGGTTCGTCGCTGTACCTGGTGCTCAAGGTCGGCATGACGGTTAGCGCGTCGATTCCGGTTGCGGTCATCAGCGTGACGCTGTTTCGCCTGCTGGCCAAGGTAGGGCTGCGGCCGGCGAGCGTACTCGAGCACAACATCGTGCAAACAGCGGGTTCGGCCGGCGAGTCGATTGCGTTTGGTGTCGGCGTGACGATGCCGGCCATCCTGATCCTCGGCTTTGGTCTTGAACTGTCGCGGGTGGCATTGGTCGCGGTGCTGGGCGGTTTGCTGGGCATCTTGATGATGATTCCGCTGCGGCGCGCGCTCATCGTGCAACAGCACGGTATTCTGAAGTATCCGGAAGGCACGGCTTGCGCACAGGTGCTCCGCGCGTCGGAAGGCAAGGATACCGGCGGGGCGCGGACGATTTTTGGTGCGTTTTCGCTGGCGTTTCTTTACGCCGTGGTCTGGAAGGCGCTCAAAGGCTGGCGCGAAGTACCGGGGACCGAGTTCGGCAAACCCTTGCAGGCCGGGTCGGTGGCGGTCGAAGTTGCGCCAGAACTTTTGGGTGTTGGCTACATCATCGGGCCACAGATTGCGATGACGATGGCCGGCGGTGGCGTGCTCGCTTACCTGGTGCTGATTCCACTCATCAAGTTCTTTGGTTCGGCGATTCCGGGGCCGCTGGAGCCGGGCACCGTACCGATAAGCGAGATGGGGCCGAGCCAGATTCGCTCTGCGTATGTGTTGTATATCGGCGCGGGCGCAGTCGCGGCGGGCGGTCTGGTCAGCCTTTTGCGTTCGCTGCCGACGATTGTGCACGGCATGCGTTCAGGGCTTGCCGATTTGCGTTCTGGGGCCGGCGCGGCTGCGGCCGTACTGCGTACCGATCGCGATTTGTCGATGAAATTTGTGCTGTTTGGCGTCTGCGGCCTGATTGGCGCCATCCTCTCCGCCGGTACGCTGCACATGAACTGGCTCGGCGCCATTCTTATCGTGGTGCTTGGCTTTCTGTTCGTCACCGTATCTTCGCGTTTGACCGGAGAAATTGGCTCGTCGAGCAATCCGATTTCGGGCATGACGGTGGCGACGCTACTGCTGACGTGCCTCGCGTTTTTGGGCGTCGGCTGGACGGGACCGACCTACTACGTGACGGCGCTTTCGGTCGGCGCCATCGTCTGCATCGCAGCGAGCAACGGCGGCACTACCTCGCAGGACTTGAAAACCGGCTTTCTAATTGGCGCCACGCCGCGCTTGCAGCAGATCGCGATTCTGGTCGGCGCTGGCTGCTCGGCGCTGGTGATTGGGCCGATCCTGCTGGAACTCAACGACTCGGCAACCGTGTATGTGCCGCGGACGGAACTGTTGCAGCGCCACGAAATCACCGACGGCATGGTCGCGCCGCCGGCCGAAGTCGAACCCGCGGGCAAGCTGGGCGGGCCGCAAGTGTCGCGTGATCCCAAGGCGTTTGCGACGTTGGCGGTGTGGCACAAGCGCGTGAAAGACGCCAGCGGCATTGCCGGCCAGTACCTGGTCGATGCGCAGGGCAAGCCGCAGTTCCTGGTCGATCCGGGCATCAATGGCGATGCCAGCCACAAGCGCCCGGACCCGTCGCACCCCGATGGCGTCGAGGTGCGTAAGTTCGACGCCCCCAAGGCCACGCTGATGAGCTACATCATCAAGGGGATTTTGGACCGCAAGCTGCCGTGGGACCTGGTGATTCTGGGCGCGATGATTTCGCTGGTGCTGGAGCTCGCAGGGGTGCCGTCGCTGGCGTTCGCGGTCGGCGTGTATCTGCCGCTGTCGTCGTCGACGCCCATCATGATTGGCGGGCTGGTGCGCCATTTCGCGGACAGGCGTCGGCGCAAGTCGCAGTTGCAGTTGTCGGAGGAAGAATTTGCAGCTGAGTCCGACAAGAGCCCGGGTGTCATGGCGGCGAGTGGCTTGATTGCCGGCGGCGCCATTGCGGGTATCGTTATTGCGCTGATGGCCGGCGTGTTGGGCGAAGTGGACGTTGCGCTCGACCACTGGGCCAAGTCCAACAACCCGTTTTTCGCAGGTCCGAACAGCGATGCGCTGAGCATGCTGCCGTTCACGGCGCTGACGGCGTGGCTGGCTTGGGTGGCGATGCGGGGTGGGGGCGACACTGGCGCGTCGGTTGAACCTGCGATCGGGAAAGGCGGGGATTGAGCGATGGCCTGCTGGTTCCCCAGCCGGCTCTACCCGGGCGGCCCGCGCAGGATTTCGCGTGCGGTGGAGATCAAGCTTTCGCGTAGTTCCCAAAGGGTCAGGGGCCGCAGCATTTCCGGCAGTTCCTGCACCTGTTCGACGGCCGCAAGGCGCTCTGCGAGGGTGTAGCGGCTGCCACCGGCGTCGAATTTCGCGCGAACAAGCGCCAGCAGGCGGTCCACGTCGCGCACAGGGCCCTCGGCCAAAAGGAAATGGAAGTCCACGAAGTCGCGGTCACGGCCGCGCGTGAGTAGCGCTTGCGTCTTGTCCACCGCCAGGTCGGTGAAGGAGTCCACGAGCAGGCCCATCCAGCGTGTGGGCCGGTCCACGGGCTCAAAGGTCCGCAGCGCGAGGTCGACATGGCCACAGGCTCTGCCGTCGCGCGCAAGGATGAACTGAAAGCGTGGCCCAACGGAACCTGTCAACCACAATGAGACACCTCGGCAAAAAGTCTAAGCCGCAGTTTGGCCGGCAAGAGCCGGCTTTGGAGGGTTGACAGGTTCCGGGCTAAGCGACAACCCCCAACACCCGCCCCACCTTGCAAAACGCCGCCACCGCCGCGTCCACCATCTCGGTCGTATGCGCCGCGCTCAGTTGGACCCGGATCCGCGCCTGGCCTTTGGGCACCACCGGAAAACTGAAGCCGATGACGTAGATGCCCTCGTCGAGCAGCATCCGCGCCATGTCCTGCGCCAGCTTGGCGTCGCCCAGCATCACCGGCGCAATCGGGTGGATGCCCGGCCGCAGCTCAAACCCGGCAGCGGTCATGGCTGACCGAAACCGCTCGGTATTGGCCACCAAACGCTGCCGCAGGTCGTCGGCGCGGTCAATCAGTTCCAGGGCCACCAGGCTGCCAGCCGTGATAGCGGGCGCCAACGTGTTGCTGAACAGGTACGGACGCGACCGCTGCTTGAGTAGCGCCACGATTTCTTTGTGCCCCGTAACAAAGCCGCCGGACGCGCCGCCCAACGCCTTGCCAAGCGTGCTCGACACCAGGTCCACGCGCCCCTGCACGCCAAAATGCGCCGGAACGCCGCGACCGCCGGGGCCGAAAAAGCCAGTGCTATGGCTCTCGTCCACCATCAAGAGCGCATTGTGGCGGTCGCACAGGTCGGCAATCTGGTCCATCTTGGCGATGTCGCCGTCCATCGAGAACACGCCATCGGTGACGACCAGCCGCGCGCTGGAGAGCCAGTTCGCCACCACCGGATGCCAGTGGGGTCTCGCCGGTGCACTCCTCCTCACAGGCTGCATCGCCGTACCGTTCGCCGCGCGTCTCATGGC
>SXRM01000003.1 GCA_005792545.1 Pseudomonadota bacterium | reverse complement strand
CGTGGCGGTTTCCGGGGCCGGCGCGGCCGCGGCGGGTGGCGCTTTGGGCTGCATGGCCATCATCGCGCCCACGGCAAGTGCCGCGGCGGCGGCAACGGCGGCGATGACGAGCGGCAGCGACGACTTTTTGGTTGGCGCGGCGGCCACCGTCGTAGGCAGGGCGACAGCGACCGGTGGCGCGGTGGCAGGCGCAGCTGCCACTGCCCCTGGCGCGGGACCCGTCGGCGCCGGCGGGATCGCGGCCTGCTTGGCCGGCGACGCGCCCGGTGCCGCCATCGTCGCGTCGGTCATGGTGTCGGACATCGTCGCGTCGCCGACGCCGACCGCCGTGGCCGTCACCACCTTGTGCGTCGTGCCGCTCAGCGCCGCGTGCATGCCGGTCATGCCCCGCCCCGGCGTACCGGCCCAAGCGCCGCCCATCACCGCCTCCAGCGCCGAGCGCATCGCTCGCGCATCGGCGAAGCGGTCGCCCGGGTCCTTGGCCAATGCCACGTTGATGAGTTGGATCATGCCGTCGCTGATGTGTTTGGGCGCGAACTGGCGCGGGTCGGGCACCGGGTCCATCAGGTGCATCTTCATCAACGCAAGCGGCGACGACTCGGTCATGAATGGGGTGCGTCCGGTCAGGCAGCAGTAAAGGATGCATCCGACCGCATACAGGTCGGCGCGGTGATCGGCGCGCTCGCCGCGCCACTGCTCGGGGCTCATGTAGGCCGGCGTACCCAGAATCTTGCCGGCGCTGGTCAGATTCGACCCGGCGGTGCGGGCGATGCCAAAGTCGAGCACCTTAGCGAGCGTCTCGCCCGAGCCGTCATCGGTCAGGAACACATTGCCCGGCTTGAGGTCGCGGTGGACCAAGCCCTGACCGTGCGCTTCGGCTAGGCTGCGCAGGATTTGGATGCCGACCACGCCGGTCTCGGTCTCGTCCATGGCTTCGCTGCGCCGTTGCAGTTCACGGATGTGCTTGTCGAGCGGTTCACCGGACAACAGCTCCATGGCCATGAAGAAGGCGCCGTCGCCCGTGCGCCCGAAGTCTTAGATGCGCACGGTATTTGGGCTTTTGAGCTGCGCCATGACGCGCGCTTCCTGCTGAAATCGGCTGACGAACTCCTCGCCCTCGGCGTCGTCGACGATCATGAACTTGAGCGCGACTTTCTGCCCAGTCTCGGTGTGTTCGGCCGCAAACACCGCGCCCATCGCCCCTTTGCCCACCGTTCCAGTCAACCGAAAGCGTCCCGCGACCACGTCGCCAGGCTGCAGGTTTTGGGTCTTGGTTTCAGCGTTCATGGGTTGGCTCCGTGTCGACTGGCGGTGCTTGTCGCTACAAGCGCTTGACGGCCCGCGTGGCTGACTTTGCGTCCGCTGAGCGCCTGCTTTGGCGGCAGCAACCGCCCATGCGCGCGATCGACCGGCAAGCGCTGGCATCGGCGAGCAGGTCATTGCCCTTCCAAAATACGCGGCAACTGCGCGATCTGCAACGTCTTCGCTGCGCCGATCGCTGGGGGCAGGCGGACAGCACGCAGAGCCTTCGCGAACCTGCGTTCAGCGTGGGCGACCGATTTTGGAGATTGGGCGAGCGGGTGTCAACCAACAGGCGAAGCGGCGTCACTGCCGACCAGGCGTCGCGCCGTGCGTCCGTCGCCTGGTCATGCCGGAACCAATGCCGCCTACGGACCGCACGCACCTACTTTGCAGGTCAGGTTTGTCCCGCACGCAATGCCGTCGGCGACCTTGACCGCGCCACATCCACCACTGGCTGAACAGGTGTCCACCGTGCACGGGTTCTTGTCGTCGCACTTGGCCGCGTCGGCGAGACAGGTGCCGCTGGCCGTGCAGGTGGCGTTGCCGAAGGGGTCGATGCGAACAGCCCAGCCGTCGCTGCCTCCAGCGCCTTTGGACGCCGTCACACCTACCAGAGCCAACGCCTTGCCCGAGGCGGCAACAGCACCGAAGTAATCGTCCTTTGTACCGCCAAAGACCAGTTTGGTGACCATGCCACCAGCGCTGTTCAGCCGCGACAGCCAGCCGTCCATGTCGCCCTTGGCACTTCGCCCATAGCCGGCCAGCCAAACGTCATCGTTAACGGTGTGAAGCGCAACGCCGGCGTCGTCCATGCTGGTCCCGTAGGTATTCTGCCACACAACTTTGCCGGCCAGGTTCATCTTGACCAACCAGATGTCGTAGCCGCCTGCCCCTCCTGCCTTGTCGGTGGCACCGGCCAGCAAGTAGCCGCCAGCCACGGTCGCCGCGGCAACAAAGCTCTCATTAGGGCCATCATCGATAACGAGTTTCCACAGTTGACTGCCGTCAGCCTTGGCGCGGTAGGCCAAGGCGTCGGTGCCGCTGCCGTTTGCCTGCCAGCCAACCGCCAACACGCCGCCGCCGATCGCCGCAGTCGCCGCCGCAAAGCTGTCTGCGCCAGCACCGCCAAGAGACTTGTCAGGGCCATTTCCGAGCGATTTGGCGTCCGAGATACTGAGCCAGGCGTCGCCGCCGCCGCTGGCAGTAGAGCCGACCAGGTACAACACCCCGTCGGCATCCACCGCGAACCCGCGCAGGTCTTCGTGGCCGGCAGCCGCGTCGTGCCACACGCCGCCGCTGACCTTGGTGCCCGATGCATTGAAGCGGTACGTGATGGCGTCGCCCTCGGCGCCGTTGCCAGCCGTGCCGACTGCCAGGAGCGTGCCGTCTGGCAGGCTGCCGACGTTGAAGAACTGCGCGCCCCCGGTTTTGCTAAACTCGCCCGCCGGCAGGGTCTTGGTCCAGCCAGGTTCGCCAGCTGTGGTCAGTGTGCCGATCTGCGCCACATAGTTTCCTGTCTTGCCGTCGTTATTGGCCACGCCAGCAATTACAACGCTGCCGTCATCCAGAGCAATGCCGCCGTTGTACTGGTCATGTAGCGCCCCGCCAAAGGCCTTGTCCCACAACCCGTCGTCGCCCGCCTCGCACCCGCCGCCAAAACACAGGTCGTTGACGGTGCAGGGCTTGCCGTCGTCGCACGAGCTGCCGTCCGTCTTGACGAAGGCCGTGCACCCCTTCTTGGGGTCGCAGCCGGGCGCGGCGCACGGGCCGCCGTCTTTGCACGAACCGAATGCAACACTGGCGCAGGCCCCAGCCAAGGCGCAGGTGCCCTTGCCCCAGGGGTCGATGGTGGCGATCCAGGCGTCGAAATTGCCGGCGGTGCCTCGATAGCCGCCGACTGCGAAGGTCCCATTGGGCAGCGCCAACACGCGGTCTGCGGAGTTCCAGTTTGGGCCGCCGACCAACTTGGTCTGCCACAGCAGGTTGCCGCTGGCGTCGGTGCGGACGAACCACGCTTCGCCAGACTTGGAATTGGGGTCAACACTGGCCGCGGGACCGGCGGCGACGGTGCCGCCCAGCAAGAAGCCACCGTCGGACAATGCAGCGATGCCATTGGCGAACTCGTTGGTTGTGGCGCCGCCGTAGGTTTTTTCCCACAGCTTGGTGCCGTTGGCGTCCAGTCGGAGCAGCCAGGCATCGTAGAGGCCAGCGCCCAGGCCGCCAGTGTTGCCGGCCACGCCGTAGCCTCCTTGTGGCGCGGTGGCGATGCGCACAAGCCATTCATCCTTGGCACTGCCCGTTTTGACAGTCCATTGCGGGGCATTGTCTGCGCCGACGTGCACGACATAGCCGTCTGAGGGACCGTTGGCGTCCGTCGTGGTTGAGCCCGCTCCGACCGCGCCACCCCCGGTGACGGCCACCACGGTGTGGAAGGCCTCGTCGCCCCCGCCGCCGTAAAACTGCTGCCATACAAGGGCGCCATCGCCTTTATAGCGTGCGATGTAGGCCTGGCTCCCGCTGCCAAACCCTTTGGTCCCGCCCGCTAGGAACCAGCCGCCATCGGGCCGAGCCGCTACCGCCTGGCCATCACCGTCGACGGTTTCTGCATAGGGCGTCAGCGTCTGGCCATCTGCCAATAGCGCTGCGGTATAGCGGCGCGGTCCGCCAGAGTCCTGCCAGTTGCCGCCCAGCACGTAGGAGCCATCCGCCATACGATCAATGGCATTGAGGCTCAAGGGCTTGCCATTGGGCGCACTCGGTAGCGATTTTTGCCACGCGACGTCGCCGCCCGCGGCATAGGCGATGACTTGCGAGACGGCGCCGCCGGTTCCACCCAACGCCGCCACGACACCATCGGCGCCGTCTGAAGAAAAATTATTCAAATACAACTGGTTCGTGCCGCCGTCGATGGTCTTTTCCCACAGCTTGGGCTTCGCCCCCGACTTGCACGCCCCACCCGAGCAGGTATCGCCGACCGTGCAGGTTTTGGCGTCGCAGGCGCCGGTGTGGTTGGCGTTGGAGCAGGCCCCATTGTTCGGGACACAATCGTCCGCTGTGCACGGGTTGTTGTCGTCGCATTTGGTCGGCGCAACGGCCGCGCACTTTCCAGCGGCGGAGCAGTTGGAGAAGCCCCAAGCGTCCGTGCGGACAAAAAAGCCCTGGTGGTTGGTGCCGCCGGGCAAAAACTGGCCAACGAACGCGTAGCCTGGGCCGCCTGCATCGGTCGCGCCACGCGCGACCAGGCTGCCGGTAGAAGGGTAGAAGACCCCGGGATCGCTTGGGACGGAAAACTTGCGTTGCCACTGCACGTTGCCAGTGGCGTCCACACGAACGACCCATGCCTGACCGCCGATTGCGCTGTTGGCGTATTCGACGACACCGACGGCGACAGCGCCGCCGTCCGCCGTCGCGACGACGTTGTTCAAGGAATCCGCTTTGGTCGACCCCGCCAGTGTTCGCTGCCACAACACTGCGCCGATGCTGTCGACGCGCACCAGGTAGCCGTCTCTGGAACTGTCGTCCGTGCCCGAATCGCCGACCGCAACCCAGCCTGCAGCCATCGTGCCGGCAGCGGTCGCAGGCGCAAGGCCGTAGAAGTACTCAGCGCTGCTGCCGCCATACAGGCGCTCGCGCACGAGTTGTCCGTCCGCATCGTACCATGCCAGCCACCCGTCCGACTTGCCGACCACCTTGTTGGCACTGGCGCCGATGGCGCCGGCGACAAGCGCCCCACCGCCCGGCAGCACCTGTACCTGCGTTGCGTTGTCGGCAGCGGCCGAGCCTGGCGTTTTCTGCCAAACCACGGTGCCCTGGTCGTCGAGCCGCAGGATCCACGGGTCGTAGCTACCCGCGCCCTGACTCGACGTGTTGCCGACCACGTACCAACCGCCACTGGTTGCGGCCATGGCGACGAGGTCCTCTTGTCCGCTCCCCGCGAAAGTCTTTTCTGCGACGAGGTTGCCGGCTGCGTCCAACTGTGCAAACCAGCCGTCCCAGTTTGCCTCCGACGCACCCGTGATGCCGATGGTTGCGTAGGTGCCGTCGCCTGTCGCACTGACGGCCCGCAGCATTTGCAAGCCACTGCCGCCAACCGATTTCTCCGCTTTCAGTTTGCCAGCATCATCGAGGAAAGCGACCCAGCCGTCTTTTGCGTCGTTGCGCGTACCGACGGCGACATAGCCACCGGTGGCATCCGGCACCAGGCCGAGCAACATGTCCAGAACCGGGGTACCCTGGACCACGCTGAGCGAATAGGGCGACGTGCCCGCCTTGCACGCGCCGCCCGCACACTTCTCGCCCGCCGTGCAGGCGTCGCCATCGTCACAGGCGGCGACATTGGCCGGATTGCTGCACCCCTTCACTGGGTCGCAGACGTCGTCGGTGCACGCATTGCCGTCGGCGCAGTCTTTCGGACCCAGGCACTTTGGCGGCACGCCTACCAGGCAGGCGCCTTTCTGGCAGATTTTGCCGCCCGCGCAGGCGCTGTACTCTGGCGCTGCCGTGTGAACGCAGCCCTTGGTCGCGTCGCAAGTGTCGAGCGTGCAGGGGTCGGCGTCGGCGCAGCCCGCGTCGGGCACAGACGAACAGGCGCCAGCCTTGGCACACACGCCGCCAAGGCCCCAGGTGTCGACGCGGGCCAGCCAACTGTCGTACACGCTACCCGTCCAGCGCTGGCCAAGCACGTAGGCCGTGCCATCGCCCAGTGCCGCAACGCCATCGAAATGATCCCAAGTCGACCCACCGAGCTTCTGTTCCCAGAGGGTGTTGCCATTTGCGTCGGTGTGGATGAGCCAACCTTGGCCGTCGAAATTGGGCGCCTTGGTGGCGTAGGTGCCGTAGCCGGCAAGCAAGAAGCCGCCATCGTCCAAGGGCGACATCGCGGTCAATGCCTCGTCGGCACTGCCGCCAAAGGTGCGCTGCCACAGCACGCTGCCGTTCGGCGCCATCCGGGTCAGGTAGCCGTCGATGCCGCCCTTGCCAGACGAGCTCGTCTCGCCTACGAAGGCCCAGCCGCCGCCGGCTGCGTTCTCGATGTCGTAGCAGTAGTCGTCTTGCGGGCCGCCCCATTTGTGGTCCGCAGTCGCCTTGCCGTCACCGTCCATCGTGAAGACCCAGGCGTCAAACTTGCCCGCGCCCGACGACTTGGTCGCACCGCAGAGCGTCAAGCCAGCACCAGGTCCGGCGGTGACCGAGGACAAGTAGTCGTTGTCTGCGCCACCGTAGGTCTTGTCGAGCGTGACGGTGCCCTTTGCGTCGAAGCGCGTCACCATCGCATCGTTGCCAGGGCCGTTGCTGCCAACGCCCCACCATGCCCCGTGGTGCCATATCGCGGTTTCATAGTAGCCCGACTTGCCGATGCCGGCTTCCCACAACCCAGTGCCGTCCGCGGCAAAAACCAGGAAATAGCGGTCGCCGACAGCGTTGCCGACTGCCGCCACGGTGCCATCGTCACCCGCCGCGCCGCCGTGGTAGTAGACCTTCTTCTGAAAGTAATCGGTCTTCGGGCTTTCCCACTGCACCTCGCCAGTCGGCCCGACCTTGACTGCCTTGGACACCGCGCCGTCCTGACCTTGCAGGGTGAAAAAGGCACCGCCGTCCGTCGTCAAGGCGACGTCGGTCGAGTTCAGCGACCCGCCGGCTGCCGAATGAAAGGCCTTCTCCCACAGCTTGGCCTTGCCGCCGGCCGTGCATTGTCCGCCAAAGCAGGCGTCGCCCAGCGTGCAGCTTTTGGCATCGCACAGGCCAGCGTGGTTGTTGTTCTTGCACGTGCCGTCGGTCGGATTGCAGTCGTCGGCGGTACAAGCCTTGCCGTCATCGCACTTGGCGGTCGCGACGTTCGCGCACTTTCCGGCGGCGGTGCAGTTGGGGAAGCCCCAGCCGTCGGTGCGAAACAGCACACCCTGTTGATCAGAACCGGAGGCACCCATACCTGCGAAGACAAAGCCAGGACCACCTGGCGCATCGACGGCAAGCGCCAGCAAATTGCTGTCTGACTGCGCCCAACCGGTTGCGGGCAATTCGCGCTGCCACGCGACAGCACCCGCGGCGTCGAAGCGCACAAGCCAGGCGGTGCGGCCGCTTGGATTGCCGCCCACCTGGTTGCGAAAGCCGGACGCCACGCAACCGCCATCAGCCATAGCCACGACGCCGCGGAATCCGTCGTCTTTTGGTGTCGCCGGCAGGGTCGCCTGCCAGAGCAAATTACCCATGGCGTCGACGCGAACCACCCAGCCGTCAAAGCCTGTGCTCCCGGCGATCCGGTCGCCGACCGCGAAGTAGCCAGCTGGCACTGTGGCGCTCGCCACCGACTTGGCAAGGCCGAGCAGCCGGTCGGTGCCATCACCGCCGAACATACGCTGGCGTACGACGTTGCCCTGCGCATCAAGCCAAGCGAGCCAACCATCAGGCGCGGCGCTCGCGACACCGTTGTGGCTGCCGATCCAGCCCGAAACCACCGCCCCTTCGTCGGCCAGCGGCACAATCGCGTACGCGGTGTCGTCTTTGGCGTTGCCGATCACTTGCTCCCAGGCAACGGTTCCAACCTCGGACACGCGCATCAGCCAGATGTCGTCACCGCCCGCGCCCTGCGAGTTGGTCGAACCCGCCACGAGCCAACTTGATCCCACCGCCGCGACTGCCAGCAAGGAGTCTAAAGAGCCCGTCCCGCCGTAGCTTTTCTGCGCAACCAAGTTGCCGGTGGGGTCCAACCGTGCAAACCAGCCATCCCAGCCGCCGTTCGAATTGGTGTTGCCCACGGCTGCGTAGCCGCCGCTTGGCGACGCGGCGACGCCGTAGAAGAGGCTGTTTCCGGTAGCTTTTGGCGTCGTCTGCCACAGTACCTTGCCGCCAGAGTCAACCCCAAGCGCCCAGCCGGTGCTGACATTGTTTTGCTGGCCAACCGCCACGAAGCCGCCGCCTGTTGCTGCAGTCACGCCAAAAAGGCCGTCGGGACCACCGGAGCCCTGAACGATCTGCGCATAACCGGGCGCGCCTGACACGCACTTGCCTCCCGCGCACTTTTCGCCGGCCGTGCACGCATCGCCATCGTCGCACGCGGCCCCATTGGCTACGTTGCTGCACCCCTTGGCCGGATCGCAGCTGTCGTCGGTGCAGGCATTGCCGTCGTCGCAGTTCTTGGGCGAGCCGACGCACTTGCCGGCCTGGCACTTGAAGTTGACCAGGCACGCTTCGTCCTTGGCGCACGGATCCAAGCACTGTGGCACGTCGGGTCCGGTATCAATGGGCGCGTCTGGCGGCACGTCGACTGCAACCTCTGCGACGGTTTCGACGCCCGCGGTGTCCGCAACATCGGTTGCAGTCGCAGCATCTGCGGCGTCCGCCACACTGCTGTCCGTGGCCGCATCGGCATCCGCGGTCGCCGTGGCGTCCATCGCCACCTCGCTGGCGGCGTCGGGCGCGTCATCGGCGCCAACTTCGCTGTCGAACCCGACGGGCAAGGCGTCGGGCGCGCCAGCATCGGCATCGAACCCGGCGTCCAAGGCGTCGGGCGTGCCAGCATCGGCATCAAACCCGACGTCTAAGACCTCAGCGGCCGTCTCAACGGCGTCGATCGCGACATCCACCTCCTCGACAGTTGCATCCGCATCGCTGGTCGCGTCGGCGTCGCTGGTCGCATCCGCGTCGCTAGTCGCATCGGTCTGGGCGTCGGCGCTGCCATCCACCGCGACGTCGGGTGCGACGTCTGCGTCCTCGCCGGCCGCCTCGACCGCAGCATCTGCACCTGCGTCGCCACCATTGACCGCAGGCACAGAGTCACCGCCCGCGGCGCCCACGAACTGCGACTGGGCGGGGAGCTCAACCCCCTTGCAGCCTGCGACAGCCGCCAAAAAGGCCGACATCGTCGCCAATAGGTATTTGCGCTGTCCCATCTCGACCCCCGCGTTCACTGACTTCCGCACTGACTCTAAAACCGCCACGCCAGCCGCACGCCGGCCAGGTCTGGCGCTGGCAATGCCACAACTCTGGCTTTGGGCGCGCTTACCGCCAGCCAAGCGCCGATGCCCGCTGCTACCACACCAGCACCACCAACCAAGGCACCAATGGTCTTGCTGCGGCCGATGGCGGCGTTGCGCGCTTCCACTTCCGTGTAGTCAAGCTTCCACACCGGCTTGCCGTCGACCGTGGTCTTGGCCGCATCTAGTTCCTTTTGCAGTGCGTCCTGGTCCGACGCGGCGCCCATGTACAGAAACGCGCCGCCGCCCGCCAAAAGTGCACCACCGCCGAGCGCGATCCAGGCTGTCATCGGCACCGCACCTGCCCCTTTGTGGACGCCCACGGCTGGTGCGGCGGGCGCTGCAACAGGCGCAGCGTGTGGGGCGGCGTGAGGTGCAGCGGCGGCGGGCGTCGCGGGCGCTGCGGCTGGTCTGGGCGCCACTGCATCCGGCCCGGCCGTTCGCAGTTCCGTGCTCCAGCGTTCGACATCGCCGCGGTCTTGTGCATCTTTGGGGGCAGTCTCCAGGTACTTCTTGTAGGTCGTGGCCGCGTCGGCCTTTTTGCCAGCAAGATGTAGGGCGCGACCGGCGCGCGCCAACCAGGCCAGCCGATTCGGGTCGAGGTCAAACGCGTCTCGCCACAGCGCCGCGGCCGCTTCGTAGTTGCCTGCCGCTTCGACCTTGGCGGCTTCTTCGGCTTTGCGCTCGCCTTTGCGGCGCTGGACTTCGACCAAATAGCCGCGGGTCTTGTCCAGCCGCGCCTGGTCCAGCCCGGGCAGCGCCAACAACTGCCGGTACAGGTCCTCGGCGCGGTCCAACTGCCCGCCCAGGTGGCTGGCGCGCGCGGCGTTGTACAGGAAAAGCGGCTGCGTCGAGTCCTGCCGCCACAAGTCAAGGTAGATATCGGCAGCGCGCGCAAAATCACCCGCGTCAAAGGCCTTGTTCGCGGCGTTGTTCAGCGTGGCGATCATCTGCTCCTTGGCAGACTTGGGGGCCGCGGCCGCAGCTGTCGGCGCGCAAAGTGCCGCAACCAGCAGCAGGATGAGGTAATGACTACAAGATTTCGCGAACATCCGAGCCTCCTTGCTTGGGCGCAGCCAGCTTGGGTTTTGGCGCCTTCTTGGCGGGTGTGGCCGGCGCAGCAGCCGGAGCGGCCATGGCGGGCTCTTCGGCAGGTGCCGTCGCTGCAGGTCGCGGTGGCGCAGGAGGCGTTGCGGCAACCGGCGGCGTCGGTGCCGGCGCAGCCGGGGCAGCAGCGGCCGCAGGTTGGGCCGGTGCCGGGGGCGCAGCGGCCGCGGGCGGTGCGGGTGCCGGCGGCGCCGACGGTGGCGCTGGCGCGGCAGCTTGCGGAGTCGGCGCAGCCGCCACAGGTGGTGACTTGGCCTGCATTGCCATCATTACGGCGGCGGCAATTGCTGCAGCGGCTGCACCGGCAGCGACAATCAGCGGCAGCGAAGACTTTCTTGGCGATGGCGCGCTTGCAGTCATATGCGGCGCGGCGGCGGCGGCCTGCGGCGGCGCGACTGCTGCAAGCCTTGCGGCGGGAGCCACTGGCGCAGGCGGGACGGCGGCTTGGTTGGGCGAGACTGCTGCCGGCGCGGCTAGCGTCACGTCGTGCATGGTGTCGGCCATGGTTGCGTCAGACGCGCCGGCAGGAGCCGCAGTGACCACTATGTGTGTCGTGGCGCTGACCGCCGCGTGCGTTCCGGTCATGCCACGGCCCGGCGTTCCGGCCCAGACGCCGCCCAGTACCGCTTCCAACGCGGTGCGCATCGCACGCGCATCCGCAAAGCGGTCGCCGGGATCCTTGGCCATCGCCACGTTGATGAGCTGTATCATGCCGTCGCTGATCGGCTTGGGCGCAAACAGTCTCGGATCCGGGACCGGATCAATGAGGTGCATTTTCATCAGTGCCAGCGGCGACGACTCCGTCACAAACGGGGTGCGGCCGGTCAGGCAATTGAAAATGATGCACCCGACCGCATACAGGTCGGCGCGGTGATCAGCGCGCTCGCCGCGCCACTGTTCTGGACTCATGAAGGCCGGCGTGCCCAGAATTTTGCCGGCGCTGGTCAGGTTCGACCCGGCCGTCCGGGCAATGCCAAAGTCGAGCACCTTGGCCAGCGTCTCGCCCGAGCCGTCGTCGGTCAGAAACACGTTGCCTGGTTTGAGATCGCGGTGCACCAGGCCCTGGCCGTGCGCTTCCGCCAGACTGCGCAGAATCTGCAGGCCGACCACGCCCGTCTCCGTCTCACCCATTGCCTCGCTGCGCCGCTGCAAGTCGCGCAGATGCTTGTCGAGCGGCTCGCCGGCCAGCAACTCCATGGCCATGAAGAACGCACCGTCGCCGGTGCGCCCAAAGTCGTAGATGCGCACCGTATTTGGGCTTTTGAGCTGCGCCATAACCCGCGCTTCTTGCTGAAATCGGCTGACGAACTCCTCGCCCTCGGCGTCGTCGACGATCATGAACTTGAGCGCGACTTTCTGCCCGGTTTCAGTGTGTTCAGCCGAAAACACCGCGCCCATCGCGCCTTTGCCGACGGTTCCAGTCAAGCGATAGCGCCCCGCGACCACGTCGCCGGGCTGCAGGTTTTGGGTCTTGGTCTCGCCTGTCATTTCGGATCCTTGCGCTCACGACGGGCCGGCCAGGCTCGCCGTCGCCGTCAATTCGTCTTGAGCAGGTTCTTGAGCACATCGACGGGCAGGCCTAGTCGTTTTGACGCTTCGTTGAGGTCGCCGCCGCACTCTGAAATGACTTTTCGAGCCATGGCGCCAAAATCGGCGCTGGTTTCGCCAGTCATGGCGGCGTCAATAGCTTTGGCGCGCTGGGCATCGTCTGTCGCAAACTTGGCTTCGCGGCGATACACCAGCTTGCAGTCACCGATGCCGATGACGTCGCCGTCCAGCAATGTCGCCGACTGGGTAAGCTTGCCGTTGACGAAAGTACCATGCTTGCTGCGCATATCCGTGAGCAGCAACCCCTCGGCAGTGGGGCGCAGGTTGGCGTGCGTGCGCGAGGCCCGCGTGTCTGCCACCTGGATCAGGGCTATCGCTAGGTCGCCGCGCGGCAGCAGCGCAGCACCGATCAACTTGTGAGAGGTCTGGGCGCGTCCCGGCAGGGCCGGGACCGAGCCCTAGTCCGGCCGCGCTGCCGACGCGGCCGGACCGGAGCCCCGTTTCT
>SXRM01000041.1 GCA_005792545.1 Pseudomonadota bacterium | reverse complement strand
CGCCCAGACTGCCTTCAAAGTGTCTGTAAATCAGCGGCCTTACATGACGACCACACATAACCGAACAGGCATGTCGCCAACCAGTTGATTCTGCTAGCTATGCCTTCGTGGTCAAGCGCACTCTCTGCGATCTGCGCCCGTCAGAGCCTTGCGATTGCGGCGCGCCGCTGCTTGGCTCTATACTTTGGCGGGTTTTTGACCGACGGGGAGAAACCGATGTGCCGACCGACCCAACTGCGTAAGATAACGATGGTTATTGCGGCGCTCGTCGCCGTGGCCGTGGCGCTTGGCGGCACCGCCGACGCTTTTGCCCAGGGCAAAGACAAGCCCGCCGCTGGCGGCAAGAAGAAGTCCAAGGAGTACAGCTTCGAAGACGACGTCATCGAAACCCAGTACCTGCGGCCCGATACGGCCAACGTCGAAGGCATCAACAAGAAGGGCCGCGACAGCCTCATCCAGATCCGCCGCAACTTTTTCGCGGAGCTCATCCGCTCGGCCGAGGACCTGTAGCCCGTGCGCCGATTCGGCGCGCAGTCGCTGCGCCCGGATCGTCAGCTGTGACTCCGGCCAGTTCCCGGCGTCTGGCTTAAAGAACGCTCGCTCGAACTGACCCCCGATCCGCTGGTGGTGCATGTCGAAGAAAAGCAGCAGGCCCAAGGGTCCGACCGACCCCACCGACCGCCCGGCCGGCGCTGGCGTGACCGTCGTCGAGGGTCCGACGCTGCGCCTGGGCGAAGGTGGCGGACCGACCCTGGCGACCACTGAACCAGACGGCACGCTGGTCAGCCGCGTCGAAGCGCCGGATCGCGCGGCCGGTCTGCACCGGTCCAACGAGCGCCAGGCCGGCGAAGACGCGCCGACGGCGATGATCGACCTCAACGCGATTGCCGGCGCCCCGAGCCCGCCGGCGCCGCCGACCCGCCAGCCTGAGATCAAGACCCACCTGCCGCCGCCGCCCGCGCGGCCCGTTGCGCCTGCCAAGACCGCGGATCCCAACGCGGCGACCCTGCGGCCCAACCGCGTGGAGTTCGACGACAAGACCACCGCCATGCCGCCTGCCGCCGGCGCCGCCCACGAGGCGAACCCCGGTCCGTTGGGTCTAGACATCGTCATGTGTTGGTCGGGCGAACTGCACAAGGCGCGCTTTTTCGCCCGGCCGAGCAACGTGTTCATTGGCCGCGACGGCGACTTCGCGTTGCCCGACGACGCCATGGGCGGCAAGCACCTCGACCTGCTGGTCGAACCCGACGCCAAAGACGGCTTTGCGCTGCGCCTGGACAACCCGGCCATCGCCGGCCAAATCATCGCCAACGGTGGCGTGACCTCGATTAGCGAGCTCAAGGCCGGCAAGCAGACTCGGGTGTCGATGACGGCGACCACCCAGGCTTTCTTGGAGTTTGGCGACTTTACCTTCGTACTGTCGCGCGGTTCGGTGCCGCCGATGGCCCCGCCGAGCCTGTGGAGCCACGAAAACAGCGTGTTCCTGGTGTGCTGGCTGTTGGCGATGGCGACCATTCTGGGCCCGGTCGTCGCCAGCTTTCAGTTGACCGACCCGCGCGCGCGGCGGACCAAGACCTACGTCGAAGAGTTGGAAGAGCGGACGGCCCAGATCATCGAAGTCGAAAAGATCGAAGAGAAGAAAGAAGAAGATAAAGTCGAAGAGAAGAAAGAAGACAAGGCCGAGGCGCCCAAGAACGAGGTGCAGATCCAGGCGCCCGAAATCAAGAAGCAGCAAGACGAGATCAAGAAAGTCCTCGACGAGGTGCCCAAAGAGCAGCGCGACGAAAAGATCAAGGAATTGGTCGACAAAGAGGCGGCCAAGGCAACGGCCGAGGTCGACAAGGCGCTGGCTGACGTGGAGAACAAGACCAAGCTGTTCGCCTTTGACGAAGCTGCGCCGGGCGTCAATCCCGGTGCCGGCGGTCCGCAACTGGTCGCCGACCTCGGCGATAGCCCGTCTGGCGCCCCGCGCGGCCCCGCGGTCGGCAGCGGCGACGACACCAAGGCCCAGACCGCTGGCCTGGACAAGAAAGTGGATACCGGCGGCAAAGGGCCCGATGTCGGCGCAGGCATTAAAGAAGGCAAGCAGAAGATTGAGGCCATCGTCCGCGGCGGCGGCCCGAGCGCCGACGGCGAGTTGTCACCCGACATCATCAAGAAGGTCATGGCCGACAAGTCGGGCGCCATCAAAGCTTGCTACCAGAAAGAGCTGCAAAAGAACCCAGACCTGTCGGGCGACATCAAGGTCGCCTTCATGATCGGCCCCGACGGCAAGGTGGTCGGCGTCAAGATTGAGGGCTCAAGTCTGGACAACGTGCAGGTCGAAAACTGCATCGTCGACAACATCAAGACCTGGCGCTTTCCGCAGGCCAAGGGCGGCGGCAGCACTAAGGTGAACAAGAGGTTCACGTTCAAGTCGAGCTGATGCCGCTGTCCCTCCGCCTCGTCGCTTTGCTGCCGTACTGGCTCGCCACCGCTTGCGTCATTAGCTTCGCGGCAGCTTGCAACGACACCGATAAGCGCTTCGTCGAGCTGTCGAATCAGGGCATCGAAGCCTTGGATAGCGAGGACTACACCCGCGCCGACGGCTTGTTCAAGGACGCCCAGAAGCTCAAGCCCGCCGACCCCGACGTGCGCTTCTACCTGGGTTCGATCTCGTTGCGTGGCGGGCAGTTTGACGATGCCATCGGCCACTTGCGGGCCTCGCTGCAGGGCGACCCGACCCGGCCAGAGGCGCACCTGTCGCTAGCCAAGGCGCTATACGAGAACCACCAGGCCAAAGAGGCCCTAGCGGCGCTCGCCGAACTGTTCAAGCGCGACGCGGGCCACCCGCAAGGGCACTTCCTGGCCGCCAAAATCGCCCGCGACAGCAAGGACCGCGCCAATATGGACAAAGCCCTGCGCGCAGCTGTCGCCGGTGACGTGGGCTTCGTGCCGGCGTTTCAGTTGCTGTCGCAGCTGTACGTCGAGGTTGGCGCCTACGACGCTGCCCGCGTGGTGCTGCAAGAGGGACTGAAATTCAACAGCGACGCCGTCGAGCTGCGCGAGGCCTTGGGCCTGGTGATGCTCGATTTGGGCCGGCCCGACAAAGCGCGCGCAGAGCTGGAGGCGGCCAGCGGCATGACCCGGGCGCGGCCGCAGGTCTATTTCAGCCTGGCAGGGGCGCAATTGCAGCTGGGCGAGCGTTCGGCGGCCGTCAATTCGCTCAAAGCCTTTCTGATCCAGTCGCAGGGCGTGCTGGCGCCCGACGACCCGCTGCGCAAGCAGGCCGCAAACATGATTCTGAAACTCCGCGACAACTGACCGGGACGCTGCACGCGCGAATCGCCTACTTCTTGCGGTTCTTCTTGCGCGCTGCCGCGGCCGCTTTGTTCTTGTTCTTGCGCTTGTCGCGGTCGACGTCTTTGCGCACACCGCCCGGCCCCATGCCTGGCCCCCAGCCAGCAGCGCCCAAGCCACCGGGCATGCCCATGCCGCCGGCCAGGCTGGCCATGCTGCCCATGTTGCCCATGTTGCCCATCGAGGGCATGAAATTGGGCATCGACCCCGCGTGGCCCATCCCGGGCATGCCTGGCATCCCGGGCATGCCCGGCATCCCGCCGCCGGGACCGCCGCCGCCCAGACCCTGCAGTTGGTCGAAAAAGTCGTCGACGCCGCCGCCTTTGAGCTTGTTGAGCTGAGCCAGCTGCCCAAAGCCAGGCAGCTTGCTGAGCAGCCCCGGGGCCTGGCCGATGCGCGCCATCATCTGGCGCATGACCTCGAAGCGCTGCATCAGCTCCAGCACGTCTTGCGGTTTGCGACCTGCGCCGCGGGCGATGCGCTGTGCGCGCCGGGCGTTGATGAGCTGGGGCTTGCGGCGCTCGAGCGGCGTCATCGAGTGGATGATCGACTCGACCACCACCAGCTGCTTGTCGTCGAACTTGGCGCCGTCGGCCAGTGCGTCACTGAAAAACGGCAGCTTCTCCATCACGTCGCGCAAACTGCCCATTTTCTTGAGCAACCGAATCTGCTCCAAGAAGTCGAGCAGCGTGAACTTGCCGCTCAGCATCCGCCGCGCGTCCTGCTCGGCCTTTTTTTCGTCGACGTGCTTGCTGAATTCGTTGACCAGGCTGACCACGTCGCCCATGCCCAGGATGCGACTCGCCATGCCTTCGGCGCGGAATGGCTCCAGCTTGTCCAGGCCCTCGCCCATGCCGACAAAGCGCACTGGCGCGCCGGTCACCATCTTGACCGACAGCGCCGCGCCACCGCGG
>SXRM01000376.1 GCA_005792545.1 Pseudomonadota bacterium | reverse complement strand
TGATCGCGGTGCGTGGCCACCAGCCAGCGACCGGTCTGGCTGAAGAACACGAACGGCTCAAAGCGCAGCGGCATCTTGTCGGCGGTGGCTGGCGATGGGCGCGCCAGGTACTGCCGCTCAGTCAACAGGATCGCCGCCAGCTCAAGGACGCCAGCGGCAAGGTCATCGGCCAATGTGCCGGCAGCAGGGCGTGCGAAGCGACAGGCCTCACCGCGTGCACCGCCCCGGCCGCCCAGCCCGAAGCTTGCAATGGCAAAGACGACGACTGCGACGGCCAGACCGACGAAGCCGCCTGCGACGACACCAACCCGTGCACGGAAGACCTGTGCGACCCTGCTACGGCCAACTGCACGCACAAAAACCAGACCGACGCAGCCTGCGACGCCGACGGCAACGCATGCACGGTCGGCGACGCGTGCCAGGATGGCAAGTGTGCACCGGGCACGCCCAAAGACTGCGACGACAAGAATCCGTGCACGGCCGACACCTGCGACCTAGCCAAGGGCTGCACGCAAGTGCAGGACGACGGCAAACCATGCGATGCCGATGGCAGCCTATGTACTCAGGGCGATGTCTGCCTGGCAGGAGCGTGCAAGCAGGGAGCGCCGACAGGGTGCGACGACGGCAATCCGTGCACAAGCGACGGCTGCGACAAGAAGTCGGGGCAGTGCACGGCCGCTGCGCTCGACGACGGGGTGCCGTGCGACGACGGGACGCTATGTACTGACAAAGATGCGTGCAAGGGCGGGACGTGCAAGGGCAAGGCGGTGGTGTGCGAGGACAACAACCCGTGCACGGCCGACGTATGCGACGCCAAGGCCGGGTGCCAGTTGCAGAAGTTGAGTGGCGCGGCGTGCGAGGATGGCAATTCCTGCACGGTGGGCGATTCGTGCGGCGAGGGGCAGTGCAAGGCGGGAACTGCCAAGGCGTGCAGCGACGGCAACGCCTGCACAACGGACGTGTGCGACGCGAAGGCGGGGTGCAAGTATTCGCCTGGGGTTGGCGCATGCGACGATGGCAATGCGTGCACGGTTGGGGACGGGTGCGTGGGCGGGGCGTGTGGTGGAAAGGTGGTGACGTGCGATGATGGGGATCCGTGTACCAAAGATGCGTGCGAGCCGGGTAAGGGGTGTGCGGCCGTGGCTGTGGCGGAGAAGACGGATTGCGCGGGGGATGGCAAGAGTTGGTGCGCAGGAGGAAAGTGTGTAGCAAAGGCTACCTGTGGCAATGGAAAGTTGGAGCCAGGCGAGCAGTGCGATGATGGAGCCACTTTCAACGGCGACACTTGCGACAGCACGTGCAAGTGCCAGCTTGATGGCGCATTGAAGTTTGAAGGAGGGACATGCACCGATAGCGGATGTGGAGCAAATGGCATCAACCAGTTCGTGCAACTGCCGGTTTCAGCAACCTGGGCTGGCCTGCAGGCGGCAACAGTTGACATTGAACTGCGGCTGGACAAGACATCACAATATGGCAAGGCAATCGGTGACCTCAAATCGGCTCCAGACGGCTTTGGCCTCTGGTATGCGGGTGATGTTGGGTACGGCGGAAACAAGGGAAAATGGGTGCTTTGCTGGGCAGGTGCCTGTACGTATACCAAGAATGCTGCGGTACTTGGCGCTTGGCTGCGAGTCGCTGCGGTTTTCGCCGGCGGCCAGGTCAGCCTCTATCTGGATGGAGCGTTGCAGGCCAAAGTTTCAGCCAACAGCGGCAACGTCCCAAAGGTTGACGGCGACCAACTCTACGCTGGTGGCACACCTTGGGGTGGCAATGGCAACTCAAACATGCAATTCAATGGGGCAATCCGGGCGATTCGCCTGTCGAACATTGCACGCTATTCAAAGGAAGTGGAGCCGGCATCGCCGCTGGTTGCGGACGCGGCAACCTTGCAGTTCTGGGGGTTCGACGAAGCCGCCGGCGACTCCACGGCGGCGACCGGCACAGCCCCACAAGTCGGCGTCTTGAAAAATGGGACGAGTTGGCTTGTCGAAACAGGACAGGTAGCGTGTCTGGCCGCGCTGTCGCAGCCGTCTTGCAAGGCGTGGCTCATTGGCAACCCAGCACTGCCCAACGGCCTCTACCCGATCGACCCCGATGGCCCCACCGGCTCCGCCGCATTCCAGGCCCAGTGCGATATGACGACGGACGGTGGCGGCTGGACCCAACTGACGGACAAGGTCGCCACTGCCCTCAATGCGGCCACCGACCGCGAGTACCTCTACGCGACCAACACATTCCCAAAGAAGTGGTACCGCTCGCCGAAAACCAAACTCGCCTGGTCATGGTCAGCGGGCCAGGAGTTGACCGGCAGCTATGGATGGTTCGACGGCTCCCAAAGCGGCGCGTTCGTGTGCAACGGCAGTGGCAACGAAAAGCCCAACTTCGGTGTGGCTTGTTCCAACGGCCCCGGCAACACGCCCAAGTGCATCCCTCACTTGGACAAGGACCCCGTCGCCGGCACCGCAACCGTCTGCCAAGACACCCCAAACGCCTTCGGCGGCGAGGTCTGCCAGAAGGGCGTCGAAATCTGGGTGAGGTAGCCATCGGGCGCCGCCTTGCAACGCGAGACGGTCGTGTCATTGGCCAGCTCCGCCCCACTGCATGCCCCGCTACTGGCCTTCCGCTGCCGGCCCTACCGGCCACTGCCCGGCCAACTCCGGCTCCACCATGCACACCAGCCCAACGTACACGCCAGTCCGCTTGAGCAAATCGACGGTCACCGCCGACATTTGTTCGCTCAACCGATTCGACCACTGCGCGTCCGGCACGAAAAGGTCCACATACAGGTCGCCGTCCTCTGCGCCATAACAGTTGACCGTCGGGCGAACGGGCAGCACGCGCCGCAACGCGGTCAAGAACTCGCCCAGGGGCGCCAGATCGAGCACTAGACCCTGGGCCGCCACCACCGGATGCGGTGTGGATGCGTCGCCGAGATTGCAGGTGACCGACGCGGCGTGGAGCGCGACGTTCATGGCAGTTCCTCCCGGCGCACGGCGAAATCGACGATCGCATCGATTGCCGGCACCATCGCCGCAAACAGTGGTACTATTTCCGCAGTCGTGACAGATGTCGGCTTGTAGTCGGCTTGAATGCGCTTGTTCTTCAATTCCGCGACGCGGCGAAATGTGGCCTCATCGATCACGTTGCCGCTGGCAACGAATGCTGCGTGAAAAGTGTCCAGTACGACGCGGTGCTCGTTGGTGGCTGGCGCGCGAAATCCCGTGACGTGGTGCAGGCATCCCAACATCGCCTGGTACATTGCGTAGTACAAGCGATTCGTCGCGGCGTTGACCTGGCCACGCGCAAGGCTATCGTTGGCGGCGGCCAGGTTCTCGCGCGCCTTTGCCAAAAACTGCGCGGCGTACGATTTCATGGTGTCGCCATTGCTGGTCGCATTGCTGGGTACCCTTGGAATCTCATCAGTGGCCGAGGACGCAGCGTGCGTTGCGGCAGACCATTAGGTTACCCGCGCCGGTGCCAACGGTGCAAGCTGACCCAGAGCAAAGGGACACCATTCGCGGGCACCGCGGACCTCGCGAATTGACCCGGCATCCACGGCAATCACGGCGACGCCCCCACCGCCTCTTCCCAAACCACCCCAAGATGATCCCGCAAGTGCATCACATGCACCGCCGCGTACTGGCCCTTGTCGACCGGCCCATACGCAAAATGCGGCGCCATCGGGCCCTGGTACGCCTCGAAGCGCGCCCACTGCACCCGCAAGCGCTCAAGCGCAGTGCCAAAATCCACGTCCTGGTCTTGCGGCACACCCGGAATCACCGCGGCCAGGTCGTGGCGCATCCGGCCGTCGCGCAAGAACTTGCCCAGCGCCAAGCGGCCAATGGTCACCTGAAAAATCCAGGGCTTGTGCCGCGGGTAGCCGTCGAGCGAGCACGCGATACCGGCCGCCACGTGGTCGAGCGCCGACGCCAACGAGCGCGGCCCCTCCAACTTGCGGTCGGCTAGCCGTTCGAGGTTAGCGAGGACCTGCTGCATGGTCGCGGTCTGCGGCGTCATGGCAGCCCCGCGAGGCTAGTTGCTTTCGGCGCCGTCCTCGTCCGCTGCGCCCCGACGACAACGCGGCGCGCGCCGTCGCTGGCGATCTCGATGG
>SXRM01000375.1 GCA_005792545.1 Pseudomonadota bacterium | reverse complement strand
GTTGTTTTTGCGGCGGCGGCTCAGCACCTGCATCACCCGCCGCACCTCGTCGTCGCGGCCAACCACCGGGTCGAGCTTGCCCTGGGCGGCGACGGCGGTCAGATCCCGCGCGTACTTTTCCAGCGCCTGGAACTGGCTCTCGGCCTCCTGACTGTCCACGCGCGCCGAACCGCGCAAGGGCTTGAGCGCGGTCAGGATTTTCTCGCGCGTCAGACCGCGGTCGGCCAGTGCCTTCGCTGCCGCACCTTTGCGGTCGGCGAGCATCGCGAGCAACAGGTGTTCGGTCGAAACGTAGTCGTCTTTGAACTTGCCGCGCTCTTCGTCGGCGGCCTCAAAAAAGGCCTGCAGCCGCTCTGAACCTACCAGTCCCGGTCCCGACTGAGCGCGCACCGCCGGCATCCGGCCGATTTCGCGGGCCATCTCGTCGCGCAGGGGCTCCACCGGCACTTCCAGACGCGCGAGTAGGGGCTTGACCACGCCATCGACGTTGCCGCACAGCGCCCACAGGATGTGCTCGGGCTCCAAGAACTGGTGGCTGCGGCGAATCGCCTCTTCGCCGGCGAGCTTGAGCGCCATCTGCGCATTGTTGGTCAGCTTGTCCTGCATGGTCGCCTCCCGGCGGGCACAGGTCTGCGCCACCGCAAAAGCCCGGTCGTGGGCCCGATGCCCGCGAACCGATTGTCTTTTGCGGCCCGCCGAACCGCGCGACCGCCGCCGGGGACTAGGCTAGGATGGGGGCGGGCGGTGTCAAGGCGGGGCAAAGGGCGAGGCACCGGCGCGCGGTGCCAGCCACGATTCCATAATTGGGTGCGGACCCACAATTGGGTGCGGACCCACAACAATTGGGTGCGGACCCACAACAATTGGGTGCGGACAGCTTCCATGCCTGTCCGGCAGGCCTGGAACCATTCAGGTTTCGCGGTGAATTGCCGCAGGGCAACCGGGGGGTGACCCGGCGGCTGAAGCCGCGGGCTCCCGTAACGAAGCCCCGCCTGCGCGGGGCTGAGGTCCATGCAATTGTTGAGGTGTTGGTTCGCCCTGAGGTTGCGGCCGCTTCCGACCCCGGCGCAGGCAGCTGTCACAAACTGGGTGCGGACGCCTTCCATGCCTGTCCGGCGCGCATGGAACCATTCAGGTTTCGTGACCAGCTTCCGTGCGGCAAGCGGGATTGGGCATGGGGCTCACGGCTAGCGCTACTTGCCGACTGGAGCGCGGCGGCTGAACCGGTTCAAGCGTAGTTGTAGACGTCGTCGTCGTCGTTGTCCCACACGCCGGCCATGCTCGACGCCTGCGCGGCCATCAGGTCGGCATGCCGCGACCGATCGGTGCGCTCGAGCAAGAATTCGGCGAAATCCAACAGTTCACGGGCGAGGGGTTCTGGCAGGGCTTGGGCGCGGTCAAATACGGCTTCGGCGGTCGTCATCGGGGGCTCTGGTGGCGCGGGGTGCGCCTGAGCAGTATCGGGGTGGCGTTGTTGGGGGGGCAAGGTGCGGTGGCGGTGTGCGGCGTGAGGTGGACCGCGATTGCCAAATGCTCGCGTCGCCAAGGCTAACTGGGTCTGTTAGGCTGATGTTGCGGGTAGCGACTCGTCGACCAGAGCGAACATGACTGCCACGCACGCCAGGCCGCGATTCCACGCGGCAGCACTCGCCTGCCTGACGGCATTCGCCAATTGCACCGAACCGATCGCAACCGTGAACGACCTGGCCGCTATCGTGAGCGGCAGCGATGCCAAATCCGTGGCCAGCCATCGGACGACGGACAGCGAAGATCGCGTCGACCAAATTGAGGCAGTGACGGACGGGAACACCTGCGCTTCATGCGCGCAAGCGGACGCCGCGGGCGCCGCGCCTGGCAAGGACACCGCCATAACGGCAGATTGCTCCAAGGAGATCCAGCCAGACGCCCGCGCCATCCCCAGTGAAATGGTCATGATTCCCGCCGGCAAGTTCCTGATGGGCTGCGTGCCCGGCGATGATGGCTGTGAAAGTTCAGAGAGTCCGCAACACGAAGTCTATTTGGAGGCATTCTTCATCGACGTCTTTGAGGTTACCTATGCGGCTTACAAGAGCTGCGTTGAGGTAGGCGCGTGCGGGATGCCCGCCGGCAAGGGCAACCACTGCAATTGGCACGCCCAGGGCAAATGGCATCATCCCGTCAACTGCGTCGAGTGGTTTCAGGCTCACCAGTACTGCAAATGGGCGCACCCTCAAGGCCGCCTGCCCACAGAGGCGGAGTGGGAAAAGGCCGCCCGCGGCGGACTGGTGGGCGCCAAGTTTCCCTGGGGCAATCTGGCGCCCACCTGTTCGCCCTGCGCTCAAAACTCGGCCGTTTGGGATGACGGCAGTGCAGCGTGCACTCTCGACGGCACCCGGCCAGTAGGCACTGCCGGCCCCAATGGCTACGGCCTGTATGATATGGCCGGCAACGTCCGGGAGGTGGTCAATGATTGGTTCGACGCTGGTTTCTACGCAAAGTCGCCCAACTACGGCCCAACAGGGCCTCCGGTGACCAACTTGCGGGTTTGGCGCGGCGGCGACTACCAGGCCGACAGCGCGAAGCAACTGAGGGCAAGCCAAAGGACCGTGGTATTCGCGGCTGCGGCACTGCCGAATCAAGGATTTCGATGCGCTCGATCTGCGCAGTAGGCCGATCTCGGCGTCCACAAATTGCGCCCAGCAGCCGGGAACGTCGGCCCAGTCGGCGACCCTGCGGGCTCGCTCGAAGAAGTTCAGCAGGTTATCTGGACGCAGCAGTGGCCCTGAACGACCTTCGGCTCCCCCGGGAAACCACCTGGAAGCGCTGCAAGGCGACCGCAACGGGCAGCACAGTATTCGCGTCAACGACCAGTGGCGCCTGTGCTTTGTGTGGCGAGACGGTGGCGCTGACTCCGTCGAACTGGTCGACTACCACTAGGGGAGCCAATGGAAACCAAACACGCCCCAATTCACCCCGGCGAAATTCTGGCGCTCGACTTTCTTGAACCGCTCAGGCTTTCACAGTAAGCGCTGCCAAAGGCGCTGGCTGTCCCGCCGCGCCGCATCAACGAAATCGTGCATGGCACCCGCGGCGTCACGGCGGATACAGCCTTGCGGCTCTCGCGCTATTTTGGCTGCTCAGCGGCGTTCTGGATGAACCTTCAGTCGCGGTATGATCTGGAATTGCAGAGCGATCGTGCCGCCGCTCGCATCGACGCCGAAGTGCTTCCGCGGGCGGCGTGACGACCGGTTCCACGACCAACGCGAAGCCAATAACCGGCCGGCTCGCCGACCGCAAGCCTCCAGCTCACGGACAAGTCTTCTTACTCTCACACTTCTTGCCCACCGACCCGACCGGCGTACACAAGTCCTCCGTACACGGATCGCCGTCGTCGCAGGCATTCTTGCCGCCAGCGCACTTGCCTTTGGCACACGCATCGCCTGCCGTACACGGATTGCCGTCGGTACACAGGCTGCCATCTGCTTCCAACCCGCCACCCGCGCACACACCCTTGGCGCAGCCGTCGTCGTTGGTGCACGGGTTGCTGTCGCTACACGGGCTGCCGTCGGCCTTGGCCTTGCCGCCGCACACTGTCGCCGTGCACACATCGCCGGTGGTGCACGACTGGCCATCGCTGCACGGACTGCCATCGGGCAGCGCCGACGACGCGCACTGGCCGCTGCTGGGGTCGCAAGCGTCGTTGCTGCACGCCTTGCCGTCGTCGCACGGCTTGGGGTTGCCGAGACACTGCCCCACCACGCACACGTCGTTGATGCTGCATGGGTTGCTGTCGTCGCAGACCGCGCCGCTCTGGCCATCGGCCTTGCAGATGCCACTCGCAACGTCGCACACATCGGCGGTGCATGGGTTGCCGTCGTTGCAGACGCTGCTCGACTTGCACGAGGCGTCGAACACCTGCACGTCGTCGACAAACGGCCCGGTGCCCACGCCCGACCCTGGCTGGCAGGTGCTGGCAAAGCGGACCCGCAGCTTGACCTTGAGCCCGCCCCAAGGCGACAAGTCAAACTCGCTCGCCACCCACGCGGTCGAGGGTTGCAGCGTCGCCAGTAGGGTCCACTTGGTGTTGCCGAGCGGCTGCAATTCCACCGTCGCGGTCTCGCCCTGCGCCGGCTGCCAGGTGCCTGCCGTATGGATGCGCGCCTTGACCGGTGCCCCAAACTTGAGGCCCTGCAGCGACACCAGCGGCGACACCGCGAACTGGTCGATCTTGGTGACGCCCGGCGGACAAGCCGTATGCGCACCATCGTTGAAGTTGAGCGAGCAATCCGGCGACAGCGGCGGCGGCACCGCCGGCGAGGCGTCCATCGCCCAAGCTGGCGCACCCGGACCCAGCGGCGCATCCCGTTGCCAATAGGTGTTGGCCACGTGGCCACAGGCAAAGCTCACGTCATAGGGCAACGGCACCTCGCCACAGTTCTCGACCAGCTTGTAGTAGCAGCCGAGCTTGGCGTCGCACAGGTCAGCGCTGCAGGCGTAGCCGTCGTCGCAGTCTTTGCTTTGGCCCAGGCACTGGCCCTGCTGGCAGGTGGTGCCGACCGTGCAGGCGTCGCTGTCGTCGCACGCGCCCTGCAGGGGCGTCGGCACGCACACACTGGCGATGCACTTCGTGGGCTTGCACGGATCGGTCGGTTGCGTACAGCTCGCGTCGTTGCTGCACGATGCCGGTTGCGCCACCTGCAGGCGCAGGTCGTCGACGAACCAGCCCGGCGTCTCGTTGTCGAACTGGTCCACGGTCTCGTAGCGCAGCTTGACCACAATGGCCTTGCCGGCGAACTTTTGCAGCGGCACCCGCACCTTGCTCCAGCGGCCGCGGCGCAGGTGGTTGGGAAGCTGGATGAGGTCCTGCAGGATGCTCGAGCCCGGGAAATACACCTCGATGGTGCGCTTGTCCTTGACCGCCGAGACCTCGCCGTCGTGCCACGAGAACAGCGCCAGCTGCGCCGAGCCTTGCAACGGCACCTGCACCGCCGGCAGCGCCACCGCGCCTTTGATGGGCACGCCGATGTCGACGTTGCTGTCGTTGTTGTAGTTCAGGCTGCATGGCGCCGAGTGTGGTGTTGGCGCGGCGGGCAGCGCATCGACTTTCCAGCCGATGCTGCTGACGATCGGATCGAATTCCCAAGTCGGTGGTGCTGCGCAGTTGTCAAAGCTGCTGGCTGCCAGCGGCACGCAGCTGTCTACCGCTTTGCCCTCGCAGATGCCGTGCAGGCAGGCGGTGTTGGCGGTACAGGGGTCGCCGTCGTCGCAGGGCGTCGCGTTGACGAGATCATTGTGCGCGCAGGCACTGAGCCCCTCGGCGGTCGGTGCACACAGGTCGAGCGTGCACGGTTCGCCGTCGTCGCAGGCGTTCTGGCCGCCGCCTTTGCACAGGCTGTTGTCGCAGGCGCTAGTGAGCGAGCAGGGATTGCCGTCGTCGCACGGCGTGCCGTCGGGGGTCATGGTGCCGGCCTGGCACTTGCCCTTAAAGCAGGTTTGGCCTTTGGTGCACAGCGCGGGGCTGCTGCACGGTGCGCCGTCGGCCACGATGGTGGGGCCGCCGCACTCGCCGCCGGTACAAAAATCCGGGCCGCTGCACGAATTGCCGTCGTCGCACTTGCTGCCGTCGACCTTGACCACCGACGAGCAGCCGGCCGCCGGGTCGCAGCTGTCGAGCGTGCACGCGTTGCCGTCGCTGCACTCTTTGGCTTTGCCCTGGCACTGGCCTTTCCAGCACACGTCGGCCACGGTACAGGCGTCGCCGTCGGTACACGTGACCTGGTTGGGCAGGTGCAGGCACAGGCCGAATTCGCACACGCCGTCGGTACACGGTTCGCCGTCGTCGCACTGGTTGCTCGACTTGCACAGATCCGGCTTGGACGACACCACTTGCAGGTCGTCGACGAACCAGCCCTTGCCCGACTGCGCCGTACAGTTCAGGCCCGCCCAGCGCAAGCGAATCTGCACGGTCTTGCCGGTGAGCTTGCCGAGGTTGACGCGCACCCGCCGCCAGCTCTTGGACCCGACGGCGTTGTCCTGCCACAGCGCCACCGGCACAGTCTGGAAGCCGTCGGCGCTGACTTCGAGCACCCGCAAGTTCTGGCTGGCGCCGGTGCCGACGTCGTGCCAGCTCCACAGCCACAGCGCAGGATTGGCGAGGCCCACGAGCGCAATCGGCCCACTGGTGGCGCTGGCCTTGCCCGGCAGGCCGTCCGCGCACGGCAGCGCGATGCCGTCGTTGACGTTGAGCGAACAGCCGCCGCTCTTGAAGCCCGGCGGCGCAGGCGTGGCGTCCACCGCAAAGCTGACGGTGCCCGGAACCGGCAGCGGTGCCAGTTGCCAGGCGTCGCTGCAGTCGATCGGGTTCTGCCAGGCGATGGCGCAGGGTGCCGGTTTGCCGACGCAGCTGCCGGCCGAGCAGTGGTCGGCGCTGGTGCACGGGCTGCCGTCGTCGCAGCTGGTGCCACCGTTGATTTTGTCCCACAGGCAGGTGCCACCGGCCACGCAGTTGTCCTTGGTGCAGGGGTTGCCGTCGTCGCACTTGTCGCGGACGGCACACACGCCGTTGATGCAGAAGTCGCCGATGGTGCAGGCATTGCCGTCGGGACAGGGGTCGCCGTCGGGCCGCGGCGCGAACACGCAGCCCTGGGCTGCCAGGCACGCGTCGAGCGTGCACACGTCTTTGTCGTCGCACACCGCCGCCTTGCCGGGCGCGCAATCGCCTCCCACCGTGCAGGCGTCGCCGGTCGTGCACGCCGTGCCGTCCTGGCAGTTGCCGCTCTGCGGTTGGTGGCTGCAAGCGCCGCCTTGCAGGCAGATGTCGGCCGTGCAGGGGTTGGCGTCGTCGCAGTCTTTGGCCAATGCGCAAGCCTGGCCGCTGCCGGACTCGATCGCCAGGTCGCGGACCAGCCAGCCCAGGCCCGGTGTTTCGGGGCAGCCGACCGAGTCGAACACCAGCCGCACCTGGACCTGCTTGCCCTTCCACGCCGACAGGTCGTAGCGCAGCGGGCGCCACAGCCCCGGCGGGTCGTCGTCGTTGGTTAGCAGCCCGAGCGGCGTCACCTCGACACCGGCGGGACCTGGAGCTGCCACATCGATCCAGCGCAGGTGGACCTTGGGGTCTTTGCCCACCGCGTTCATGCTTTTGAGGCGCAGCACCGGACGCTCTTGCCCCAACAAGTCCACGGTCCAGGCTGCGATGCCGCCCAACTTCGGCTTGCCGTTGCAAGCCAGGCCCTTGCCGTCGGTAAACGCCAGCGCACAGCCCTGGCCGACTGTTGGCGGCACGGCCACGATGCGCCACGCCGCCTCGCCTGTCGCGGCTTCCGGCAGCGACCAGCCGTCGAGCGTCCCCGCGCACGCGACCGGCGTCTGCAAAATCGTCGCGCAAGACACCGCAGCGCCTTCGCACTTGCCGGCGGCGGTGCACTGGTCTGGGTCGGTGCAGGCGGTCCCGTCGCTGCATGGGGTGCCGACCAGGACCTTGAAGTGCGAGCACGCTGAGCCGGCGCAGTAGTCCTGCGTGCACGGGTTGTTGTCGTTGCAGGCAAACCGGGGAACACAGGTGCCGACATGGCACAAGCCCAGGTCGCTGCACGGATCACCGTCCTCGCAAGGACCGCCTTCGCCGGCCGACGCCGCCGCACACTGGCCGGTCATCAGGTCGCAGACGTCGTAGGTGCACGGGTTCTTGTCGTCGCAAGCCTTGGCCGGCGTGCCGGCGCACACGCCGGCCTGGCAGTTGTCACCCTGCGTGCAAGGATTGGCGTCGTCGCAGGCGCCGGTCCAGTCGCTGCCGTCGCACTCGCCGCCGCTGCACTTCTCGCCGACGGTGCACGGATTGCCGTCGTCGCACACGCCGCCGAGCGCCGCCTTGCCCTGACACGAGCCGAGCTTGCATGCGTCTTGCAGCGTGCACGGGTTGTCGTCGCTGCAGCCGCCGGTGCCAAGCGGCTTGTGGTTGCAGAGCTTGTTGGCCGGCACGCATACGTCGTCGGTGCAGGGGTTGTCGTCGTCGCAGTCGCTGGCCTTTTTGCAGTACGCATCGCGGACCTCGATGTCGTCGACGAACGGGCCGGTCAGGTTGGCGGCCTTGGCGCAGTCGGGCGCCAGCATGTGCCAGCGCAACCGAAAGGCCGACGGCGCCGGCGTCGGCAGCTTGACCACCTGGCGTTGCCAGGCGCCGCCGAGCGCGCCGCCTTCGTGGACTTGCGCGGTCTGCCAGGTCGCCTGGCCTTTGGCCTCCCACTGCAGCGACAGCACGTCTTGGGTCCGCCAGGTGCCCGCGAGCCAGTAGTGCACCGCCAGCGCCGGTTGGCTGCCCATGCCCGCGGTCGAGAACCAGGGACTGGTCGCAGTCCCCGTTGCGTCGGCCCCGTCCGGTGCGCACTGCAGCGACGCGCCCAGGTTGAAGTTCATTGAGCAAAACGGCGACTTGTAGCCCGGCGTAAACACGCCGAGCACTGGCGTCGCGTCCAAGCCCCAGCGCGGCGAACCGGGTGGCGCGGCCGAAACCTCCCAGGCCGGCTTGCTGCCGCAAGCAAACGGCTGCTTGTACGGCAGCTTGACTTCACAGCCAGGCTGGTCGGTGTGCACGCAGCCGGTTTCCTTGGTGCAAGTATCAACGGTGCACGGGTTGTCGTCGTCGCAGGCCTCAATGGCATCGCTGTGGTCGCAGCCGGCTTTGCCCAGGCAGGTGTCGTTGCTGCACGGATTCTGGTCGTCGCATGAGGCACCGTCGTCGGTGGCGTTGTTGCAGTTGTCGTCTACGCCGTTGCACAGCTCGGCCTTGGGCTCGGGGCCGTCGCACGGCGAAATGCCGCCCGGTCCGCAGGTGCGCTTGCCCTGGCACTTGCCCGCGCTGTTGGTGACGCTGCAGGTGCTCGACAGCTTTTTTTGGACCGCCCGCGGCGAGCATGCACAGGCGCCCGCTGTCGGCATGCACTGCTTGGTGGTCGCGCCACTGGTCGTCGACACCTCTTCGCACGCAAACTCGGGCGGGCAATCGGTCGAGCTCAAGCACTTGACGCTGCAGCGCCCGCCACCGTCGGGCCAGGCCACGCACGCAGCCCCGGGTGCGCCGGGGGCTTTGCAGTCGTTCTGGTTGTCGCAGGGGTCACACAGCGTCAGCGTGGCGTCGACGCACACCTTGGCGCCGGCCACCAGCTCGCAGACCTCGCCGTATGGGCAGTCTTTGCTGGCTGCACAGGGGGTTGCGCACAGTTGACTGCCGTCGCGCCGCTCGGCACAGGCGGTGTCGCACGTCGAGTGCTGCGTGCAGGGGCAACCAGGTGCTCGGCAGACCACCG
Organism: Pseudomonadota bacterium; assembly: GCA_005792545.1. GTDB lineage: Bacteria > Myxococcota_A > UBA9042 > UBA9042 > UBA9042 > SXRM01. Next base: position 1,388 of record SXRM01000375.1, on the reverse strand, counting down.
CACCATCGGCGGCGACGGTCGCGTCCGGGCCGGCGACGACCGTGGCGTCGCTCGGCAGCGCGGCGTCAGAGGTGTCTTGTTTGGCGACCGGCGGCGGTGCTTCCGAACTGCCGCACGCGACCTGCAAACCAGCCAGCCAGACGGCCGACCAGGCCGCCAGTCGGAACAACGTGCGCTGCAATGCGGAAGTGGCACTGGAGGGGGGCACGACCGGGCCCGGCGCGACGACCGCGCGACGTAGGCCGCCAGTGTACCACGGCGACAGGGGCCGCGCACCAGCGCAAAAATCGTTGCTGGTGCGCGGCCTTGTCGCTTTCTTGGCTGGATCAGTTCAGGCGCAGGTTGCCGAACTTCTCTTTGACCAGGTCGCCGATGGTGGTGGGGCCGGCGATCGGGTTCTCAAAGTTGCCGTCGTCGTCGTCGTTGCCCACGCGCTTGATCGACAGACCGAGCTTGCGCTCCTCGGGGATGACGCTGATGATCTTGACCTTGACGGTCTGGCCTTCCTTGAGCGCGTTGTGGATGTTCTCCACTTTCTCCTCGGCGATCTCGCTGATGTGCAGGAAGCCCTCGATGCAGTCGTCCAGCTCGACGATGGCGCCAAAGTCCAACAGCTTGGCGACTTTGCCCTCGTGGCTCGAGCCACGGCCATAGCGGCGGTGCACGTCGGACCACGGGTCGGACAGCATCTGCTTGATGCCAAGGCTGAAGCGCTCCTTCTCCGGGTCGATGGCCAGCACCACGGCTTCGACCTCGTCGCCCTTCTTGAAGATGTCCTGCGGGTGCTTGACCTTGCTCGACCAGCTGAGGTCCGTGACATGGCACAGGCCGTCGATGCCATCCTCGATGCCGATAAAGACGCCGAAGTTGGTGATGTTGCGCACGGTGCCCTTGACCTTGCTGCCCACCGGGTAGGTGTGCATCAGCACGTCCCAGGGGTTCTGCTCGATCTGCTTCATGCCAAGCGAGATGCGCTTGCCCTTGGCGTCGATTTCCAGGATCACGGCTTCGACGTCGTCGCCGATGCTCAGCACCTTGCTCGGGTGCTTGACGCGCTTGGTCCAGCTCATCTCGCTGATGTGGATGAGCCCCTCGACGCCACCTTCGAGCTCGATGAATGCGCCGTAGTCGGCCAGGCTCACCACCTTGCCCTTGCAGCGCTGACCGATGTGGTACTTGCTGTCGATCGACATCCACGGGTCTTCGAAGTTCTGCTTCAGACCCAGGCTGACGCGCTCGCGGTCGCTGTCGTACTTGAGCACCTTGACCTTGACCTCTTGACCGACTTCGAACAGCTCGGACGGGTGGTTGACCCGCGCGTAGCTCATGTCGGTGATGTGCAACCGGCCATCGATGCCGCCGAGATCGATGAACGCGCCGTAGTCAGT